>CALJKR010000030.1 GCA_937974555.1 uncultured Flavobacteriales bacterium | reverse complement strand
GAACCAATGACCAATGCAAATTTTGCATATGGACTAAATCTAGATTTTCCTGAAGAAATAATTATTGTTGGATTAATCCTAAACATATTCGCAGAGAGAGATTTATCGATTGTTCGATTTGTCAATAGATCTTTTGCCGTAGCGGTTGATTTTGAACCATTTAAATAAGAAATGCATAATTCTGCACCGAAATGGTCATTAAACATATACCCTAATGCGCCTCCTAAACTTAAACCTTTTGCTAAAGATACATTTACTTGTTCTGAGCTATAAGAAGAACTACCTACTGTTTCATTGTAAAAGCTGTAGTAACTAATATTCTGAGCACCCATGCTAAGAGCGTAACCGCAATTCAAGAGAATAAATGCCCTTTGGTTTGATTGATTAAAAAGTTCAATTGATTTATCATATGAATTTTTATTTTGCTCAGTAATATTTGATTCTGGAAGTAAATCTTTGGAGATTTTTTCGATCTCTTCGAAATTGAAAACAAAAATATTTTTGTCTTTTGTTTGAATTTTCAGGCTTTGATTAGGTACTTGTTCAACGATGATCCCCCTGATGACACTCCCATTCTTCAAATAAATAACCTCCTCTGCTGAAGATTGTGCATTGATAGCAGTGTTTATAAGGGTAAAAAAAATAAAAGTGGTAATTTTGAAAATAGCATTCATTTTTCGTTGGATGTTAGGTTTAAAAATCGCCATAGCTTGATTTTTGATTAATTATTTTTCGCCACATGTCGTTATTCAAATCTGATTAATCAAGCAATTCATTGCTATTACGAATATATAAATATTATACGGATCAACTTAATAAAATCGATATTAAAAGCAAGGAAAGATTCGCTTTATACGGAAGTTTTGAATCTATTTATATACCCTACTCCATAATCTCCAACGGCACACGGGCCATCAAAAGCGCGAGGATGGTGCCGCCAAGAATAACTCGGTACCAGCCAAAAGCGGCAAAGCCTTTTTTCTGTAACATAACCATCAGCGTTTTGATAGACAAGAAGGCAACAATCGCTGCAACTACGCACCCCAAGAGCATAATGCCCCAATGGTCGGTGATGATGTGGTAGTCGATTTTTACAACATCATAGGTTTTCTTTAACGATGCAGCAAACATGGTGGGAACTGCCAAGAAAAAACTGAACTCCGCGGCTTGTTTGCGATTCCAGCCCATGGTCATTCCACCAATGATGGTGGCGGCAGATCGAGACACTCCGGGAATCAATGCGATACACTGAAACAAACCCACCACCAAGGCATTCTTGGAAGTAACTGGCGCTTCAGGAGATTCAAAATTTTTGGCAAACCACTTATCGGAATAGATTAAAATCCAACCGCCCAACATCAATGAAACGGCTACGACATCTACCTGTTCCAACATATCGTCGATGTAATCGCCCAAAAGTAAACCAAAAATGGCGGCAGGAATGAAGGCTACTAGAAGTTTGTAATAAAAATCAATCGATTGAAAAAACCGATTCCAATACAGAGCCAAAACACTGGTGATGGCACCGAATTGAATGATAACGGTAAAGGCTTTGGTAAACTGGTCAGACTCCACGCCCAATAAGGCTTGGGCGATGATCATGTGACCGGTACTGGAAATGGGAAGAAATTCTGTGATTCCTTCCACAATCGCGATGATGATCGCTTCTAAAATGCTCACCGGAAATGGATTTAGCGTTTTTTCTCGCGGTACATGATGGCTATACCAACCACGATGTATCCTATCAAAACCACGATGGGCGCAACAGTGATGCGTCGTGTGCTGAACAACTCTTCTGCGTTGAATTCATCAGCGCTGGTGGCAGCACCTCCGCTCATCAACAAATAGCCGATCATCAATATCACCAGTCCTATGCCCAGTATGATGTAGTTCTTTTTTCCAAATACAAATCCCATGGCGCTAAGATAATAAGACTTCATTGGATTCCTACAGTTCCTATCTTTGCAACATGTCACGTGTTTTAACTGGAATACAGAGCACCAATGTCCCACACTTGGGAAACATCTTGGGTGCTATTTTGCCTGCGATCGAAATGAGTAGAACGCCGGGCAATGAGTCGTTTTTATTCATTGCAGATTTTCATTCGATGACCCAAATCAAAGATGGGGCTAAGATGAGAGAAAATACCTTGGCCGTTGCTGCTACTTGGTTGGCGATGGGTTTGGATACGAATAAATCTGTTTTCTACAGACAGAGTGATGTTCCTGAAGTGACAGAGCTTTGCTGGTATCTATCATGTTTGACACCTTTCCCCATGTTGGCCAATGCCCATAGTTTTAAAGACAAAAGTGATCGCCTAGCTGATGTGAATGCGGGGTTGTTTACCTACCCTGTTTTAATGGCAGCAGATATTTTGTTGTACGATGCGAATTGGGTTCCTGTTGGAAAAGACCAAGTGCAGCATTTGGAAATTACGCGCGACATCGCCAGTACTTTCAATCGCATTTACGGCGAAACTTTGGTGGTGCCTGAGGTGAAGTTGAACAAGGATACCATGTATGTTCCGGGCACTGACGGACAAAAGATGAGCAAGAGCTATGACAACTTCATCAATGTATTTCTTCCTGAAAAGGAATTGAAGGATGTCATCAACAAGAAAATAGCCACCGATAGCACCGCGTTGGAAGACCCCAAGGATCCCAATGCCAATGCCATCTGTGCTTTGATGCAATTGATTGCTGGCGAACAAACCACGCAAGAATTGCGTGATAAGTTGACCGCAGGCGGATACGGCTGGGGACACGCCAAGAAGGATTTGTTGGGCGCGATATTGGATCGATTCAAAAATGAGCGCGAGCAATTCAACCAATGGATGTCCAATCCAATTGAATTGAACCATGTACTCAAGCAAGGTGCCGACAAGGCGAGAACCGTTGCTAGCAAGACGCTACAGCGTGTTCGAGAAAAAGCAGGATACTAATTTATTTTACACCAGTACTTCCAAATCCGCCAGCACCACGTTCGGTAGAAGGAAGTTCTTGTGTTGTTTTCCAAGACAATACCTCATGTTTGGCCAAAACCATTTGAGCTACGCGCTCACCGGGTTCGATGGTAAAAGCAGCATTGCTCAAGTTGACCAAAAGCACTTTGATTTCGCCACGATAATCCGCATCTATGGTGCCGGGTGTATTGAGTACAGTGATGCCATGCTTGAAAGCCAATCCGCTTCTAGGACGAATTTGAATTTCGTAGCCCAAGGGAATAGCGACAAATAGCCCCGTTGGAATCAATTGCCTTTCCAAAGGGTTCAATACAATGGCGTCCTCGATATTGGCTCGAACGTCCAATCCAGCGGCTCCTTCAGTGGCATAAGCGGGAAGGTCGAAGGCGGAGTGATTGATAATTTCTACTTCAATCATTTCCCTTCAAAAGTAGGTTTTCTTTTTTCCATAAAAGCCGTAGTCCCTTCTTTGAAATCTGCTGTACCAAAGCATTCGCCAAACTCTTTGATTTCAGTGTTTAAGCCACTTTCGGCGTAGCTGTATCCGGACAACACCGAACGCAATGCAGCGGAGATGGCACGAGGAGAATTGGTGGCAATTTTTTGCGCGATGGTCATACAGGTATTCAAGAGTTCCTCTTGGGGAACCACTTGATTAACCAAGCCCCATTCTTTGGCTTCAGCAGCACCAATCATTTGCGCGGAGGTAATCATTTCCATTGCTTTTCCTTTGCCCACCAATTGCGCCAATCGTTGCGTTCCACCGTATCCGGGAATGACCCCCAAGGTTACCTCAGGCAATCCTAATTTTGCATTTTCAGACGCATAGCGGAAATGACAGCTCATGGCCAATTCCAATCCTCCACCCAACGCAAAACCGTTGACGGCGGCGATGACAGGCTTGCTCATATTTTCAACGCGATTGAACAACAAATTGTGCCCATCGCGGCTTAAAGCCTCTCCTTGCTCTACAGAAAACCCTGCAAACTCTTTGATATCTGCACCCGCAACAAATGCTTTTGTTCCTGAACCGGTGATGATGACACATCGAATAGAAGTGTTTTGATCTGCCTCATTCAAAGCGAGATTCAATTCTTCGATGGTGGCTTTGTTCAAAGCATTCAATTGATCAGGACGTTGGATGGTCAAAACAAGAACAGCGTCTTGTTGGTCGATGGAAATAAAAGAGTAAGCCATGTTTTTTGTTTATGACGGCAAATGTAAAACAATCACCGAAGAATAGTGACATGCCCGCGATGCTTCTGTTCACCTGTTGGAAGAACAAATTTCAACTGCCAAGTATAAACATCTTGTGGAACATAATACCCATTGAAACTGGCGTCCCATCCGCGATTGGGATCCGTAGTTTCAAAAACGGACATTCCCCATCGATCAAAGATTTGGAAATGATAAAAGGGCATTGGGAAAAAAGAAATGACTTTGAATCCATCATTGAATCCATCCTGATTGGGCGTAAAAGTATTGGGTACCCAAAAAGGATACAGCGGAATAACCTTGACGCTGTCGGTTGCGCCGCATCCTGCGTCATCAGCGATGGTGAAGAAATACTCCATGGGATATACAGGAGAAATGTACGTTGCAGCACAGGTGTCGCAAAGGACAAATTCAGTAGGGGACCATTGTCCAGTAGTGATATTCGTTTCTGGAGATACCCAAGCGGCTTCGGGATAGTCGAAGTACACGGAATCCGGGAGATCAATAAATGGTAGGGGGAGGAGATTAATCCATTGTTGAGCGGTATCCATGCATCCAAAGGCATCAGTTCCGATGACGATGAGTGTTCCTGAAGCTCCAGGAATCAGACTTGCGCCATTGACCAATGTGTCCATGATCCATGAAGAGGGCAGCCATTGGTAATCTTGCGCACCACTGCATTCCGCCAGCAGGGTGTCGCCAGTACAAACCGCTGGAGGGCAGGCCAAAAGGACATCTGGATTTTCGACATAAGCCCAAAAAGTAGCCGATCCAGCACCACAACCATTGGTCATATTCAAGGTGATCAAAGTGTCCTGAAATAGGGTGATGGTGGGCTGCGCGATGTTGGGGTTGTCAAAAAGATTGGCGGGTTGCCACTGATAGGTATTGGCGATTTCCGCATCCAACGAAGTTGGGATTCCCCAACAGATATGCACATCGGGATAGGCTGTTAATCCCGGAAGTTGGTCAAATACAGCGACCGATATCGAATCTTCATAAACGCAACCGTCTACTGTGGTTACCGCGACATAATAGGTCGTTGTGGCACTGGGCGTTGCCGTGGGTTGTGCGATATTGATATCGCTTAAGGTAGGATCGGCGCTCCAAATGTAACTGTCTCCACCATTGACATTCAGTACCACCGACTCACCCAGGCAGATACTCGGGTTGTCCATGATCTGCACATTGATGGGCCATACTTCTTGCCAAATACTATCTATTGCGGTACCACAACTGTTGTAGGTTTGGGCGTACAGCCAAATGCTGGAATCGGGATTAGCAATGGATGACGGGGTCATTGGGTCATTAAAATATTCGTTTGGGGTCCATTGAACTGGACCATTGGCCAATGCTGTTACAGGAATGGAGCCTCCTTCGCAGAATGGCGTTGTGTTTTGGATATCAATGGAGGGAAGCGGAGAAACGGTGATGGGAATGGCGATTGTATCGCCAAGCAAGCAAAGAACGGCATCAGACGCAACCAACTGCACGGTGTAATTACCTGGATTGGCATAAGCATGTTGAGGTTCAAAATCGGTGGATGTTTGTCCATCGCCAAAATCCCATTCAAAAAGCGTAGCTCCCGTGGATAGATTCTGAAATGAAATGGGTTGATTGGGACAAATGTCCCCAGGCGCATCCAAATTGGCATCGGCATAAATGGGGCTCAATGAGAGTTTAAATACCGCAATGTTGCAGCCCCCACTGGGATTGCTTGCACTATAAGCAGCAGGTGAAGTTGGAAAGTCGTCATTCCCCTGGCATCCTGCGCAAACGGCTTGGTAAACAAATCCGTTTTTGCTGAACCTTGAGGTTCCTCCATCGACATGTTCAGAGGAAACAGCGCCTCCATAAAACGATCCGTACACAATGTTGGTGGCGTTGGGTGAAAGGACACACAAGTAAAAATCGTCGCCATCCGTAGTGGTTTGTTGTGCATTGGCAGTGATGGGCAAACCCAATGTTGTGCTGGAGGTGGCCATGCAAGTGTAGGGAGCTCCTCCACAATAGTTGTTTACTCCACCTCCCCAACCACTGAGGAATATTTGTTCGCAATCACTGACTAAAAAAGCCGTAGGCGAAAGGTCCACTTCGCCACTCCCGGTTCCAATAACGGTATTCCAGGTGAGTGCTGTTAGGTTGTTGTTGTATTTTTGAACAAACAAACCACTATTGGGTTGCCCGTAGCATCCAGCTGTGATGGGCATATTTCCATTGGTTTGTCCCAATGCATATACATTGTTGTTGTTGTCACACTGAACAAAAAAGGCTTGGTCAAAGTCAGAGGTCCCAATGTAAGTTCCTCCCACTATGGCAAAGTTTACGGGATTCATTTTAAGGATAAAACCATCTACATTGCCATTGAAATTGCTGTCAAAACCGCCATTGGGAATAGGAAAATTGACACTTTTTGTTCCGCCACAAATGAGAATTTGTCCGGCATTATCAAACTGAACGGCATAGCAAGCATCATCGCTGGACCCTCCAATATAAGTGGCGTACAGAAGGTTTTCTAAATCGGAGGACAGCACAACCAAAGCACCATCGGATGCCCCGCCACCGAAGGAAGATTGTCCTGCATTTCCAGTGACAGGAAAACTGCCCCTCACGGTGGTAGCGACAAAAACATTTCCGTTGGGGTGAATGTTGATTTCGCCTCTGAAAGCATCCCCGTAATTGTAAAACAATCCAGAGGCATAGTTCAAACCGTCAGGGTCACTGTTTCCCAAGAAGGTACAATTTGTTAACCCCCCGGCATTGTCCAATTTGGCGACAAACAGATCAGCGCCTTGCGGATGATTGCCATAGAAAAAAGTGTTCATGTTGAGTGCACTTCCTGGGGAAAAACTCGGATCAAAGGCACCGGGTTGCGCGGGAAAATTGGCGCTCCCTGTAACGCCCATTATAAAAATATTGTCGTTGTTATCGACGACAATACTATGTGGCGTTTCTTGTGCTTCGCCGCCAATGAACGTGGAATACAACAGGGAACTTCCATCCGCTGTAAATTTGGTGATGGCCAGGTCATAAATATTCCCGGCAGTGGTATTGAAGTTGATTGAAAATGCGTTGGGCGTGGTGGGATAGTTTTGACCAAATACCGTGGCGCCACTAATTAGATTTCCAGCGAGATCGTTGCTTGCTGTGAACCCAAAGGTGGATGATATGGAGCCGATGTAAGTAGAGAAAATAATCTCAGGGTCGATGACCAATTCATATTGTGCATCATACGATCCCAAGGCAAAAGTTACCGTGTGGCCATTCAAGACATATTCGCAAGGAACAGGAACAATTTTCTCATTAATCCATTGGAAGGCGTATGGTTTTTTCTCGATGATTGTACCGGTAGAGGATTGAATCAAGAGGTCACCATTGTGCAGCGCCACCTGAACCTTTTTGTCCCACTCGATGATGATATTTTGCGGGTTGGCATGCGGTTGTATACGCCAGTCGTATTTGAGGTGTTGGTCCACAGATCCCCAATGGGCGTCAATTCCAGGGTATACGCTAACCAACGAACCTGATTCATATACCAAGGTTCTTCCTTTTCTATTCCCTAAAAAATATTGATGGTAAAAAGAGAAGTGTTTTTCGCCACGCCATTGAGCTGCGGGCGAAGCATTTTTCCATTGGCAATCAAAGACATGGCCTTTAGGCAATTCCTCGGGATGCTTTCCGGGATGCAGCGCTTGGAAAAAGGCGGCATTAAAAAGTTCAAAGCGTAATCCTTGTGTATTGGCCCAAACGCGACCGCCAGGCACATGGGACATGAATTTTACGTCCTCTTCCCATTGTCCTTGGTTGGGAATAAATTGCAATTGCCCCCAACCCAAAGGAGCCACAAGCAAAGCCAAAATGAACCATAAGACACGCATCCCATTCCAAAGACCATTTCGCATGGAATAGGTTGCCCTGTGCATGTTGTGTGGGTTAGTTTAACAAATCAGTCAATTTGCGCATTTCCATGGCAGGGGCAGCCTTTTCATACAGAATTCTGTAAACGGCGTCCGCAATAGGAATGTCCACATTGAATTTTTGATTGATGGCGTGAATTCCCTTGGTGGCGTAGTATCCTTCCGCAACCATATTCATTTCAATGGTGGCCCATTTTACGCTATATCCTTTACCAATCATGGTTCCAAATGTTCTATTTCTGGAGTATGGAGAGTAAGCAGTTACCATCAAGTCACCCAAGTAAGCCGAGGATTTAACGTCGCGGTGTACTTCGTGCACGGCGTCGAGGAATCTTTCTATTTCACGGATAGCGTTGGAAACCAACACCGCTTGGAAGTTATCGCCAAAACCAATACCATGGCAAATACCAGAGGCCACGGCATATACGTTCTTTAGAATGGCGGCCAATTCCGCTCCAAATACATCTTCAGTGGTGGTTGTTTTGATAAATCGGCAGGCCAGGCGCTGGCTCATGATTTCCGCTTTGTTGATATCAATTGCCCCAATGGTGAGGTAGGAGAGCTTTTCCATGGCCACCTCTTCTGCGTGACAAGGACCGCAGATGATCCCAATATTTTCGTAAGGAATGTTGAAATGCTTGTGGAAGTAACGAGCGGGAATCGCATCAAACTCATTGACAATCCCTTTTACAGCCGAGAAAATAATTTTGTTTTCCAAGCCACGGGGTTGGTAGTGCTGCATGGTTTCATGCAAAAAGGCAGAAGGAATGGCCACCACCAAGTAATCGCAATAGTCTACTACAGATTGAAGATCAGAGGTAATCACCAATTGATCCAAGTTAAATTCGATGCTTTGAATGTAGTTGGGGTTGTGCCCAAACTGTTGAATATGGTCAATGGCTTCTTGGTTACGCATCCACCAATGCACTTTGCTATCAGGACCGCAAAGCAATTTCACCAAAGCGGTAGCCCAGCTACCTCCACCCAAGACACCAATTTTTAAACTACTGCTCATTCTTTGAATGTTAAAAAGCGAAGATAAGCAATTAATAAAAAAGGCTTCGTTTGCGCGGGAATCAACAAGTGTAAAATTTTTTCACATTGCGACAACTCGAAAGATTTAAAATTACTTTCGCTCAAACGACCATCACCATTATCAAATGAGGCCCAATCGATCAATCATGCACATGGACATGGACACTTTTTTTGTGTCTGTGGAGCGATTGATGGATAGCCGATTAAACGGTAGGCCTATATTGGTTGGCGGGACCAGTGATCGGGGCGTCGTAGCGGCATGCAGCTATGAGGCGCGTGCTTTTGGTGTTCATTCCGCTATGCCCATGAAGCTGGCCAAGCAGCTTTGTCCGGAGGCTGTGATTATTCGAGGAAATTCTCACAATTACATGAAGTATTCTGATATGGTGAGTGAGATTGTTCAGGGGAGTGTTCCCATTTTTGAAAAGACTTCCATTGATGAGTTTTATTGCGATCTCACGGGGATGGATAAATTTTTTGGATGTTATCGATTTGCTGCAGAGTTGAGACAGCGTGTAATTAAGGAAACGGGATTGCCCATTTCTTTTGGTTTATCTGCCAACAAGACGGTATCTAAAGTGGCCACAGGAGAGGCCAAGCCCAACAATCAGATGTGGGTGGAGCAGGGCACTGAGAAACCTTTTTTGTCACCGTTGTCCATCAGAAAAATACCCATGGTAGGCGATAAGACTTACCAAACACTTCGCAATATGGGTATTCAGCGCATCGGAACGGTTCAGGAGATGAAGCCCGATTTATTGCACGCCGCGTTGGGAGAAAATGGATTGGTTATTTGGAAAAAGGCCAATGGAGAAGACAACAGCCCGGTGGTGGAGTATCAAGAGCGGAAGAGTATATCTGCAGAACGCACCTTTGATAAAGACACCATCGATGTGGCCAAGCTGAAAAGTATTTTGGTAGCGATGACGGAGAATCTGGCTTATCAACTTCGCAAAGGGCACAAGCTTACTTCCTGCATCACGGTTAAAGTGCGCTATTCGGATTTTCAAACCCACACGATGCAATGCCGAATTCCATACACATCATCGGATCATTTGATTTTGCCTGCGGTGCATGAGTTGTTTGATCGATTATTTGATCGACGGATGTTGGTTCGCCTGATTGGTCTTCGTTTCAGTCACTTGGTGAGCGGGGGGCAACAGATGAATTTGTTTGATGAATCGGATGAACGCCAAGATTTGTATTCGGCCTTGGATGAAATCAGAAATAAGTTTGGGGATCGCGCCATCATGAGCGCTGCCGGATTAAATGTCAAAAGCATTGGCGGAAGCGGCAACCCATTTTCTGGTGGCCCGCCCATTTTACTCGCCAACCGCAGGCAGTGATTTTTCTTCTGTTGGCGTTTCCTCTTTCTTGGCCCACATGAACATGTGCGGATTGTTCATGAATGGTGTAATGTCTTTGTGGGCAATCAATACCCCCAAGTCTACTAACCAAAGCAAACCGCCTCCGCCCATGGAGAGTGTGTAGAAAACAGGAACCTTGGGGTCCGTTCCCAAGTACATGCGGTGGACACCAAAAAATCCCAAGGTGCAGTCCAATGCAATGGCCACGCCACGTACATTATCGGGCCTTCTTGACCAATGATGTAGTCCCTTGTATGGACTAGAACCATGAATCGATTTCACGGATAGCATCAATAGAAATAAAACAACGACTCGATTCAAAATTGTTTTCCAACAGGGGTTCATGAAACAAAAATAAATGAAGCCGTAACAAATATTCTATTCGGCATTAGATTTGTGAAGCACGGTCAAAAAAATAAAAGAATGAATAAGAATACTCTCCAATGGATTTTGCGCTTTGTTGTTTTTGCGCTTTTTATCGTCTCTGCATTGGCCAAAATGTTCCCCATTTGGGCATTTGAAAAACAACTGATTGATTTGGGCATTGCCTCTTGGGAAACGGCCCCTTATTTTGTTCGTTTCTTGTTGGGTGTGGAATTGGCCATCGGTGTGGCGATTTTGCAACCGCATTATTTAAAAAGAATTGTTATTCCAGCTACCATTGCATTGTTGGTTGTTTTTTGTATTCACTTGTCCATTGAGATGGTGAAGCATGGCGCCATGAATGGCAATTGCGGATGTTTTGGCCAATTGATTCCGATGACTCCTTTGGAGGCCTTTCTTAAAAATGTAGCGACAATCGGGATTTTGGCTTGGTTGTATAAAATGACCACCGAGAAAGAGATGACCCATCGTTTCAGTTTGTTGTTGTTGATTTGGTCTATGAGCTCTCTATTGGTTTTTGCAGGGTTTCCTTTCTCTCCTAAAAAGGAAACAACGGTTGAACCTTTGGTAGAAAATGTGGATAACCCCGTTCAAGATGCACCCGCGGCGACAGCACCATCGGAGGGAACGTCAGTGGATCAAAAGCAAGACACGGCCCAAACCAGGGTCATTGAAGAAGGGCCCGCCAAGGTGGTTTCTAATTACACCAAGTATGCGGTGTTTAATGGAAAAAAAGCCAATATTGATCAAGGCAAGGCCATCGTTTGTTTCTTTGCTCCAGGTTGTGATCATTGTCAAGCCACGGCCAAGGAATTGGCGCAAATGTCGAAGCAAAAAGATTTTCCACCGGTGTATATTTTCTTCATGGATGAAGAGGCAGAGAAGATTCCAGAATTCTTCAAGTTTGCAGGAAAGAATTTCCCTTATCGTATTTTGGATATTCCAACGTTTTGGACCATCATCGGAGATGACGGGGAAACGCCAGGGGTTCATTACATGTGGAATGGAAACATCAGAAAGACATTTATGGGAATCAATGAGCGCGCATTCAATGCCGCGGAATTGAAAAAGGCCATTGCTCAAAAAAATAATTAGATATGCCATTGATATTGCCTGTTGAAGGAAAGTCGCCAAGAATGGGCGAGGATTGTTATGTTGCAGAGAATGCAACCATTGTCGGTGATGTCGTGATGGGCGATCAATGCAGCGTCTGGTTTCAGGCGGTGGTTAGAGGGGATGTCCACCAAATTAGAATGGGCAATAAAGTGAATGTCCAAGATGGCGCGATTGTCCATTGTACTTATCAGAAAGCGCCAACAACCATTGGAAACAATGTGAGTATAGGCCACCGCGCCATAGTTCATGGCTGCACGATTCACGATAATGTATTGATAGGCATGGGTGCCATTGTGATGGATCATTGCGTTATCCACGAGAATTGCATTATCGCTGCCGGATCTGTGGTTTTGGAGAATACCGTGGTTGAATCGGGTAGTGTGTATGCGGGCGTCCCTGCTAAAAAAGTAAAGGATTTGACACCTGAACTTTTTCAAGGAGAGGTGCAACGCATTGCCAATAATTACATCAAATACGCCAGTTGGTTTAAAGGACAATGAAGCCTTTGTTGACGCTGGATAAACTGAGTATAAAAGCCGGGGATAAAACCCTGGTGCATGAAATCTCATTTTCCCTTTTTCCCGGAAAATGTTTGGCCATTGTTGGGGAATCGGGGAGCGGAAAAACATTGTCTTGTCTGACATTGCTTCAATTAAATCCTGATTTTTTTCAATATCCCTCAGGGAGCATTGGAATGGAAGGCCAATGGGATCCTAAAAATCCCATGATTCGCCAATGGCGTGGCAAGCGCATTGGAATGATATTTCAAGAACCCATGAGCGCACTGAATCCCACCATGCGGGTGGGTGAGCAAATCACGGAGGCCATTCAATTGCATTTGGGATTAACCCAAGAGGAGGCCCGGGAAAAAGTGATCGCTCTCTTTGGTGAGGTACAAATCCCGTCACCAGAAATGGCTTTTGACAAATACCCCCATGAGATGTCGGGAGGTCAGCGTCAAAGGGTGATGATTGCCATGGCGATCAGTTGTGAACCTGAGATTTTACTCGCTGATGAGCCTACTACAGCCTTGGACGTTTCTGTGCAACAGGCGGTATTGGACTTGCTGAGAGCCATACAATTGAAGCGTCATATGGCCATGGTATTTGTTTCGCATGATCTGGCCGTGGTTCAATCTGTGGCGGATGAAATCATTGTCATGCAAAAGGGAAAAGTGGTGGAGCAAGGCGATGCGCAACAGGTGATTTCCCAACCTCAGCAGGCTTATACCCAAGGATTGTTGAATTGCAGACCGCATCGGAAATCGGCATTGTATTATCTGCCAACCTTACAAAATCCAGATGCCCAAGTGTCCCGGCCCACCAGTGTCATTGGGGAGCCGTTGATTCAAGTTAAGGGATTGACCAAGACATACGGAAAATTTACTGCAGTTTCGGAAGTCAATTTTGAAGTATTTCAGGGAGAAACTTTGGGATTGATCGGAGAAAGCGGGTGCGGAAAGTCAACCTTATCTCGCATGCTGATGGGTTTAATTCCCATCACTTCAGGCGAGGTGCATTGGAAGGGATCTCTTTGGTTTTCCAATCAGCAAGGCATCCGGAAACAGGATAGAAAGCGGGTTCAGATGGTTTTTCAAGATCCATTTTCATCGTTGAATCCAAAAATTACCATCGGCGAGCAATTGATGGAGCCCATGAAAATTCATGGCATAGGAAAGGATTCCACGGATCGTTGGAAAAGAGCCGTTGCTTGGATGGAGAAAGTAGGCATGCCTGATCCCGAGCAAAGTTTGAATAAATATCCACATGCTTTTTCAGGTGGACAGCGACAGCGCATTGTTATAGCTAGGGCCTTGGCTGCTGAACCAGAATGTATTATTTGTGATGAAAGTGTGGCGGCGTTGGATGTTTCGGTGCAGGCGCAAGTATTGAATTTATTGAATCAACTCAAAGCAGAATTGGGGCTAACCTTTTTGTTCATTTCGCATGATTTGCACGTCGTGCGTTACATGTGTGATCGGGTGATGATTATGCAAAAAGGTAAACTTGTGGAAGTGGGCAAAACTTCCGATGTTTTTGAGCATCCCCAACACCCCTATTCTCAAACACTTTTATCCCAATAAAGGGCTCTAGTTTTTTATCTTCGCCGTATGAACGAGAAGGTAAATAGACTTCAGGATCTTCAAGCCCAAGCATTGTTGGGGGGTGGAGAAAAGCGCATTGCATCGCAACATCAAAAAGGAAAATTAACTGCACGTGAGCGTGTAGCGGTTTTGTTAGATGAAGGGAGCTTTGAGGAGATCGGCATGTTGGTAACTCATCGCAGTACCAACTTTGGATTGGATCAGGAGAAGTATTTGGGTGATGGTGTGATCACGGGATATGGAAAGATTCACGGTCGCTTGGTTTATGTATTTTCTCAAGACTTTACCGTGATGGGTGGTTCTTTGGCCGAGGCCCATGCACAGAAAATCTGTAAAGTAATGGATTTGGCCATGAAAAATGGAGCGCCATTGATTGGTTTGAATGATAGTGGAGGAGCTCGAATTCAAGAGGGCGTTGTTTCACTGGGTGGGTATGCAGACATTTTCTATCGCAATGTGCAGGCCAGTGGCGTCATACCCCAGATCAGTGCAATCATGGGCCCATGCGCGGGAGGAGCTGTTTATAGCCCAGCTTTAACGGATTTCATCATGATGGTAGAAAATACCTCCTACATGTTTGTTACGGGACCCAATGTGGTGAAAACAGTGACGCATGAAGAGGTGAGTAGTGAGGCTTTGGGCGGAGCGAGTACGCACAGCACCAAGAGTGGAGTGACGCATTTTACTGCCGAGAATGATGTGGTTTGTTTGCAGAATATTCGACAGCTATTGTCTTATATGCCTTCTAATTGTGAAGAAGATGCGCCAAGTTTGCCCTATCATTTAGGAAATGAAAAACGCAAGAAGCTTAATGATATCGTGCCGGATAATGCGCAGAAACCTTACGATATGCATGAGGTGATTCAAGAAATCATCGATGCGGATTCTTGGATGGAAGTCCACAAGGATTACGCTGAAAATATTATCGTCGGGTTTGCGCGTCTTGCAGGACGAAGCATTGGTGTAGTAGCCAATCAACCAGCTTATTTGGCGGGTGTATTGGATATTAAGTCCAGCAACAAGGCTGCGCGTTTTGTCCGTTTTTGCGACGCTTTCAATATCCCATTGTTGGTTTTAGAGGATGTTCCAGGTTTCTTACCAGGAACGGATCAAGAGTGGAATGGGATTATTTCCAATGGAGCAAAATTGCTTTACGCATTTAGTGAAGCCACGGTTCCTCGGGTGACGGTTATTACCAGAAAGGCCTATGGTGGAGCTTACGACGTTATGAATTCTAAGCACATTGGAGCGGATATGAACTTTGCTTGGCCGTCGGCGGAAATTGCCGTAATGGGAGCCAAAGGAGCTGCTGAAATCATCTTTAAAAAGGAGATTGGTGAAGCCGCTGATCGCGAAGCCAAGTGGAAAGAAAAAGAGTCAGAGTACGCGGAGCTGTTTGCCAATCCTTACAGTGCAGCAGAACGCGGATACATTGACGAGGTTATCGTGCCAGAACAAACCCGAGAAAAATTGATTCGCGCATTTGAGATGTTGGAAAATAAGGCTGAAGCACCAATCAAGAAAAAGCACGGTAATATTCCGTTGTAATTTTTGCCAAATGCGCCTTTTGAGTATTGCTTTGTTATTCATGGCTCTTCAATCTTTTTCCCAACCGGGAGGAGGGGGAGGAGCCATTCTTCGTTTTAAAGGGATGCAAGCCGACTCGGCACGTTTTTTTACTTTGGAGAATATCGGCAATCCTTCGTGGATTAGCAGTACCTATCTCTTTTCCTTGGATAAAGAATTGTCACTTTTTTCCGCTCCGCCTTGGCAGTATAAGGGCGGTGTTCAGTATAATCGATTGGAGTTTTATCAAGGTAATAAAACCATGCGGATCGATATTCAAGAATTGTCTCCTGAGAACCCTGTGGGTTGGACGCCCGTTTATGACAGCTTGATGTTTTTTGAAGGCAATTGGACCTGGAATCTCAGCCCCTATTGGCCTTTGCAGGAGGATATATCAAAATCTTATGGCATTACCCTCTACACCAAAGCGACATGGGAAAAGAATCATTTCTGGAATTGGACGATTCCCGGACAAATGCAGTATTCGCCATTGCATCATTTCAATGAGGCCATGAAGTGGCGTAGAAAAAAGGAATGGCCAAAAGCGCAGATGAATATTGATTTGGCCATCGAATTATCTCGGGATGAAAGGGAGCGAATGATATTTTGCACCGAGCGTTTGATTCTTCTTGAAAACCACGAGCAATGGAAGGAGGCTCAATCCTATTGCTATGAGCTATTAAAATCCTATCCACAAGATTTTTCGTTGAATATGCACGGCAAGGATTTGGCCATTCAATTTAAAGATTATAAAAAGGCAGATACTTGCTATCAGGTATTAATGCGGCAGGTTCCCGAGTATGAATGGGATTATCTGATGTTTTTGGCTCGGTTCACCACCAAAGGTGAAGAAGCTTTCTTTAGAGGAAAGCAGCGGCTACAAGAGGTGGAGAATGAGCGGTGGGAAGGAGAGCCCATCGGTATAACTGCGCATTGTGGCGTATGGTTTCAGATGGCGATGTTGGCGGAAATGACGGGACACATTGAGGAGGCTTCTTATTATGCTTTTGAATCCGCCAATCGGGGATATGGTTACAGTATGCCCACTTTGCAGGAATATGAGGATTGGTACGATAAGCACACACACTATCCCTATTTTTCGTTGGCTTATGCCCTATATCTGCATCACGCAACCAGCTACGAAACGCGCAATGAATTACTGAAAGAAGCCAACGACATCTTGAAAAAAGTACCCGATTCCTTTTTAAAGTGTGCTGACTATTGGTGGATTTTGGGATTGGTAAACGAGCGAATGCAAGATTGGGAAAAGGTGGAATTGGCAGGTAAGAAATTGGTAAAAATGGACCATGATGATATGCGGGGACATTATTTGCTTTTTAGGTATTACGCTGCAAGTACGCCGAGTTTCAATCCCAAAAGATCAGAAGAGTATCGATTGAAGTACGCCACACTCAAGGCAAAGCAATGAGAACTAAGCTTTGATAACAATGAAATAGCGGCGGAAGGCTTTCCACCATTTTTGTTGAACCAGTTCTTCTGTTGTTTTTTTGCACAACGAAGCTATTTTTTCTAAGGTCGTATTGTAATCCCAATCATTTTTACAATTCCAACCCAATTCCAACTGGTGATCTACCAAGAATTGCGCTGCATTGATAGGTATTTCAATCAAATCAAGACCATTGGGACCGTGAATTTCCACCTCTTTATTTCCACCGTTTTGTTTTTTCAGTATCAAGGTGTTTTGCAATAGGCAGAATCTAAAACCAGGTTTGGTTGGTTCATCCAATGGGGTAGCTTTTAAGCTTCTGTCGATGAGAGTTCGTGGGACAAGGGGTTCGGGAATCGCGAAGCTGAAGAATTTTTTTAATGGAAAATCGATACCGATGCCATGCATGTAATTGTATAAGGCCTTTTTTAGTCCATCAGAAAAAAGTTCATGTTGGGCCCCTTTGGGATCTTCATGGTAAAGGTCATTGTTGGCAAACCCTTGAAATTCAGGACCGGTTCTAATGACGCCATATTTCTCAGGATCTTTACCTACGGGGCTGTGTACGGTCATTGCAAATTGATGCCAATGGCCGGAATGAAGTAAGTTATGCTGAAATAGCTGTCGAACCACCTCCAAAGAGTCAATGGTTTCTTGTGCGGTTTGGGTGGGGAAGCCATACATCAAATAGGCGTGAACCAAAATTCCAGCGTCGCTAAAGGCTTTGCCGACACGGGCCACTTGATCTACGGTAATGCCTTTGTCAATCAAAGCCAATATTCGAGGACTGGCTACTTCTAAACCTCCTGTAACAGCAATGCATCCAGAGGCTGCGAGCAATTGGCATAAATCTGAATCAAAGGATTTTTCAAATCGTATATTGGCCCACCACGAAACTTGAAGTTTTCTGTTTAATATCTCTATGGCCAAATCACGCAGCGCTGCTGGAGGCGCCGCTTCATCCACAAAGTGAAATCCTGTTTCCCCGGTTTCAGCAATGAGTTCTTCCATTTGATTGACCAGATGCTCCGCTGAGGCTTTGTCATATCGACCAATATAATCCAAATGAATATCGCAAAAGCTGCATTTCTTCCAGTAACAACCGTGTGCCACGGTCATCTTGTTCCATCGGCCATCATTCCATAGCCGATGCATGGGATTGGGCATATCAATCACCGATAGATATTGATCCAATTTTAGACCCTGGTAGGATGGAGCGGGTTTTTGTTGATGCAAAAAATCACCCCCTTGCAAATTGTCAGTGAAAACAACTTCATTGTTTTTGAGGTGAAAAGTTCTCTTGAATTTTTTCTCTTCGTCGGGAATGGAAAGATTTTTAATCAGGTTTAATATCGGACCTTCACCATCATCCAGTGTGATGTAATCCACATATTGAAAGACCCGCGGGTCAGATAGTTCACGCAATTCGGTATTGGGGTAGCCACCACCCATGGCAATTTTTACATGCGGATAATGGGCTTTGATCCACTGCCCCATTTTAAGTGCCCCGTATAAATTTCCTCCAAAGGGAACGGTAAAACCAACGAAGTCTGGAACTTCAGCATCAAAGTACTTTTGGGTACACTCAATGAGCAAACGATCTAAAAACCCTGTTTCTTTTTGTAATTCTTTTTCGATCGGATCAAAGGAAACCGCGGTTCGGGCAATGCGTTCGGCATATTTTGAGAATCCAAATTGAGGCCCGATGGTGGCTTGAATCAAATCCGATAAATCTTCCAAGTACATGGTGCATTTGTATCGGGCAGTATCCTGAACACCGATGTTTCCAAAGAACCATTCCAGATCTTTTACCTGATTAAATCGAGACCCTTGGGGAAGGTAATTGCCTTTGGCAATGCGGTATCCCAAGGTGTAGTTTTTATTTTGAAGAAAGGAAATAACAGAATCGATAGTATTTTCATACAATTGGCGATTCAAAAGCGTGGCTTTTAAATGAGGAGCCAGTGTGAATTCCCCTTTTTCGATTTCGTCAAAAATGCCGGTTAAGCCTTGTGTATTGAACATGGATAAGACCAGATCAAGGCCCAAATCTCCTTGTCTGGAGTGTAGCCCTTGTTGACGCAAAAACCCAGTTAAATAGGCCGTCGCGGGGTACGGCGTATTCAACTGGGTTAAAGGAGGTATAAGTAATAAGGTCTTAGTCACTGGACTTAGCCTAAGATCAACATCGCGTCCCCGTAGCAGAAGAAGCGGTATTTTTCTTTCACGGCTTCATTGTACGCATGCATGATTAAATCATGGCCCCCAAATGCGGTGGTTTGCATCAACAAAACACTTTCTGGCTCGTGGAAGTTGGTGATTAAACTGTCAGCAATAACAAAATCGTGGGGGGGGAAAATAAACTTGCTCGCCCAACCATCAAATGGCTTTAATAATTGATCCGTACTGATGCTGCATTCAAAAGCGCGAGCCACGGTAGAACCAACTGCGCACACGCGATTTCCTTTGATTTTAGCGTCATTAACCAATTGTGCCGTTTCAGCGGGGATGATCAATTGTTCACTGTCTGTTTTGTGCTTGGTTAGATCTTCTACCTCCACTGTGCGGAAAGTACCAATACCAATGTGAAGCGTCAACTCTGCCATGTTGATGCCTTTGATTTCAAGACGTTTGCAAAGCTCTCGTGAGAAATGCAATCCTGCAGTTGGTGCAGCAACGGCACCCTCATGTTTAGCAAAAATGGTTTGATAATGAAACTCATCGTCTGCTTCAATGGGGCGGTTGATGTATCTGGGAAGCGGTGTTTCACCCAGTTTATAAATCAAGGCTTTGAATTCCTCATGGGTTCCATCAAACAAGAAACGAAGCGTTCTTCCTCTTGAAGTAGTATTGTCAATGACCTCAGCAACCAACTCGTCGTTTTCACCGAAATACAATTTGTTACCAATTCTGATTTTGCGGGCGGGATCAACCACGGTGTCCCAAAGGAAATTTTGAGCGTTCAATTCGCGAAGCAAAAACACCTCAATCATGGAACCTGTTTTTTCCTTGTTGCCGTACATGCGGGCCGGGAAAACTCGGGTATTGTTATTCACCAAAACGTCTCCTTCTTCAAAATAGTTCAAAAGATCTTTGAACATCTTGTGCTCAATCTTTCCAGTTTTTTTGTGAACCACCATCAATCGAGATTCGTCACGGTGATGCGCAGGATATTGGGCAATTAATTCTTCAGGAACTTTATAGCGAAATTGGCCGAGTTTCATTTGATTATCAATTAATTAATTTATAAAAGGATGGCGAATGTACAACTTTCTGAAGGCGTTGTAAAGAGGCGAGGTGTTAACTAATTGAAATACAGCAAATTATTTTTCTAAATTCTTCCATTTCCAGAAAAAATCGCACCATTCATCTACGGAAATGGCATCTTTTACATCAAATGGAAGGCTTTTGGTACGGCGTAAATTCTGCAAATAAGAGCCGCTGTTTAGTCTTTGGCCAAATTCATGAGCGATGGTTCTGATGTAGGTTCCTTTGCTGCATGTAATTTCAAAATCGATTTCTGGTGGTTGGCAACGTGTAATTTGGAAATCGAAAATTTCAATCCATGATTTTTTCATTTCCACTTCGATGCCTTCGCGAGCAAATTCATAGGCACGTTTGCCATTGATTTGCTTGGCGCTGAAAACGGGAGGAGTTTGCCATTGCTCGCCCAAAAAGGATTGCGCTACTTTTTGGTAATCATCGATCGTGAGATTTTCAAATTCAAAATTTCCAGTGGGCGTAGTTTCCAGATCATAACTGGGGGTGGTTTGGCCCATGTGGATTGTTCCGGTGTAGGTTTTTACACCGGTCTGAAGTTGGTCTAACTCCTTGGTTTTTTTACCCACACAAACAACCAAAAGCCCAGTAGCCAGGGGATCCAAAGTTCCAGCATGACCAATTTTTACATTTCGATCTCTCCATTCTTCAGGCTGAACTTTTTTCAGTCCTTTTAAGTGGCCTTTGAGTTTGTTCACCACGTCAAAGCTTGTCCAAGTGATAGGTTTGTCTACCAAAAGGACCCAACCGTCAATCAGGTCAAGGTATGTTTCAGGCTTTTTCAATTCGGGTTCAAAGCTAATGATAATGATTGAAAAGTCAGTATTTTCGTTGAGATGAAGGGTGTGATTTTGATGTTGTTTTTGACGAGCATTGGTCTCGTTTCTTGTGTGGGTGATCAGCGCAAGGCGCAATGGCATTGCAATCTCATCATGGTTCGTCAGCATGAGATTGTGGATGTATGGAATAGGTGGGACCGGTGTTTTGCTGACACCATGACTTTTCGTTATCTCACGGAAAAGCATGACTCCATTGTTCTATTGCTCAATCGTTTTGATCAAACCTTAGATACATTGACTTTGCCCGATAATCATGGGGAATTGGTTCAGGCCGGCAAACAATGGAGTAAAATGTTGCGCAATCAATTGTTGCCATTGTATCAAAGTAAAAACTACAATTGGAAGATGATGTCTTTGTGGTGGGATAATTCCAAAACCCAAGAATGGAAAGAAACCGAACAGGCCATAGAGGAAACCAAACGCGCAAGTAACGACCAAATGAACGCGGCCATGGATGAATTTATAGACGAATTTAATTTGTCTTTTAGTACCCCATAATTTCCTTATAATTTATGCTGATTTATGTTGCCAAGATTCTTTCAGTAGAAACTACATTTGCTTCAATACTAAAACAAAAAACATGAAACGAATTTTTATTACCCTAATGTCTTTTATGATTTTACAAGCTTGTCAACCGGACTCTCCCAATAACCCCTCTGGATTAAAAGGGTATCTGAGAGAGTATGGCACGGACAATCCCATTGTCAATGGCCAGGTTTATTTGCTGCGATACAGTGATTACAGCACTTCGGGTCAATACCAATCCACCGCACAAACAACCACCAATGCACAGGGTTATTTTGAAATTGAGGATACGCATGATGCGAGCCTTTTTTATGCCAAGGCAGGCGATCAACATATTGATCTGGGCGTGAATACGTCGTCTACTTTTACCCCTGGTGAAACCATCCGCACTTTTTATTTATACGGAAAGGCTTGGACTCGATTTGCAATCCAGGATACAGGAGAGGTGAATGCCATCGCTGGGATTTCTGTGTATCCCATGTCCAATTTGTCTATGTCTCAATACATATTAAATGATGTGACTCCATCTGTAGTATTGCCCGCACTGGGATTGGCCAGTAATCAAGTGGCTTATCAGGTGAATTTTGCTGATGGAACGCAAGGGCCCTTTACCTATTTGAATTTTTTAAACGCCGCTCCGCAGGATACGTTGGCGGTTTCTATTTTCTACTAATACATCAAACTTAAAACTTTAATCACATGTGCAAAAATTACACGTGCAGGCTTAGCCTTGCCCTAATATTTATATTGATATATATAACAAAATTTCAAGCTCAAGAGGTGGGACAGAATCCCCCGATATTTTTTCGACAAACTGGAAAAGAGCTCCCGCCAATTGGCTTCAATGAGGTGATTTCCAACACGCAAGCTTGGCAATATTGGAAAACGATATTGCGAGATACCGTGGAATATCCACACCGAGAGATTCAGCACTTTAGGAGTCCTTATCTCAATTTGGAACAGGAAAATTCCAGCATTGTGCTTTATCCATGTATGCGCGATATATTTTATTTGGACAGTGCGCAAGCCAATAAGCTGTCATATCAAAGTGCATTTTTCACGGCTTTATCACAATCAAATTATTCTGATGAGTGGGTGAGGTTTTATATGCCGAGTGAATTGCTTCCGGATACCATGGATATCTATTACGACTTTGATGATGGCAATGGTTGGCGTTTAATGCCAAGAAATCAGTGGATAAGTGTGCAGTATTTGGAAAGAAGAAACCGACAGATTCAATCCAAAATAGCCTACAAAGGATCACTCAAATTGGGAACAACCACCTTGACCGTGAGTGGGTGTGAAAATACCTTGTGGAATCCGCAAATGCCGCCTTGGACAGGGAGCAATCCGGTCCATCCATGGCGTATATCAGGGGATTTTGAAGGAGATACTTTTTGGGCGGATGCATTTACCTTGTTAAGTGACGACCAGATACTGGACAAGCCTTTCATTTTTGTCGAGGGCATTGATTTCGCTACCACGCATTCACAATGGGCCAATGGTGATTTTGGTTGGTGTCAATTTTTGGGGTTGGATGTTGAGAATTATCCCATGTTGGCTCAGGCTTCAGTATTGTATGAGGAATTGCGATCCAGGGGTTATGACTTAATTCTCCTTGATTTTTTTGATGGAGCTGCTGATATTCGGGGTAACGCACAGACATTAAAGACCTTGATCACCCTATGTAACCAATACAAAATCGGTGATTTTCAATTGGTGGTTGCAGGGGCGAGCATGGGAGGACAAGTTGCACGGGTGGCCTTGTCAGAAATGGAAAGAGATGGAATACCCCATTGTGCGGGGGCTTATATTTCCATGGATTCTCCGCATGTTGGTGCCAATATTCCATTGGGTTTACAAGCTGGTTTGTGGTTTTTATCTTCATTTTCAGCTGAAGCAGAAACCTTTGTTTGGGAGTCATTGGATCGCACAGCAGCCAAGCAACTATTGATTTATCAATGGTTAGACTCAGAGGGAAATGTGGCAGAGCCATGGAAACGGCAGGAATACATGAACTATTTGACCAACCTCAACTTTCCGGTTCAAACATTGAACGTGGCGATTGCCAATGGAAATGTTTTGGGCAATCCCATGAATAGCGTGGATTCTGAACCCTATTTATTGGAGGAGAATTGCGATGCTTTTGGAATTCTTCCAGGCAATGAATTTCAATTGAGGTTGTCCGCGTTGCCTGGTGATTTGGACCATGCAGCCAACACATCAACCCATGTTGTTATTGGAGATGCGATATACACGGAAACCAGTTTTCAGTTGAATAATCTTACTTTTCAGCAACACCACGAGGTGATGAAAATCCCACGAAACTTGATTCCTTTGGATTACGCAGCCGGAGGGTATCGACAATCTGTGGGTCAATTGGTGGATGTTTTGAACGCGACATCTTCGTTCACCAACAATTGTGGTCAAATACAAAACGATCAGTTTGCTGCTTTGCACAATTTTGTTCCAGCGGCCAGCGCATGGGCTATTGATACGACCCATAATGCCAATATAGCGACAGCATATTTTCAAAACAGTCACATTACGCCCTTTGATAGAGTTTATGGATGTTATAATTCCAATGAGCCGCATGTCGCAATTGGTGCAGGCGTCATGGAATTTTTAATACAAGTGCTTGATGAAATGGAGGCCACATATGACTTGTCCAATTACACCCAATGGGGAACCTTTAATTTTGGCGAGTGGGAAGAAACCTATTTTCCAGCTTGTGAGATAAACCAATCGGATAGTGTATGGATCAATGCGCAAATGCCATTGCATGAAACCCAGAACTTCCCCTTGATGAGTAGTCATCAAACCTTTCATATTCGAACATTTTGTCATCGTCAGGATGTGGACATTCACAACCAAGGCAGTTTACATATTGGTGATGAGCAAGGTCTATCTACGGCAACGTTGGTAGCTTCTTTTGGAACGACCATTCATGTTTTTGATTCGGGTCGATTGTTTATTCATCCTGGCAGTACATTGATCATGGAAGAAGGAACAAGATTGGTCATTAGTGAAGGCGGTGAAGTCTTTTGTGAAGGGAGACTAATTCTTCAAAAGGGTTCATGGGTCAGTTATTGCGGAGGTAGTTTTCAATTGATTGGCCAAGACTCTGAGTTAAGAATGGAAGGAGGAACTGTTCGGGTTTGCGCCCAACAGACTTTGACCTTAATGCCAATGAATACCGAAGGCGGAACAGTCGTAATGTCAGCTTATGATGATGGAAATTATGTCGATTGGTGGTTGGAAGAGGGAAGTGAGTTAGACATTTCGGGTCAAAATGAACAGGACGAAATAATTCGTTTGGCTCCCTATGCCGTTTGGAATGAAGTTTCTGAGCCTGGTTCATCATTGAAATGTGTTCACGGAAAAGTATATTTTGGTAATGATGCCGTGATGGAACATCGAACACAAGTTTTGATGAAGAACATTAGACTCATTCAAGAAAATGGTTTTGATGAAGGAGGGCAGGATATCTTGTGCATAGAGAACAAAGTCCAATACCATCAGACACAGTTTTATCATCTTTCCGTTTCGGGTGATCATTCGAAAATTTATATGGATGAGGTGTATAGTGTGGGTGATGAAATTTGGAAGTGGAATTCAGGCACGTGGAATATGCACAATGGAAAAGTCATCGGCCATGGATTTGATTTTGTTGATATGCACCACACTTGGATGTTTGATCAATGCATATTGGGAGGCGAGGGAAGTGATATTGGTATTCACGGAAGTGCTGAAATCCAGGCACAGTTGACCATTAACCAGTGTAAAATATTTGATTATTTTGAGGGTGTTCGCATCGATCATGCACAGTTGAGCATGAGTTGTAGTGAGGTTTCCCAATGCAATTGGGGAATCACAATGGAGCAGGAGGCCCAATTCATTGGCAATGAACAAACCGGGCACAATTTTTTTGAGAGCAACGGAAGTCATTTGCATTTGGTGGATGCTGATGTACCTCAAATAATCAATGGAAAAAATTATTGGGGAGAGGCAGGATCCTATTGTATTCAAGGTCAAGTTGTAGGGGTAACAATGTCCGCTTTGGCCAATGCTTGGTCTGGAAATCAATGGCAAAATGAAGGAAATAACATAGCGTTGGCATGGAGTGATGGAATCAATGCAGACTATGGTTTTTCTATCAATTGGACCGTTTTGCCTCAGCAGAATTACGCCGCGTGCTCGGCAGGAGGAGAAGAACCCATGGCCGGATTTTTAAAATCCAATATGGAACAAATGACGTATTGGCCCAATCCAGGAAACCAAATTCTTCATGTATATTCAGGCTCTGATGACATTCAAAGATTGGAGATTTTTGATGCTCAGGGAAGACTAATGCACAGTGAAGAAATGGGTCGAATACAAGAGGTAGATACCAGCGATTGGAGTTCTGGAATTTATTTTTTAAAATGGAAAGGAAGTGATAATCAATCTCTTCAAAAATGGGTAAAAAATTAGCCTGTTAAATCAAGTTAAGTAAAACGCTCCGGTGAACAAGAAAGCCGTAAATTTCCGCCATGCGGAAGGAATTGGTGAAATATCTTGTAATCACAGGAGCGTTTTCTCTTTTGGGGTTATTGGCGCTTCAAGTTTATTGGGTACACAACACTTATTTGTTAAGACAACAATCCTTTTCTGATCGGGTTTACAGTGCGATGAGCAAGACCACTTCCGAATTGGAAAGAGTGGACAAACCATTGACCAAACTGCATGCGCCCAATATAACAGATACCACATACAAGGAGGTTCCACTCGATACTTTTTTCAATGCCGTCAATCAGGATATTGCTGAATGGGTGGAGGTGCAAATTGTTCCTTCTTTAGAGGAACGCTTGGATACTTCATTATTGAAAGGACTGATACAGGGTTTTATGGAAAAGGAGGGAATACGAGCACCTTTTTCCACCCAAGTTCGGGATCGATCCAATCGTGTTTTTTGGAAGTACACCCCAGAAAATTTAAAGGATCCGGAAGTGGAAGTATTCACCAGTTTGTTGTTTCCCAATGATCCATTGAGTCAGGATTATTATTTAGAAGTCCGATTTGAAGACACACGCAAGTACTTACTGGGCTCTATGTCGAGCATGTTGATAATCAGTGTTTTACTTCTTTCTTCCATTGTAGGCCTCTTCACTTATTCAGCTTTAACCATCTACCGTCAACGGAAGTTGAGTGAATTAAAGAGTGACTTTATCAATAACATGACCCATGAATTAAAGACCCCCATTGCAACCATTTCACTAGCATGTGAGGTCTTGGGAGATGAAGAGGTCAAGAAATCGGAAATCAGTCGAGACCGCTACATAAAAATGATTAGGGAAGAAAACAATCGGTTGGGAATGCTCGTTGAGAACGTGCTCAGAACGTCATTGTTTGAGCAAGGTCAAATGCGAATGAAGGTTCAGGACGTGAATGTCCATGATGTCATCCAATCTGTGTTGAAGAGTTTTGATTTACAATTTAGAAACAGAAGAGCATCTGTAATCGAGGATTATCAGAGTGTTTCGCCCATAATTCAAGGGGATCCGATGCACATTACCAATATGATTTTTAATCTTATTGATAATGCGTTGAAGTATTCCTTAGAGAATCCTAAAATTGATATCAAGACAACCGATGAGGGGGGGAGCTTTGTCTTCACCATCACCGATCAGGGGATTGGCATCAGCAAGGAAAATCAGAAAAAGATATTTGAAAAGCTGTACCGAGTCCCGACGGGCAATGTGCATAACGTGAAAGGATTTGGATTGGGGTTGAGTTACGTAATGGGAGTAATAACCAAGCATAGAGGAACCATACAAGTAAATAGCGAAATAAAAAAAGGAACACAATTTATTGTCAAACTACCTAGGAAATATGAAGAAATCAATTAGTATTTTATTGTGTGAGGATGATCCCAATTTGGGCCAGTTATTGACTGAATATTTAAATGCAAAGGGTTATCAGACGGATTTAGCAACGGATGGCCAAGAGGCAATTAAGGCATTCAAGCGAGGCAATTTTAATTTCATCATTTTGGATGTCATGATGCCGATCAAGGATGGATTTACTGTGGCTCAGGAAATTAGAGCGGAAGACAAGCATACCCCCATATTATTTTTAACGGCCAAGAGCCTCAAAGAGGATACTTTAAAAGGTTTTGAAGCAGGAGGGGATGATTACATGACAAAGCCTTTTTCAATGGAGGAATTGTTGGCTCGAATCAATGTCATCTTAAAGCGTTCCAATCCTTTTGTGATGGCAGAGGAAGAGGATACGGATGATACATTGGGTAATTTTGTTTTTCATTACAAAAAGCAAAAGCTCTCATTAAATGGTGAAGAAACCAAATTGACAACCAAAGAAAATGAGTTGTTGTTTTTGTTGTCCAAGCATCGCAACACCATCATGGAGCGCAGTTATGCGTTAAAAACCATTTGGGGGGATGACAATTATTTCAATGGTCGTAGCATGGATGTGTACATTGCCAAGTTAAGAAAGCACCTCAAAGCAGATGAGCGCTTGGAGATTATCAACGTTCACGGCAAGGGATTTAAATTATTGGCCCCTTAAAGACGCAGGTTGTCGATTAGGCGAACACCCTCTAAGAAGGTAGCTACAACAGCCAAAGGGGCTTCACTGTCCTGCCAATCGGCCAATGGCCCAAAGGAGTGTGCATCGATGATTTCAAAGTACTCCAATTGAAATTCTGAGTGAAGAAGGAATTCACTTCTGGCCCATATTTCCAGGTCTGGGGGACTCTGATGGGGTTTTTGCAATTTTACTTCTTGCAGAATTTGATGAATAAGTGCCGCTTTTTTTCTTCCAAACTCACTTAAGCGCACATTTCTTGAGCTCATGGCTAAACCGTTGGGCTCCCTGAGTGTTGGGCAGGGCACAATGACTTCTTTTCTTTCTTCTTTCCTTACCCAAGCTTGGATAATGGAGAGTTGTTGAAAATCTTTTTCACCCAGGTATACCTTTGTTGCTTGAGCCAGATCAAATAGTTTTCTGATGATGGTAATAACTCCATCAAAATGACCGGGTCTCATTTTGGCTTCTAAAGTTTCTGTGAGAATAGAAACGTGAAAAGACTCTTTTATCAAATCTGGATACATCTCCAAAACACTGGGAACAAAAACCGCATCTACGTTCAAGTCTTTGAGAAGCGCCAAATCAGCATCGATGGTGTTGGGGTAGTTTTTAAAATCTTGGGGGTCGTTGAACTGGGTCGGATTTACAAAAATGGACACCAAAACCACGTCATTTTCTAATTTGGATTGATCCACCAAAGATAAATGACCCTGATGTAGCGCCCCCATGGTGGGAACAAAACCAATAGAAGATTGAGGCTGTGAGTCGCGCCAATTGATCAAATCTTGAGCGGTGTAAAGTATCTCCATTTAGAAAAGTGTTCTATTTCAGACCCCAAAGCTACCCATTTGCGCAAATCAAAAAAGTTTTTTATTTACCTTTGCATACTTATAAAGTTGTAGCCCATTCATGAGCAAACCTAAAATTCTATTCGTTAGTCACGAAATTCTCCCCTTTTCTCCAGAAAGCCACATTGCGCAAACTTGTCGTCAGATGCCACAAGCGGTGCATGAGCGGGGAAAGGAAACCAGAATTTTCATGCCTCGTTTTGGCAAGATTAACGAGCGTCGTCATCAATTGCATGAGGTCATCCGTTTATCGGGTATGAACCTAATTGTTGATGACTCTGACCATCCTTTGATCATCAAAGTAGCCAGTATACCTCAAATTCGTTTGCAAGTCTATTTCATTGACAACGAGGAGTACTTTCATCGCAAGTCTTTTTTGCACGATGACAAGAACAATTTGTTTGAAGACAATGACATGCGCATGATTTTCTTTACGAAAGGCGTATTGGAAACTGTCAAGAAATTGGGATGGGCACCAGACATCATTCACTGCCATGGTTGGTTTAGTAGTTTAATGCCATTGTATGTCAAGAAACTATACGGCCAGGATCCGCATTTTGCTGATTCAAAAATTGTGGTTTCCGTTTACGGTCAGGATTTTGAAGGTCCCGTGAGCAAGGACATCCACAAGAAAGTTGCCTTTGATGGTTTTGAGGCCTCGGACATTGACTTGTTAAAAAAAGCTACGCATACGGAAATGATGAAGAATGCGTTGAAATTTGCCGACGGAGTGATTTTTGGGGAAGAGGCAGCTTCAGAAGATGTGAAGAAATTTGCACAAGAGTTGGAAATCCCAACTTTGAATCAATATGCTGAAACCGATTATCTTTCTGCGACAGACGAGTTCTTTGATCACGTTTTGTCGGTGAAATCTGTTTTAGCTTGAAAAAATATACCGGCATAGCTTCATTTGGTCTTGGCCTTTTTTTGGTCGCGGCCCTTGTATTAGGATGTAAAAAGCCAGAAGTAACAGACGGCGCCGAATTTTTGCCTGAAGAGGATTTCTTGAGTGCTTTTCAAACCGATACTTTTCAAATTGAAGTGGAGACTACGGTTGAAGACGATGTCAATACCGATGAATTGTCTTTGGCTGTTGTAGGTTATCAATCAGACCCCATGTTGGGAGAAACGGTTTGTAAGGCTTACACACAATTCCGATTGAGTGCTCTTACGCCAGAATTTCCTGATCAAATGGAAATCGATTCTGTGGTAATGTCATTGGCTTTTAATGCATCGTATTATGGCACGCCGATGCGTCAGCGGTTTGCGGTTCATCCTTTGTCGGAAGATTTGATCAAAGATAGTACCTATGCCGCCAATCAGCAGGTAGGTGTTTTTCCCACTGATTTGGTAAAAGATGGAGCGGAATGGGTCAGTATCGATACCAAGAATCCTGCAATTGTAGGCGGAGACACCACTGTACCGCAATTGCGAATTCCTTTGGACATAGAATTGGGTCAATATATTGCTCATCCTGCAGACCCCAGTGTATTGGATTCACAGGCTGCATTTTTGTCTTATTTCAAAGGGGTTTGCATTGAATCCAGAGGGAGATATGACGCGGTTATGCGTTATGACTTGATCGATCCAACGACCAAAATCACCATTTACTATCGAGATTTGTCAGGGGCAACACCGGATACTTTGCTATTTGATTTGGTGGTGAACACGGATTGTGCTCGATACAATTATTTTGAACATCGCTATCAAAACACGGCATTGGCCAATGTAAAAACGACCCCTGTCAATGGCGATGAGTATTATTATGTTCAAAGTGGAGGAGGCGTAAAGGCAATCATTGACTTGCCAACTTTAATGAATTTGCAGGCAGGAAATAAAGTCATCAACAAAGCTGAATTAATTATTCCCGTAGAATACGACGCGGCATTCAAAGCATTTGATGTTTTGTATTTGCGTTATGAAAATGACGAAGGGGAATTGAAAATCTTACCGGATGAAGTTTCACAATCCATCGGAGGTACATACAATAGCAGCACACGACGATATAAATTTAATATTACCAGATACGTACAGCGTTTAATGACTGGGGATATTTCACCTTCGTCGTTGCACTTGATTGGAGGAACCTCTGGCGTGAGTGTAAAGCGAGTGGTGGCTCATGGCCCCCATTTCAATCCGGCCAACCCTTCGGAAAATACGCGTCTTATTGTTACATTCGCTGAATAAGGAGAAAAAATTATGTGTGGAATTGTAGGATATTTGGGTGATCGCCCAGCTTATGATATTTTAATTAAAGGCCTTAAACGTTTGGAGTATCGTGGTTACGATAGTGCAGGTGTTGCCATGATTCATAATGGTGCTTTTAGCTTGTTTAAATGCAAGGGAAAGGTCTCAGATTTGGAAGAGGCAGTGGGCATGCAAGACAAAAGCGGAAATGTGGGAATTGGACATACGCGTTGGGCTACCCATGGTCCCCCCAATGATGTCAACGCTCACCCACATGCTTCCAATGATGGATCTTTGGTTTTGATTCACAACGGGATCATTGAGAACTACGCCTCATTGAAATCTGAATTAATTAATCGTGGGCACATTTTCAAAAGCGATACAGATACCGAGGTTTTGGTTCACTTTATTGAAGATATCAGAGACAAGACAGGGGCTAATTTGTTTGATGCCGTTCGTATTGCTTTGTCAGAAGTCATTGGCGCATATGCCATTGTGATCTTGGATAAAAGCAACCCCAATCAGATGATTGCTGCACGCAAGTCGAGTCCATTGGTTATTGGAGTTGGAAAGGACAATGAATTTTACATCGCTTCAGATGCGACACCCATCATTGAGTATACCCGCAATGTGGTGTATTTGGAGGACGAAGAGATTGCTCGCTTGGACAGAACCGATGGCTTGAAGATTGTGACCATCTCCAATCAAAATAAAGATCCTTATGTTCAGGAGTTGGAAATGAAGTTGGAGGCCATAGAAAAGGGTGGATATGATTCTTTCATGTTGAAAGAGATTCATGAACAACCCCGATCCATCAACGATTCCATTCGAGGACGTATGAATTTGGGAATGGGTACTGTGAGAATGAGTGGGGTGGATGAGCATGCGGATCGTTGGAATAAAGCCACCAGAATATTGGTTGTGGCATGCGGAACCAGTTGGCATGCGGGTTTGGTTGCTGAGTATTTGTTTGAGGAGTTTGCTCGAATTCCTGTAGAAGTGGAGTACGCCTCAGAGTTTAGATACCGCAATCCAGTAATTTATCCTACAGATGTGGTCATTGCCATTTCTCAAAGTGGCGAAACGGCGGATACTTTGGCGGCTATCGAATTGGCCAAAGAAGCAGGCGCTTTCATTTTTGGTGTTTGCAATGTTGTGGGTTCGAGCATCGCGCGAGCCACACACAGTGGTGCTTATACGCATGCAGGACCTGAAATTGGTGTTGCTTCAACAAAAGCTTTTACAGCACAAGTTTCTGTCCTCTATTTATTGGCTCTTTCTGTTGCCCAATCAAGAGGAATGATGAAGCCAGAAAGATTAAATCGTCTTATGGCGGAATTGAATTCTGTTCCAGAAAAAATTGCTGAGGTGCTCAAGACCAACGAGGCTGTCAAGAAAATAGCTGAAATCTATAAAGACTCCAGAAACGCATTGTATTTGGGAAGAGGATACTCCTTCCCTGTTGCCTTGGAAGGCGCTTTGAAATTAAAGGAGATTTCATATATCCATGCGGAGGGATATCCAGCGGCTGAGATGAAACACGGACCGATTGCATTGATTGATGAAGAAATGC
>CALJKR010000029.1 GCA_937974555.1 uncultured Flavobacteriales bacterium | reverse complement strand
AAGCTGTCTTTTTCAAAATTGCTTCCCCAGGTTGATAATACTTGGATGGTGTTGCCATCGGGTACTTTGGTGACGATATTGATCGCGCCCGCGAGTGCTCCTGCGCCATAAATACGAGCAGCAGAACCTTTAAATACTTCGATGCGTTCCACTTGTGACAGATCCACGGGTAAGTTCATTTGATGGTGACCTGTTTGGGGGTCACGCATGGGGATACCATCAATCAAAATCAAAACTTGATCAAAAGAAGCACCCAACAAGCTGATGTCGTTTTGGGCAAATGGATTGCGGCTTCTGACATCTACACCGGCGACATTCATCAATACTTCAGCGACATTTCTCACTGGCATTTTTTGTATGTCGTCTTTGGTAATAACGATTGTATTGGCACTACTCAGAGGACTCTGGGGCGTTCTTTTGTCTTGAACTATAACCAAAGGATTTACTTCATTGGCTTGCTCTGTTACAGGGAAAGTCGGTTGAGCAATCGCGAAAGTTGCAATGCTCATAAGTACGGCCGCAAAAAATATCTTTCTCACAATGATTTATTTTATAAACTCCAATAGTTCAATTCTTTAATTCTGGAACGGTACATCCCTTTGATATCTACTACAACGCCTTTGCCATCTTTCATCAAGGATTTCAGATAACTTTCATCCATTTGTAAATATTCATTGTGCGATACAGCAATGATGATGGCTTCGTAGGTATTGGGAGTAGCATTTTCTACAAGTGAAAATCCGTATTCATGCTGAAGCTCTGCACTATCCGCATGTGGATCGATGATGTCCACCTGAACCGAAAAGCTTTCCAATTCACGAATAATATCAACCACCTTGGAGTTCCTTATATCACTAACATTTTCTTTGAAAGTAGCACCCATGACCAATACTTTGGACTCAAGCGCATTTCTTCCCATCTCCATGATCTTCTTCACGGTTTGTTTTCCAACGTAAGAGCCCATCGAATCATTGACATATCGGGCAGAAGAAATGACTTTGGAATAATAGCCCATTTTCTTGGCTTTGTATACCAAATAATAAGGGTCTACGCCAATGCAATGGCCTCCTACCAAACCCGGTTGGAATTTTAAGAAATTCCATTTGGTTCCTGCGGCTTCCAAGACATCATAGGTGTTTAACCCCATGCGATTAAAAATCAATGAAAGTTCATTGATCAAGGCAATGTTGACATCGCGCTGCGTATTCTCGATAATTTTCGCAGCTTCCGCTACTTTAATTGAAGCCGCTCTGTGCAGTCCCGCATCGATGACCAATTTGTACACCAAATCAATTTGATCTAAACTCTCTGCATCACAACCACTGACAATTTTAACGATGCTGCGCAATGTATTGACTTTATCTCCAGGGTTGATTCGCTCAGGTGAGTATCCCACTTTAAAATCGGCGCCCATCTTTAAACCAGACAATTCCTCCAATACAGGAACACAATCATCTTCTGTACAACCGGGATATACTGTGCTTTCGTACACGACGTAATCTCCTTTTTTCAAAACTTTACCTACCGTTTTAGATGCGCTGATGACGGGCCCAAGATCAGGTAGATTCATGTTGTTGATTGGCGTAGGAACAGCAACAACAAAGAATCCAACATTGGCAAGATCTTCCAATTGATTGGTGAAGGTGATATCGCAACCCTTGAAATCTTCGGCCGTTAATTCGTTGGATGGATCGATGTGATTGCGCATCATTTCGACACGCTCCGCATTGATGTCAAAACCAACCACTTTGATGGTTTTCGCAAATTCCAATGCAATGGGTAATCCTACATAGCCCAAACCTACTACGCAAAGGCTTTTTTCTTTGTTGACTAATTCTTGGTAAATCATTTTTGATCAGATATACAAGTTACTATTTCGTTTTTCAATTCGTATTGTTCTTTTGATTCGGGGCATTGGGCTATTCCTTGGTTGTTGAATTCCAATTTATGTCCCATTTTGCTCATCCAACCTTTGTGTCGGGCTGGATTTCCAACCATCAAGGCGTATGCTTTTACAGGTTTCGTAATTACAGCTCCTGCGCCAATGAATGCATATTCTCCAATTTCATAACCACAGACGATGGTGGCATTGGCGCCAATTGAAACTCCTTTTCTAATAATGGATTGGCGGTATTCATCTTTGCGAACAACAGCGCTTCTTGGATTGATTACATTCGTGAAAACACAGGAGGGGCCCAAGAAAACGTCGTCTTCACAAATCACTCCCGTGTACAAACTCACGTTGTTTTGAACTTTCACGTTGTTACCGAGAACGACATCGGGACTGATCACTACGTTCTGACCGATGTTGCAATTATTGCCAATTTTACAATTGGGCATGATGTGAGAGAAATGCCAGATTTTGGTGTTCTCGCCAATGGAGCATCCATCATCAATGACGGCAGTTTCATGTGCAAAGTATCCCATTATTTACGATTGTAATTTTCGAAGTTTTTATGTTCAATTTTATTCAACTCCTCTTGTGTCAAGGTTTTGAAATATTCGTAAGTGATTTTCAATCCTTCGCTGCGATGCACTTTGGGTTCCCATTGCAGCAATTGCTTGGCCAAAGTAATGTCTGGTCTTCTTTGCTTGGGATCATCAGTAGGCAAAGGATGGTAGACCACCTTTTGATCGGTTCCTGTTAGCTTAATAATCTCTTCTGCAAAATCTTTGATGGTGATTTCATCCGGGTTTCCAATGTTTACTGGATCCGCACAATCGCTCATGAGCAAACGGTATATTCCTTCAACCAAATCGTCCACATAACAGAAGCTACGGGTTTGAGATCCGTCTCCAAATATGGTCAAATCCTCTCCACGCAATGCTTGTCCAATAAAGGCGGGCAATACACGACCATCGTTTAATCGCATTCTTGGGCCATAGGTGTTGAAAATCCGAACGATTCTGGTCTCTACACCATGAAAAGTATGGTAGGCCATGGTGATGGCTTCCTGAAAACGTTTGGCTTCGTCATATACACCTCTTGGACCCACAGGATTGACATTTCCCCAATAGCTTTCTACTTGGGGATGGACATGGGGATCTCCATAAATTTCACTGGTTGATGCAACGATAATTCGTGCATTTTTTTCCTTGGCCAATCCCAAGCAATTGTGGGTTCCCAAAGATCCCACTTTTAAAGTTTGAATGGGGATTTTTAGATAATCAATGGGAGATGCAGGTGAGGCAAAGTGAAGGATGTAATCCAATTCTCCAGCGACATGAATAAATTTCGAAACATCGTGGTGATAGAATTCAAACTGTGGAAGTTTGAATAGATGTTCGATGTTCTTTAAATCTCCAGTGATGAGGTTGTCCATGGCAACGACATCAAATCCTTCTTTGATAAAACGATCACATAAATGAGATCCTAGAAAGCCTGCGGCTCCTGTGATTAATACTCTGGCCATGATTATACAATGGGATTACGACCAATACTGAAATAGGTCCAACCCAATTCGCGCATTTTGTTGTTTTCGTACAAGTTTCTGCCGTCAAAAATCACTGGATTTTTCATCGATTTTTTCATCAAATCAAAATCTGGATTTCTGAACATTCCCCATTCGGTGCAAATCAATAAAGCATCAGCTTCTTCAAGCAATGAATATTGATCGTTGGAATATTGAATGGGGTAATTTTTCTGTCTCTGAACATTGGGCATTGCTTCCGGATCGTATGCAATGATATCTGCACCTGCTTCTAATAAATGTTCGATCATATACAAAGCGGGGGCTTCTCGGATGTCATCGGTATCGGGCTTGAATGCCAATCCCCAAATGGCGATTCTCTTCTTGGTCAACTTTTGTTCAAAGTGATTCATGATGGGAGAAAGCAAGACGGTCTTTTGACGGTCATTGACTTTCATAACACTTTTCAAAATTCGGAATTCGTATCCATTTTCAACGCCACTTTTTGCCAAAGCTTGTACGTCTTTGGGGAAACAACTTCCACCATATCCAATCCCAGGAAACAAGAATCGCTTGCCAATGCGCTCATCAGTGCCAATGCCCAAGCGAACCATATCCACGTCAGCACCCACGCGCTCACAGAAATTAGCTATCTCATTCATGAATGAAATTTTGGTAGCCAAGAAAGCATTGGCGGCATATTTGGTCAATTCGGCAGAACGCTCATCCATGACAATCAAAGGATTGCCTTGTCTAACAAATGGCTTGTACAATTCTTCCATTAGTTTTTTGGCGCGATCACTTGAAGTGCCAATCACCACGCGGTCAGGCTTCATAAAATCATCGACAGCAAATCCTTCCCTTAAAAATTCAGGATTGCTGACCACGTCAAAAGGTACTTGCGCTTTGCGTGCAACGGCATCACGAACCTTCTCCGCAGTTCCTACAGGAACCGTCGACTTGTCTACAATCACTTTATAATCCTTGATGATCCATCCCAAATCATCCGCTACTTTGAGAACATAGCTCAAGTCAGCACTGCCGTCTTCACCGGGAGGTGTAGGCAACGCCAAAAATATTATCTGAGCTTGCTCTACAGCTTCTTCAATTTGAGTGGTGAATTTTAAACGTCCTTCACGGATGTTTCTTTCAAACAAAACATCAAGATGAGGCTCGTAAATCGGGATTTTTCCCGCTTTCATGGCGTTGACTTTTTCTTCGTTGATGTCAACACAGATCACCTTGTTTCCGGTTTCGGCAAAACAAGTTCCAGTGACCAATCCAACATAGCCTGTTCCGATGACTGCAATATTCATTTTTATTTTCTTAACGGTAAGATGCAAATATAACACAGACCATTGAAAGGACTGTAAGCAATTCGCGTTAGATTTGCCCCATGTCAGCGCTTTTGTCGATTCAAGATGTTTCCAAACGATATGGTCAACATATTGCTTTGCAGAATATCAATTTAGAGGTACAACAAGGTCATGTTTTTGGATTGTTGGGTCCCAATGGAGCAGGTAAGACCAGTCTTATTCGAATCATCAATCAAATTACCGCTCCAGATCAAGGAAGGGTCATTTTTAAAGGGGATACATTGCGCCCCGAACACATCGCCCACATTGGTTATCTGCCGGAGGAAAGGGGGTTGTACAAGAAAATGAAAGTGGGAGAGCAATGTGTTTATCTCGCTCAATTAAAAGGACTTTCAAAGCAGGAAGCCATCAAACGTTTGACCTATTGGTTTGAGAAATTTGATATCATGGCTTGGTGGAACAAGACCATAGAAGACCTATCCAAGGGAATGGCGCAGAAGGTGCAATTTATTACGACCATTTTGCATGAACCCGAATTGTTGATTTTGGATGAGCCTTTTAGTGGATTTGATCCAATTAACGCCGCGTTAATACAAGAGGAAATGTTGCGATTGAAATCGCTTGGCGCTACCATTATTTTATCAACCCATGACATGGGTAGTGTTGAAGAATTGTGCGATGAAATAGGGCTCATTCATCAGTCTCATTTGATTCTGTGCGGTCCCGTGAAATCGGTGAAAGAGCAGTTTAAACAGCATTTATTCGAAATAGAATATGTCGGCACAGCCATGGAGTTGGGCATTAGTCTGGGTCATCAATTTGAACTCATGGATCATCATGTATTGGATGGTTTCAACAAAGCCAAAATCAAAATCAATGGTGGTTTAAAATTAAATGACTTGCTGAGAGCGGTCATGCAGAATAATGAAGTGGTTTCTGCCCGCGAATTGGTGCCGAACATGAATGAAATTTTTATCCAAGCTGTTACAGCAAAGCAATTGAGTCATGAATAAAATTCTATTGATTATCAAACGCGAGTATCTCAGTCGCGTGAAGAAAAAGTCGTTTTTAATCATGACTTTTTTGGGCCCCATTTTATTTGCAGCCTTGATGTTTGGTGCCATTGCGGTAACCATGAATGACAAATCGGTTTACCAGGTTTTGGTGGTTGATCCTTATGCTGTGATCACACATTATGACAGTTCAAGTCAAACCTTGTATCCCCGTTTTGTGGATCAATTCAAGGACAATGAAAGGGTGATTTATTCCTTTACCAGAAAGGAGGTAAGTCCTGAGGATTTTAAAGCGGGACAGTACCAAGTAATGGTAGAAGTGGATGATGTGACGATCAATGATGGCAAATGTAATTTCTACTACAAGAAATTTCCTGGAGAATTTGTTCAACGTAAAGTGGGTGATGATTTGGAGATTTCTTTGGAAAGATTTCGGGTAGTGGACAGTTTGCAATTGGATTATGAAAAATACAAGCGCGCCAAGATGAACGTCTCTTTTGCGGAAATCAATGTAGACAACATGGGGCAGGAGGACAAAACCCAAGAAAAGGCGGTCATTGGATTTGTATTTGCAATTTTAATCTACATGTTCATCTTCATGTATGGCGTGCAAGTGATGCGTGGTGTTATTGAAGAAAAGACCAATCGAATCGTCGAAGTCATTGTGTCTTCTGTCAAGCCCTTTCAATTGATGATGGGCAAAGTCATCGGTATTGGGTTGGTGGGATTGACGCAGTTTTTAATGTGGGTGGTATTGTCCTCTGTGGTTGCCACAGTGGGCATCTCTTTCTTCTCCTCTCAAATTGCTGGTGGAGCGGCGGTTGTGGAAAATGCTCAGTTGATGAGTACGGGTGCTAACCAAGCCGAAATGATGGCAGAACTCATGAATAATCAGGCCATCAACTGGTTCTTTCAAATCAATTGGACCTTGATGATTAGCTTGTTTGTTTTCTATTTTATTGGTGGATATTTCTTGTATGCCTCTCTATTTGCGGCCATCGGGGCTGCAGTTGATAGCGAAACCGACACCCAGCAATTCATGCTACCGGTTTCATTGCCTTTGGTTTTTGGCTATATCGTCT
>CALJKR010000028.1 GCA_937974555.1 uncultured Flavobacteriales bacterium | reverse complement strand
TGATCTATGCCAGCCTCAAAGCCATCAAGAATGGCCAAGATTGGAGGTACATTAAATAGTGGATCGGTGAATCGGTGGATCAATAAAAAACTGTCAACCTTTTTTAGGATAACACAGTATTTTCGAAGCCATCTATGAGTCCATCTAAATCGAAAGAACCAGAAGATCTTCAACGTCAAATCCAGGAGTTGCAAAAGCAATTGGAGCGGGCTAATTTGAAGGTGTCTTTGTTGGAAACGATGATAGATATCGCTGAGAACGAAATGCACATTCCGATTCGAAAAAAGTCTGGGCCCCAGCCATCCAAAGAAAAGCACACGAAGAAAAAATAGTACTCATGTGTGATGTGCTGGGCTATAGTCGCCAGGCTTATTACAAGCAATTGCGAAATAAGTCTGAGTGGTTATTGAAAGATCAAATCATTGTTGAATCTGTTCATCAAATCAGAGAGCATTTACCCAAAACAGGAACTGTGAAAATCTTAAAAGAATGCCAGCAGAAATGGTCCGACAAGGGAATAAAAATTGGCCGTGACAAGACTTTCACTGTTCTTCGTCATTATGGGCTATTGCAAAGAAAACACCGCAATAAAAAGCCTCAAACCACAATGAGTCAACATTGGCTAAAGAAGTATCCTGATTTAATTAAAGAGCAAAACTTTACTCGGCCCAATCAGCTCTGGGTGTCGGACATCACCTACATCGATATCAATAGCACGTGGGCTTACTTGTTTTTAATTACCGACGCAGTATCACATAAGATCGTTGGGTATCACTTATCCAACCGAATGGATACATTATCAGCCATTGAAGCATTGAATCATGCCATCAAAAGAGAACAACCAAAGAAAGAACTTATCCATCATTCAGATCGGGGTATTCAATATTGCAGTCATGCTTATGTAAAGGTTCTCAATAAACACAAGATCCATATCAGCATGACACAATCAGGAAGCCCCTATGACAATGCCATAGCAGAAAGAGTGAATGGAATCATCAAGCATGAATTGGTCTTCCCTTTTGGAAAATTATTTACAATGAAGCAGGCTAAAAAAAGAATAGAAACCGCAGTAAGTCATTATAACACAAAAAGGCTACATCAAACCATTGGATACAAAACACCCAATAGTGTCCATAAAATTGTAAACCCTTAAAAGAAATAAAGTATCATTGTAAACCAATAACAGTAAATCAATAAAAAACTGTCAACCTTTTTTAGGATAACACATTCCGATTCACCGATTCACTAATCCACCGATCCACTGATCCACCGGGGCGAATGGCAATTCGCCCCTACCGATTCACCGATACATCGGGCGAATGGCAATTCGCCCCTAAAACAAGAAAAGGCCGCTCCGTTGAGCGACCTTTTCTTTAACCTTAACCAAAACCTATTACTCAGACTGAGTATAACCTAGATACTCTTTCAACGCAAATGGCTGGCCAATGTTGCAATGGTTTTGTAAAAAAAAGTGAAAATATTTTGAATGCCTATTTGGTCATCTGCTCTTCCAAGATTCTGCGCCAAGCCATGGGGACTTCCTGGGATTGCTGAATCTTGTGATTGAAACATACCAATACACAATGCCCCTGCGCACACAACTCACGCTTCTCTCCTACTACACGGATGACGCTGGAGGTCAAGGTCAAACTCTTGGTGCCCAAATGACTGCAATGGGTTTCAATGTGTATGTCGTCTCCGTAAAAAACGGGCATCATGTAATTCAACTCGTTCTTGGCTACCACCACGCCTTCTTCTACCCAATCCCATTTCTCATAACGCAACTGCTTGAAAAAATCGATGCGGGCTTGCTCCAAATAAGTAAAATAAACGGAATTGTTGACGTGGCCCATGGCGTCCATGTCCACAAATCTGATCTCGGGTTGATAGGCTTTCATTCTCTAATTCAATTCTGGATCTACGGGTAAGTTGGCAATGAGCTTGCCCTTGGGTCCCAATTTTTTCATGATGGACTTCCACAAGTCCTTGTCCTCGGTGCTCATGAGTGTCTTCTTGTTGACTTTGGTGACAAACCAACTTTTCTCTTTCAATTCGCCCTCCAACTGCTTGGCAGACCATCCGCTGTATCCGATGAAAAACCGAACCGCCGACCATTCTATCTCTCCCGCAATCAACTTGGCTTTCAGGATTTCAAAATCGCCACCAAAATAAAGTCCGTCCATGATCATGACACTCTCTGGAATCAAATCGCCTAGTGTATGGATGTAAAAAAGATTGGTATTCTTTACAGGACCGCCAACACTGATGGAATAAGGCACATGCGGAAACTCGTCCACAATTTGATCGAGCTCAATGTCGATGTAGTTGTTTAATACAAACCCAAAACTTCCTTCTTCGTTGTGCTCACACAACAAAACGACAGTGCGTTTGAAAAAAGGATCTTCGATGAAAGGTTCAGACAACAGAACACTTCCTCTTTCAGGCACTTGCTCACTGCTGGGACTTAAGTCAATCATGGCGCAAGGTTACAACAGAAACAGGTGTCACATGCACACCGATTTGAAAAATTATGGGAACGGTTGGAGGAATTTTCAATCCCACACTTCCGCTCTCTCCAAAACAATAAGTAGACGATGCGATAACCTGAACGGAATCTCCATCACAAAGATGGGGAATCACCCATTGAAGCGCGGGAATCCATTGATCCGGCATCCCAACAGTGGCATCCACCCAGATGGGCGAACCCAATTTCTTGCCATTGAGCAACTGAGCGGTAATGCACGTTCGAACATGATCACCCTTCTTTAAAGGCAGCCCTGCATTGGGCACTTCATACTTTTTCCACTTGAGCCCCTTTCTCTTTTCATAATGCGCCGTTGCATCAAACCACTTGACAATCTCCGCCTCTTCCCAATCGTGCGTTTGGGCGCGATCCATCCAATGGTTGCCCAAAGCGACCGCATCACTAAAACAATGGACGATTTCAACATCGACATAAGCTACCTCACCGGTGGACTTTGCCAAAAGGGTATCGACTTGCATCGCATCGGAAAAATCCCATCGTCTACGTTCGCCTTGCTTGAGCGCATACACACGCGCCATCCAATCGTTGGCGGGTGCGGTGATGGAAGGAAAGTAATAAACCCAAGCACTGTCGATGACCTGCTCATCTTCATTGAGTCTGTATTGCATGGCCAGGGCGGCATGCGCGGTTTTTAATTCTGGAGCATCGTTGGGTCCAAATTTGATCAATCGCTCACCGAAAGGCAAATCGCTTTTGGGTGTGCATTGCACTGCCCCCAGCATCACCGATATGCAGAGCAAAAAAAATCTCATCGGTTTAAAATGAACAGCTCGTAACACAAAGGACTATCACCTGGAATCTTGTTGTTGTCGCCTGTAAATCCAAAGGCCAAAATGGATGGGAGAATGATGCGGATTCGATCGCCTTTTCTGCTATTGCGCACCACTTCATGAATACCCGATTCAATGTGGTCCTCGCCTACTTTGAACGAAACAGGATCGGCAGGCGTTGACTCGTAGCACAACTGGTCATTGAGTAAAAAAACCTTGTAAGCCACGGTGATGGTTTCACCCATCTTCACAGAGTCCCCTTTACCCGCTTCTATCATCTGATAGCGAATGCCGTTTTTGAGGGTGGTCATGGACCAACCTTTCTTTTGAATATAATGTGCGATAGAGTCGCTTTCTTCTTTGCTCTTGGCTTGATTCATTTGGAGCAATTCCGCTTGAATTTCCGCGTCGCTTGGCAAATTTTCTTGACCATTGTCATCGCAAGCGGCAAACATCGCGAAGCAAAAAAACAAAACACCTGAGATTACATTGATCTTTTTCATCCTTTGGACATTAGCGTTTTGAATTGAGACATGGCGTCCACCAACGAACCATGAAATTTTCCTCCAGCAGCGTTCTTATGCCCACCCCCATTCCAATGCGCACGGGCAAAAGCGTTGACATCCCAGTCCCCTTTGCTTCGGAAACTGCATTTGACAGCGTCACGTTCCGGCGTCTCTCTGAAAAAAGCGGCCACCTGAATGCCCTGCATGGAAAGCGCTTGATTGACCAAACCTTCGGTATCTCCAGGTTGATGCTGAAAACGATTCAACTCTTCGTCAGACAAAGCGATGAAAGCAAAACCATGCGTTGCATCCACATACAACTTTTCGCTCAGTGCATAACCCGTTAGTCGCAAGCGATTTTCAGTTTGGGTATCGTAAATGGCTTGGTGAATGGGCGCGTGTTTCAAACCACGGTCCATCATATCGGCCACTATTCTGTGGGTTTCTGCGGTCACCACCGGAAAACGAAAAGAAGCCGTATCGGTAACTATCCCGGTATACATTGCGGTCATCGCAGCAAGATCTACCGCTGACATCCATTGGTTTTGCTGCGCGAAATGGTACACCATTTCTGAGGTACTCGTAAAAGAAACATCAGAGAAAAGTATCTCTGAAACATCCGTGGGTTGCTGGTGGTGATCAATCATCCAGCTGGGTTTCATATTGGCCTGAACAAAACCCGATAGGGCTTGGCCCATGCGATCCAGGTGATTGAAATCCAGAAAACAAAAATGATCGACGGATTGAATGAGCGCCTCCGCCCTTTCTTTTTCATTGGCATAATACACAATTTCCGAAAAACCCGGAATATACTGATAATAACTGGGCAAAGCATCGGGCAAGACCACCGTGACCTGCTTTCCCAAACGACGGAGAATGTGCATCAAACCCAACGATGAGCCCACCGCGTCTCCGTCGGGACTTTGGTGAGAGAAAATCACAAAATGTTTCGCCACATCCAAGGATTCTTTCACCTTGTCCAACTGCGCTTGGGTTAATTGTCTTGCCATGGATCAAAAGTAAAGGGATTGTAGAAATAAAAAAACACGTAATTTTCAACCATGAATAAAAGATTTCACGCCTGGTGCTTGGTGTTGGTTGGGATTGTATCCCTTCAGTTTGTGCACACCTTTCATTTCAGCGAAACCTTGATTGAATGGAAACCCGATAGCAGACGATTGCAAATGACGATGAAGGTATTTACCGATGATTGGGATTTGGCATTGGGCGACACCTTGCAGCATAAGGCTTGGGAAATGGCGGTATTGGATTCGCTATACGCCCGATACATCGAACAGCACGCCGTTTTCAGTCAAGATGGAAAACCCATTTTGTGGATTTACTTGGGATTTGAGCGTGATGGTGATGTGTATTATCATTATCTGGAAAGCCTCCCCATGGCCGAACCCAAGGCCATCGACTGTCAATTCATTGTTTTGATGGACGTCTATGAAGATCAAAAAAATCTTTTGAATTTCAGGAAGAACGGCAAGACCACGAGCTTGTATTTCTTGGACAAAATACATCCCCAAAGCCTGCAATGGCCATGATGAAGAAAAAAGACCGCGCAGCCTACGTGGTGGAGGAATTGGAGAAATTGTATCCTGAGACACCCGTGCCCTTGGATCATACCGACCCCTACACCCTTTTGATCGCCGTTTTGTTGAGTGCGCAGTGTACGGACAAAAGGGTGAATGAAATTACCCCGATACTATTTAAAAAAGCCAAAACCCCACAAGACATGGTCTTGTTGACGGTAGATGAGATACAACAGATCATTCGCCCATGCGGATTATCGCCCGCCAAGAGCAAAGCCATTCATCGGCTGTCTGAAATCTTGCTTGAAAAATACGAGGGACAAGTTCCTCAAAGTTTTGAAGCATTGGAAGAATTGCCGGGTGTTGGGCACAAAACCGCCAGCGTGGTCATGGCTCAATCTTTTGGAGTGCCTGCCTTCCCGGTGGACACCCACATTCATCGATTGATGACCCGATGGAAGTTGACCAATGGCAAGAGTGTAGAACAAACAGAAAAAGACGCCAAGCGTCTTTTTCCGATGGACAAGTGGAATAAGCTCCACCTGCAAATTATCTTTTATGGTCGCGAGTATTCACCCGCACGCGGCGATTTGAGTCAAGATTACATCACCCAAACCGTCTTGGCCAAATAGCCTATATCCCTTTCAAAGAAGCCAAGAACTGCAACACCACCGTGCTGGTTTGTCCGGGCATCACCCCTGAAATTTGGGTTACGTTGCCCGTTTTGTTCACCTTGGCTTTCCATTTCACCAACCCTTGACCGAAGTCGAGCACCAATCCTTTTTCAGGACTCATGATGTACTTTCCTTGAATCTGCGCATCGGGATCGGTTAAGCATCGTGGACCATAGAAACCTTTGGCAACAATGGCCACGTTGTTTTTATTCAAGGCCACATAGTATTTGGATTTGTCTGGCAATTCTGAAGAAACAAAAATCGCTTCGATGGGCTTCAAGTCAGACGCAGAGATGATATCCGCAACTGCCTCTTGTGCACTCATGTCCAGCGGTTGTCTTTTGATCCAAGCTTCGGGGTTGTGTTTGCGTGCATCCAACAAAAGCGTCATCGCATCTTCTTTCGATTTGGAAGAACCATAAATCACATAGGTCAACCCATTGTGAATACCGCCGCGAGAGGCCTTGGCATAACCGAGGTTTCTGAGCTCCGCGATGAAAGCGTCAATTTTATCGGTACGGCGGAAAACCCCAGCCACAACCAAATACTCATCATTCACCACACGGATATTCATGTATTGATTGTCTTGGCGGTCTTCGATCTTACCATTGTCTTTGACAATGATGTTTCGGATCGGCTTGCCATCGGGACCCAAAGCACCTTCGCCACCATCCTTGGGCTTTCCACCATTGGCGGTAGCCGCAGAATCCGAAGCGGCGCCATTGGGCCACAAGTTGCGCTTCAACTGAACTTCCATATTGCCCACCATGAAAGGAAGCGGCAAGGCTTTGAAAGATTTGATGTTGGCCACCTCAAAGCTGTCCAACTTGAAAGTCAAGGTAGAATCGATGTTCATGTAGGTACTACCGTCACGGTCTGTATCGTAGTTTCTTCCGCGATCATCCTTGATGGTATTGGTCTTCACATTCACTTTTCTAAAAGACAGCGGCTTGGCGTTGGCCAAGGTGTCTACAAAATGCACTTTGGAGAAAGTACCTGGAAGGAATTCCAATTTCATCACCACATCTTTACCATCCGCACTGAGACGGTTGGTAGAGATATACCACAATGAATTGGAGAAACCGGCTTTCACCAAACCAAAATCATCTCGGCGAGAATTGACTGGAGCTGCAGGATGGAAAATTTTGTTGGTTGCCAAATCGAAACCATAGACATCTAGACCACCAAAACCTGCTCTGCCATCGGTACTGAAATAAAGAATATTGTCCACCACCGTTGGGAATACCTCATCCGCAGTAGTGTTGATCCCATTGCCTGCGGGGATTGGCGCGCCATAGGAACCAGAAGAATCCTTTTCAGAATAGAATACATCGTATCCATTGCCTTCAGAGCGGTTGGAGCTATAATACAATTTTGAACCATCGGCACTAAATGCAGGATGCATGTAGGCGTAATTGTCCGTACACAATTTCATCTTTTTGGGCTTGCTCCATTTACCCTTGCTCTTGGTCATTTGGAACAACTGTGGCTTTCCGTCCCCAGCCTTTTTTCTGAATCCACTGTTTCCTTGGTTGCGTGTAAAAACAATGGTTACACCATCTGGAGAAATGGCCAAAGGACCATCGTGGTTTCCAGAATTGATTTTATTGAGGGGAAGCGGATTCTTTTTGGACAAAGCCGGATTGATGTCGCGGATATCCAAGTAAGAACTGTTGTCACCCGCATAATTGGATTGGTAGTGTTTCACCTTGCGGTCATTGCCCACATAGAAAGTACGCTCGTTGATCACCACAGGAGAAAACGCATATCCAGTTGGATTCCATGCCATGTCATTGGCCTTGGCCGTATTGACATTGGGAAGAATTCGGGATACCATGGTATTCAGGGTATCGTTGGTAATCCCCGCCTGAAGCATCAAAGCTGGCACCTCAGCACCACGGCCGATTTGTTGCAACGCATTGCAATAGTTCAACCAATCTTGAGATTCAAAGCCCGCCTTGTCGGCCGATTGATACAAAAGAATCGCCCCTTGGATATCTTTCATTTCGTATTTGCAACGGGCGCGCATGCGTGACGCATCGGGCACATCTTTCTCCGCTAGACCATACAATCTGTCTGCAACTGCATATTCACCTGCGTCATAACGACGCTTGGCTTCTTGAACATTCATCTTGGTGCTACACGCACTGTAGATCAAAATGATACTCGCAAAAAATAATATTCTCTTTGTCATGATTAGCAGAATTAAAACAGACGAGGTGAAGAAGTTGCTTTACCACCATTATTTAAATTGTAACGCAACAAAATCTCGTGCGTGCCATTGTTGAAGCTTCGCAAACCACTTGTGGTATGCTCAAAGCCATACGCCAAGCGGAAGTTATCATTGATTTGAAACTCACCGATGAACATCAAGGCATCTTTGATTCTGTAGTTCACACCCAAACCAAATTTAGAGAAAGCATAGACGGAACAACCTGTTTCAAAAGCCACAGGAGCAGCCGATGACTTTTTGATCATCATGGAAGGCTTGATTTGGAAAATGCTCCAATCCAATACCCCACCACCTGATACAAACCAATGGTTGGCCAAGAAAGGATCAATCGTTCCTACTCCATCGCTCCATTTGGATTTCAAGAAGTAAGGCATAGAAGCACCAAACCAGAACTTATCGCTGTAGGCATACACCCCAGCACCAAAATTGAAAATCGATTTGGAGATATTATTGGCAAAAGTTGGATCGGTCACATCTACTGGAGTTGCCTCTGAAAGGTTACCTGAGAATTGCTGATAAGACGTTTGCAAACCAAAAGAAACAGTCAATGGATCCAAGCGCAAGTGATAAGCCTGTGCCACTGAAACCGATGCGCGGTTGAACAAACCAATTTTGTCGTTAAAAAACTGAATCCCTGTTCCCAATTGGTCTTTGAAGTAACGCATTTGCGCATTGGCAGAAACCGTTTTGGGTGCACCATCCATACCTGTCCATTGGTTTCTGTATAGCACGTTGGCAGAAATACCACCCAGGCTACCTGCATAACCCGGATGCACAGACATGCCATTCAACAAGTGCATACTGTACTGGGGATCTTGTTGTGCAAAAACATTGAGGGAAAGGGCGCTGATGCCGATCATCAGCCACCCTGTTATTTTATTTCTCATGTTGAACAATTTCATTTTCTATTAATACCAAAGCGTGATTGTAACGTTTCTGGTTTGACCATTTTCTGTGAAGATCACGAAATAGGTTCCCACAGGAAGGAGATCACTGCCGTTGTTTCCTTTGTTTGGAATACCGTTCCACTCCACTCTACCCTGACCTTCAGTCACGTAGACCAATGTTCCCCATCGGTTGTAGACTTCCATTTTCAAAGGCGTGTCGCGAACATCAGATTCGTATTCAAACACATCACTGTTGCCATCACCATTGGGTGAGAATGCATCTGGGATACAATTGATCTCCAGAATACCATCACAGTTTTCATCGACATCATTGGCACAGATTTCATTCACTCCGGGGTTGATTGCATAGTTCTCGTCGTTACAATCAAAGATGGAATCATTGGCCGTGTAACCGAAGACCGCAGAACAAAGCAGGGTTGAATCGCTTGCGTTACCATAGCCATCGGCATCGGCATCCACAAAGAACCAAGAGCCCAAACCTTCATCGATGAAATTGTTACAGTTGTCATCGATGGTGTTGCATACTTCGGCAGCTGAAGGATTGACGGCAGGATTCATGTCATCACAATCGTTGATACAAGAATAGAAACCATCACCATCCAAATCCAACGAGGGGTTCACCAGTGGATCGTTGTCGTTACAGTCTACTGAGTTGTCCACCCATCCTGGCCCAGGCTGGAAGCAAAGGATGTACACGCTGTCTGGCGTTCCAAATCCATCCAAGTCGTTGTCATAGTACCATACAACACCTGCTCCATCGTCGATGAAAGTATTACAATCGTTGTCCAAACCATCACAGATCTCTGGCGCGCCAGGATATACTGTGTTGTTGAAATTGTTACAATCAAATACCGTCACGCTATCTGCATCGATAAATCCGATGATGTCAGCAGTACAATCCAATGAGATATAGATGGAATCCGAGGTTGCAAAACCATCATTGTCCGCGTCCCAATAGTAAATATTTCCTTGAACACCGTCACAGTTGTCATCGATACCGTTTTCACAGATCTCGATCGCCGCTGGATTCACCGCAGGATTGGTATCGTCGCAATCGACATCAGCTGTGTAGCCGTCGCCATCGCCATCACAAGAAGTGGTGTTGGGGTTGTTGTCGCTACAGTCCGTGTTATCCAAAACATATCCAGGGATTGATTCACAAGTCAAAGTATCAATCAAAGGATTACCAAAACCATCGCCGTCCGCATCAAGGTAGTACAATACCGCATCCCCCACGTTGATAATGGTTGAGAAAGCGCTATCCGTTGCTGGACACAAGTAGTTGTCGATTAACACCAATTGAACCGAAGTCGTTGCACCAAGGTCGTTCAAACTCAATATCTCACCTGGAGTAGCCACCTGTGTAGTCACCACACCATCCACAATCCAATAAGCTTCATAGGTTGAACCGAAGTAGTTCACCCCTTGAACAAACAAAGGTGTCATTTGTAGCGTGTCCGCATTGGCGTTCAGTTCGCACAACAAAGTTGGGCCAACGATAGAGATAGAAGAAGACTGAATCGGTAAAGCGTTGATCACAGCGAAGACAGTATCCAACACGATGTTTTGGCAAGCGTTAGATGTAGTCACAATCAAACCGATTTGATCGCCATCCACCAAGGTAGGCCAATCAAATGTATTGGAGCTAATGCCCAAGTCTGTGCCATTCAACAACCATTGGTAACCCACTGTAGGACCTGCATCTACCACATTCAAAGAAATGGTATTGGTAGAACCCTCGCAGATATCAGTGGCGCTAGTACCATTGATCAAGATGCTCGCTGAGGGGTTGATGATCGCATCCACTTGCACCACCACATCGGCACTCAACACAGGAAGTGTAGAAGCCAAGCAATTTGCATTGCTCAACAAGGAAACCGAGATGGTATCGCTATTGATCAAAGAGCTCGTTGTAAAGTTGGCATTGGTCTCACCGGCCACAGCCACACCATTCACAAACCATTGGTAAGCGGGTGTTGTGCCACCGTCGGTGATATTGGCAGTATAGGTTACCGCTGTTCCTGCGCAGAAAGCATTGTCAGGCTCCGTGCTGGACACTGTTACGGTTGGGGTCAACAAGGCGTTGACCACTGTTGCAATGGTGTTGGAAGTTGCGGTGGTTGCTGTTTGACAAGCATTGTTTGCCGTCATCACCACACTGATCACATCGCCATTGGTTAAAGTAGTTGTCGTGAAAGTAGTTCCACCCGTTCCGACATTTCCGCCGTTCAACAACCATTGGAAAGAAGGAGCAGATCCACCATTAACGGGAGTTGCTGTGAAAGTCACTGACTCACCTGCGCAAATATTGTTGTCTGCATCGCTGCTTACAATAGAAACTGCAGGAGTAACAGGAGCTACAACTGTAGTCGTGATGTTATTGCCAGTGGCAGTTGCTGTTGTTTGACAAGTGTTGTTTGCTGTCATGATTACAGACACCACATCACCGCTATTCAAAGTAGAGGAAGCAAAAGTATTTCCACCAGTTCCAACGTTTCCACCGTTCAACAACCATTGATAAGTAGGTGCAGTTCCACCGTTCACAGGCGTCGCAGTGAATGTCACCAAGTCGCCGGTACAAATGCTATTGTCCGCGTCACTACTGCTCACTGTAACTGCTGGCGTCACGACGGTATTCACCACCATGGTGATGGCGTTGGAAACAGCATTGGGTACTGTCTGACAGGTATTGTTGGCAATCAACAAGACCGTAACGACATCGCCATTGTTTAGCAAAGGTGAAGTGAAAGTAGTTCCGCCTGAACCTGCGTTTCCGCTATTCACCAACCATTGATAGGTTGGCGCTGGACCACCATTCAAACCTGTTGCAGTGAAAGTTACAGAAGTACCTGCACAGATGGTGTTGTCCGCATCGTCACTAACAATCGTAACACTGGGTGTTACAGAAGTAATGACGGTATTGGTAATGGTATTGGAAGTTGCTGTAGCAACGGTCTGACAAGCATTATTTGCTGTCATCACCACGCCAATCACATCACCATTATTCAATGTAGTGATGAAAGTTGCACTTCCAGCTCCCACGTTCCCCCCGTTCAATTGCCACTGATAAGTTGGAGATGGTCCGCCATTTACTGGAGTGGCAGTGAAAGTCACGAGGTCTGTCGAACAGACATTATTGTCTGCATCAGAACTGATGATTGATACTGAAGGAGTGACAAAATTATTCACGACCGTGGTCACCGCATTGGATGTTGCCGTTGCCGATGATTGACAAGTATTGTTGGCTGTCATCACCACGGATACCACGTCATTGTTATTCAATGCAGGATTGGTGTAGGTTGTACCCCCTGTTCCCACATTTCCACCGTTCAACAACCATTGATAAGTAGGTGCAGATCCACCATTCACAGGAGTAGCAGTGAAAGTAACTGCATCACCAACACAAATGCTGTTGTCCGCATCGCTGCTGGTAACAGTTACTGCTGGGGTCAACAGTGGATTCACGGTCATTGTGATACCCGGAGTTGTTGCTGTTGGGGCGGTTTGACAAGCGTTATTGGCAATTACCAAAACGGTCACCACATCTCCATTGTTCAAAAGAGGAGTAGTAAACGTAGTACCGCCTGATCCAGCGTTTCCGCTATTGACCAACCATTGATATACCGGAGAAGGCCCGCCATTTACAGCAGTAGCCGTAAAGGTCACAGATTCTCCAGCACAAATGATGTTGTCTGCATCACTGCTTGCAATGGTTACAGAAGGAGTAACCGAAACCGTTACCGTGTGGGTAATGGTATTTGAAATTGCAGTCGCCACCGTCTGGCAAGGATTGTTTGCCGTCATCACCACGCTCACCACATCACCATTGGCCAAAGTCGAGGTGGTGAAAGTACTTCCACCCGTACCTACGTTTCCACCATTCAACAACCATTGGTAGTTGGGCGTGGCACCACCGTTCACCGGCGTTGCAGTAAAGGTTACTGATTGTCCTGTACAAATCACATTGTCTGCATCGTTACTCGCAATGGTTACAGAAGGCGTAAGAAATGGATTCACCACCGTAGTAATCGCGTTGGAGGTCGCAGTTGGTGCCGTTTGACATACGTTATTGGCAGTCATGATCACTGTCACCACATCGTTGTTATTCAAAGCGGAGTTGGAATAGGATGTTCCTCCTGTTCCCACATTTCCGCCATTCAATTGCCATTGATACGTTGGTGCTGTTCCGCCATTCACTCCAGTTGCGGTAAAGGTCACTGCATCACCGGCACAAATGCTATTGTCCGCATCGCTGCTCACAATGGTTACAGCAGGCGTGATGGTAGGATTCACTGCTGTTGTAATCACGTTAGAAGTAGCAGTAGCCGTGGTTTGACAAGCATTATTGGCTGTCATGGTTACGCTAACCGTCTGGTTATTCAACAAGGTCGTGGTAGTGAAAGTGTTCAAAGTACCATTGGCGCCTACAGCGATTCCACCCACAAACCATTGGTAAAGCGGAGCCGTTCCGCCATTGGTTGGCGTTGCAGTGAATGTAACCGGTTGACCGGAACAAATGGTGTTGTCCAAATCGCTGCTTGCAATTACAACAGAAGGCGTTACACCTGCATTGACCGTAATGGTGATGTTGTTACTCACCGCATTGGGTGAAGTAATACAAGTCGCGTTGGAAACAATCGTCAAAGAAACCACATCACCATTCACCAAGTTGCTTGGACTAAATCCGGCAGCTGTTGCACCAGCCACAGGAATAGTATTCACATTCCACTGGTAAGTGGGTGCAGCACCACCGTTGGTAATCACCGAACTGAAATTCACCGTACCGTTGGTACAAATGGTGGTTACATCAGAAGTAATGGTCACAGCTGGAGTTGCTGGAGCCAAAGCCACGATTGGATTTGAAGCCGTTGTATCTGTAGCCACTGACAAGCAAGTTGCGTTGCTGGTCATCACCACAGAGATAATATCATTGTTGGCTGGGGTGGTATAGGTAAACGAAGTTCCCGTTTGACCAGCAACCACCGTGTTATTTACAAACCATTGGTATGTTGGAGAAGAACCCCCGTTGGTTGGTGTAGCTGTATAAACCACTACAGAACCTGGCGCATTACACAATTGGTCGTTCACCAGATTATTGGTCAACGCAACCGAAGGGGTATTGCTTGTAACCGTTACCAATACAGGCGCACTTTCAGCGGTAATTGCAGTCAAACAAGCAGCATTGCTTGTCATGACAACAGTAACTGCATCACCCACATTTAAAGAATCTGTCGTATAGTTCGCTGTCGTCACCCCAATGGCGATGCCATTGATTTCCCACGAATAAGTCGGATTCAAACCACCATTAACCGCAGTAGAAGTGAATGTTACGACATCACCAGCGCAGATAGAACTGAGAGAAGCTGCAACAGAAACCGAAGGCGTTGCACTGGGAGAAACAACAAAAGTAATTGTATTACTCAAAGCATCAGGTGCTGACAAACAAAGCGCATTGCTGATCACTTTCACTTGAACCATATCACCATTGGCCAAGGTTGTAGTTGTCCATGTGTCAACCGAAACGCCTGACACTAAGCCTCCATTCAAATACCATTCATATACTGGGGCTGTTCCACCATTGGTCGGCGTCGCTGTGAAAGTAACAGAAGAACCCACACAAATGGATGCATCTGCATCATTGGAAGTCAACACCACACTGGGTGTATTGTCCAATACAGTAATGGTCAATGTATCGCTGTTGACTAGGTTGTTGGCGGCACATCCGTTGTTACCAAACAATTCCACCCAAACTTGAGCACCATCGGTCAATGAACTTGCCGTATACGTATTGGAATTGTTTCCTACGATCACGCCGTTCAAATACCAAGTGTAGACAGGAGCTGTACCCGCATCTGTCGCTGTAGCGTTGAAGGTAATGGGTGTATTTACACAAACCGTAGTAGATGCAGTGCTAATCGTCACAGCTGGGGTAGCACTTGGACTAATGGTCACCGTTAAGGTCGCGCTTTGGTTGGTAGAGTACGCTTGACATACATTGTTTGCCGTCATACGAACATACACCTGATCCCCATCTGACAACGTATCAACCGCCCATACAGAAGAGGTTGAAGTCAAAACAGGAATACCATTCACATACCATTCGTAACTGGGGTTAGAACCAGTGTCGATTCCTGCAGCAGTGAAAGTGATCATGTCACCCGTACATACCGTAAGATCATTTGCAGACAACGTCACAATCGGCGTCAACAAAGGACTCACGATAAGGAACATCGTATCAGCGGCGGTAGGCGAAGTCAAACAACTTGCCGTACTCGTCATTTGCACACTCAAGGTATCTCCATTATTCAAAGCAGAAGAAACAAATGAATTGGTGGTAGACACTTGGGTTCCGTTCAAAGTCCATACATAACTTGGGTTTGAACCTCCATTGGTGGGAGTCGCTTGGAATGTTACGATCGAACCAGCACAAATGGTATCAGTTGCCACATTATCAATAATGGTCACGGCAGGAATCACGGTACCAACGGTAATGCCTATGGTATTGGAAACTGCAATTGCCGTTGCCTGACAAGGGTTGTTGGCTGTCATGGTGACTTGAATAGAATCTCCATCAAATAAGCCATTGGTAACATAAGTATCTACATTGGAGTTAACCACTACCCCATTGATGGTCCATTCATAGACTGGCAATGAACCGCCGTCTACAGGGATGGCTGTAAAGGTGACTGATGCACCTGAACAAATCGTGGTTTGTGAGGCGGTGATCGAAACTGATGGGATAATTGTGCCGGCAAGTCCTTCATCCACTTGGCCATTACAATTGTCGTCCACCAAATTACAAATTTCAGTTGCACCTGGGAAAACGTTAGCATCGGTGTCATCACAATCGGTGTTGTCTGTTACATATCCCACAGGGACCGAGCAAGACAATGAATCAGAACCAGGTAAACCATAGGTATCGTTGTCCGCATCCAAATAATACACTTGTGCATATACGCAAGTATCAACACCAGGAATAGGTACCACGAAGTTACAAGCCAAAGGATCCGTACATCCTGCGCAAATGGAATCTGCGCCTGAACAATCTTCATCAATGCCATTGCCACAAATGTCAATTGCACCTGGGAAAACCAGATCATTGAAATCATCACAATCATTTTGACAAGTGGTGAAACCATCGAAATCTTGGTCAAAGGTCTCATCAATTCCACCATTACAATCGTTGTCTAAGAAGTCACAAACTTCAACTTGACCTGGGTTAACCAAAGGATTGTTGTCATCGCAATCTCCACTGCAAACCGTCCAAGTATCGCCATCCACGTCGAAACCTTCATCAATATTGCCATCACAATTGTCATCTATACCATTACAAACCTCGATGGCAGCCGGATTGATCAATCCATCTGCATCATCGCAATCGGTATTGGTAGAAACATATCCCAGCGGTTGCAAGCAAGCCACAGAGTCTGTACCCGCCAAACCAAATCCATCAAAATCGTTATCAAAATACCATGTAGAAGTAACTACTCCATCATCGATCAATGTGTTACAGTTGTCATCCAAACCATTGCATAATTCGGTTGCACCCGGGAAAATGGTAGCGTCACTATCTAAACAATCCGTGTTGTCAGCAACGTATCCCACTGGAATTTGACATGAAATGGAATCCAACAATGCGTTACCGAAGCCATCACCATCCGCATCCATGTAGTAAGTAGCGGTAATCAAACCTTCATCAATAAAGCCATCACAATTGTTATCCAATCCATCACAAATTTCCAAAGCGGTTGGATAAACATCAGCGTTGGTATCGTCGCAATCTGTATTGTCCGTGACATAACCCACAGGCACTGAACAAGCCAAAGAATCAGATCCAGCCAATCCATAAGTATCGCTATCCGCGTCGATGTAATATGTCACAGGATAAACGCAAGTATCAACCCCAGGAATTGGCACCAAAAAGTTACAAGCCAACGGATCTGTACAAGACACACAAACGGAATCCGCTCCTGAACAGTCTTCATCAATGCCGTTGCCACAAATCTCAAGAGCACCTGGGAAAATCAAATCATTCAAATCATCGCAATCATTTTGACAAGTGGTGAAACCATCGAAGTCTTGATCGAAAGTCTCGTCAATACCACCATTACAATCGTTATCCAAGAAGTCGCAAATCTCAATTTGTCCGGGATTAACCAATGCATTGTTGTCGTCACAATCCCCGTTACATACGGTCCAAGTATCTCCGTCAATATCAAATCCTTCATCGATTAAACCATCACAGTTGTCATCAATCGCGTTACACAATTCCGTCGCTGCTGTGTTAACCAAAGCGTCAAAATCATCACAATCGGTGTTGTCCGTTGTATATCCAGATTGAGGATTACATCCTACGATACTATTTCCAGGGTCACCAAATCCGTCTCCGTCGTTATCGGCATACAATGTAGAGGTTACTCCTTCGTCAACATTGCCATCGCAATTGTCATCGATCAAGTTACAGATTTCAGTAGCTGCTGGATTAACCGCAGCGTTGGTATCATCGCAATCTGAATTATCCACAACAAAACCAGGTGTAGGATCACAACCATCGATAAAGTTGAGCGGATCGCCGTAGGTATCGCCATCCAAATCAGCAAACAAAACAGTGGTTACCCCTTCGTCGATGGTTGCATTACAGTTGTCGTCGATGCCATTGCAAATCTCAACCGCCAATGGGTTGATCGCTGCATTGGTATCATCGCAGTCGCTATTGTCGGTAACATATCCAACGGGGGCAAAACAAGCATCCAATGAATTGGCTGGATCACCAAATGAATCTGCATCGGTATCTGCAAAGAATGTAGTCAAAGGAGCACCTTCATCAATATTGCCATCGCAATTGTCATCGATCAAGTTACAAATCTCAGTAGCTGCTGGATTAACGGCAGCGTTTGTATCATCACAATCGGTGTTGTCAGTAACGA
>CALJKR010000027.1 GCA_937974555.1 uncultured Flavobacteriales bacterium | reverse complement strand
CGGCCTGCGTCCAATCGGCTTGCTGTTGAATTTGGGCCATTCGCTTTTTGGCCGCTATCCAATTGGTCTTGGCGGATTCATAGGCCAATTGGGCATTCTCCAACTCCAATTTGGATACGCTTTGACTTTGATACAATGCTTGATAACGATCCGCCTGCTTCTTTTCTTGATTCATTTTTTGCTCCGCGATTTCCGATGCCGCCTTGGCCTCTTGCAACGCTGGGGAGGCTTCCGTGATGTTTTGCTTCGCGATGTTCAACTGCCTCTCAGCAGCCTGGGCTTGGGCATCTACCGTGCTGTTGTCAATGCGCGCCACCATTGTGCCCTGTTCCAAAACATCTCCTTCTTTAACAGGAACCTCTGACAAATAACCTTCCGATTGTGCCGTTAGATTATAACGATCATTGGCCACCAATTGCCCAGATGCAAAAACGGTTTCCGTGATGTCATTCTTCACCGGTTGTACCTCCTGTTGATTTCCTTTACAACTCCAAAAGAAAATCACCAACCAAAATCCCATGAAAAAATTACTTCGCATTGCTTATTTGTATTTTGTTTTTAACCCATTCACTGTTCCACTTGGCCCCAATTTTCGTGAGCGTTGACTGCAGCGCCTTTTGCTGTGCCAACATCAACTTGTCCATTCCCACTATATCTTGCTTAAACATGTTGTAGACATGCTGATAAGAATCTTGATCCAAAGCCTCTATGCGCTCTTGCTGCTGATAATCCTGCAAAACTTTGTCATACTCCCTGTTCAATTGCTGATTGCGAACTTGTGCATTTCGCTGCTCCTCTTCCCAAGCAATTTTGGCCATCTCATGATTGATTTTCCTAGTCCCCACTTGGGTTACCTTCACTGCATTGGTGGGCAAATCCCATGTCAACTTTGCGCCCACAAAACTGCTATAAATCCATCTGCTTGAGGGATCCATCCATTGCGAATTGCTGTTGTTTTGATAACCCAAAGATCCCTGCAGTGACAGTACCGGTAATTGCTCCAATTGCGCTGAGCGATGCATCATTCGGGCATATTCCATTTTTAATGCGGCATTCTCCAATTCCAATTTTCCATGTGCCATCGGCTTTTTTTCCAATTCCATGTCCAACGGCAGTATCTCCAATTGTACAGATTTACCACAAATCACCCCCAGTGTTTCCAGCTGATTGGCCAATGTCTTTTCCAAATTGCGCAAACTTCCCTGTTGCTGCAATACATTCACACGGGCATCATTCCAATCCTGTAAGCGAACAATCCCCTGGTCATATTTATTCTTCACCAACTGCTCCAAACTATCTGCAATAGAAACAAATCGCTGCAATACCTGCTTTTGCTCTTGCAACATCAAAATATTGCAATACAAAACATTCACCTGCTCTTGCATTCTTTTCTTGGACAAAGCTGTTTCATTGGCCACCAAAGCTGTATTGACTTTGGCGCTCCGCACATCTTGCCAACGCGCAACATTGATGACGTCCACTTGTGGCACTGCAGTGAATGTCGTGATGTACTGCTGACCAAATTTTACCTCTCTAAAACTTCCCTCAGGACCACCAAAAATTTGTCCAGGAATAAAGCTCACCGGAAGATTATTGTTGTTGATCCAACTTCCTGTTGTGGGAATTCTGGGATTTAAGATATTGGCCCAGGCGGCTTGCTCCGTCAAGTTGGCCATGTCCAATTCCTTTTCGCCAATAGCTACTGCGGCAGAATTTGCGCTCACCCACTGGAAAACTTCATTCCATGAGTGAAAAGTTTGTTTAGTTTGAGCCTTAGCTGACGTGAAGGAAACTATCCCAAACAAGATGAATAAATACTTTCTCATTATTTCAAGGATTGAATTACCCACTTTACAATATGTTCTTTTCTTTCTGCTAACATCAATTGAATGGATCTATCGTCTGTATTTCCAATGATTTTAAGTAATGGCATACCCATAAACGGAAAAATTGTCAAGCTCATCATATTCATTATCAGCCACAAAATGGGTCTATCCTGATACTCCCCATTTTTTACCGCCTGCTGGTATTGCTTAACAAAATAAGATTGCTCATATATTTTTTTCAATCCAGTGGCCTTTAAGACAACGGAGTCATTGCCATTTCGCAACTCACTTAGGATAAAAACAGGTAAATCTGGCCTTTCATTCAATAGCACATGGTAAGCATCAACGATGCCCGATATCTTTTCTTCTATGCTGGTATTCTCTTGATTAAAAACTTGCATCATGGTTTGCATGAAATCTCCCATGCTCTCTAGCATTACTTCTTCAAATAAGCGCTCCTTACTCCTGAAATAATAATTGAGCAATGCTAAATTTATTCCAGCTGCGGATGCAATGTCTCTGGTTCTTGTCGCCGCATAACCCTTGGTATGAAAGACTTCTTTGGCTGCTAACTTTATTTTCTGCTCGGTAGATAACACGGAATCTTCTAACGCAATATTTGCTTCTTTCTTCGCCATTTATGGGGACAAAGTAATAGCCTAATTTACTTTTAAACAAATATTTTAATCATTTGATTAAATTTTAAGGTTCATTTTCATTCTATATTCGGGCATGCGCACGCTATTACTTGTCTTATTGGTTGTTTCAACAGCCTATTCCTTCGGCCAACGCTGCGGTGGAGGAATTTTTACTTTCGAAATCGTCAATCCTGAAAAAGAAGAAATCACAGTAACCGTGTATCCTCTAGATAATACCTATGCACAAGAATTTAAAAACCGCTACTGCTCGGGCGGATGTGAATTGTCTGAAGAAGAAGGAAAAAAATGGAGATCCATTGTTCACATGCAACGATCTACAAAAAGAAAGGACTTCTTTCCGTTGTATGAAGAAACAAAGGTGAAAAAAAACAAAGTAGACTTCGTTACCTACGAAATGGCACACGAGCCCCGGATAATTCTATTTGAGGGAGAGAAATCTGGAAAACGATTGTTTATAGCGGCCAACATCCACGGGGGTTGTGATCACAGCAGAACAATTAAATGGAATACAGACCAACCGCAATTGGTTCCTTATGGTCAGTGAATTTCCTTGAGCCCCTGCTCAATCATTTTCTCCAACTGCAATACTTCTTTGGTGTGATACTTTCCTGTCGCTGGTCCATTAAAGCCGGTATGAATATGTACTACTTTTCCTTCGCTATTGATCACAATCAGGGTGGGAAAGGCCATTACCTTTTCTAACTGTGGAAATACATTTTGCGCGCGATCCTTGCCCTTTCCTTCTGCTCTTCCCACATAGGCCTCATAACCGCAGTTCAATTGCGCCAATTGCTTTTGTATGACGCGCTTGTTTTCTACAATATCATCGGAGCGCTCAAACGCCACTGGAATGATCTGCAGTCCTTTTGCCCCATACTTCTTATGCATCGCGGCCATCACCTTGCCCTCATCCGTGCAATTGGGACACCAAGTGCCCATCAATTGGATGATGCTCAAATGTCCCTTCCAATCCTCTGCCCCAAATGTTTTCATCTGGCCTTGCAAATCCATGGCAGAAAACGTGAAAATTTCTCCTTCCTTGCCTGGTCTTAACTTCACCAAATCTTCAGCTTGGCGCAATTCAAACGTTTGATCATCTCCTCCTTCCCATTTTTCTGAATAGGTATTTCCACTATAAAATCTACCGTTGATAAAGCTTCCGTATTCATGGGCAATTTCCGCCGTAAAGCAAAACAAATGCGCTCCATCCAAACATTGCATTTGAATGTGGTCACTGTCCCATTCTCCCTTTAAAAATCGATAATCTCCAGTCTCCGTTAAAAACGTTCCCGTGCAAATGCCATTGGGATACAAATCAAACAAACCGATGGCGTTGTAAGCATCGGGGGTTCCGGGCTCAAACACCACTTTCTGACGCTTTTCAATAACTTGATCTTGCATCAGCTTCTCGGACAAGGACTCCTCATCTGCACTGATATAGGACTGTCTTTCCGCATCAAAATTGACAGGCTTTCCACCCTTCTTAATAAACCAACCCTTCCAGGCCATATCGCCTTTGTCCGCTGGCTTCCACTCTATCTTGGTATCAAAATAGGGAAAAAGAAAGCCAGGATATTCCTGGCCTTCTATGCTGTTTAAATAAATCGATTCACCACCATTCTCAATGGTCATGCCCTTGGTGTTTTCCCCATGTTCTAACAACACATCAAAAACTGCATCTACCGAATCATTCAAATGAAACTTCATTTTCCACGCTTCTGTCTGCGCTTGAGTCATTACTGAAATCATAAAAGATAGAAGGAGGAAAATTTTAGGTTTCATTAGATATCAAATTTAATCCCCTGCGCCAATGGCAGTGAGGTTGAATAGTTGATGGTGTTGGTTTGACGACGCATGTAGTTTCTCCAAGCATCAGATCCGCTCTCACGTCCACCACCGGTCTCCTTCTCTCCACCAAACGCGCCACCAATTTCAGCGCCACTGGTTCCGATGTTCACGTTGGCAATTCCACAATCCGATCCTTCACAACTCAAGAAACGCTCCGCTTCTCTCATGTTCAAAGTCATGATGGATGAACTCAATCCTTGCACTACTCCATTTTGCATCGCGATAGCCTCATCCAAAGTTTTATAAGACATCACATACAAAATGGGCGCAAATGTTTCGTGTTGGACAATGGCCATATCGTTATTGGCCTCAATGATGCAAGGCTTTACATAACATCCTGAAGTGTATTGCTCTCCTTCTAAAACGCCTCCTTCTACCAATACCTTTCCACCTTGGGCCTTGGCTTGCTCAATGGCATTCAAGTAATTGTTTACTGCATCTTTATCAATAAGTGGACCTACGTGGTTGTTGGCATCCAAAGGATCACCGATGCGCAATTGCCCATAAGCTTTAACCAAACTCTCTTTGGTTGCCTCGTACAAACTCTCGTGAATAATCAATCGACGAGTGGTTGTGCAACGCTGTCCTGCTGTTCCTACTGCACCAAAGACCATCGCTGGGATGCACATTTTCAAATCTGCGGTTTCGGTCACGATGATGGCATTGTTTCCTCCCAATTCCAACAAACTCTTTCCAAAACGCTCAGCCACTTTAGCGCCCACAATTCGTCCCATACGAGTAGAGCCTGTAGCAGAAATCAATGGAACGCGGGTGTCTGTTACCAACCACTCTCCTTCCTGCACTTTTCCTGTGATGATGCAAGAAATTCCTTCTGGCAAGTTGTTTTCTTTTGCAACCTCGTTCCAAATATTTTGACAAGCCACTGCACACAATGGCGCTTTCTCAGATGCTTTCCAAACACATGTATCTCCGCATATCCACGCCAAAGCCGAATTCCAACTCCAAACGGCAACGGGAAAATTGAACGCAGAAATAATTCCTACAACACCCAGTGGATGCCATTGCTCATACATTCTGTGACCAGGACGCTCACTGTGCATGGTCAATCCATACAACTGACGACTCAATCCAACAGCAAAATCACAGATGTCAATCATCTCTTGAACTTCACCCCATCCCTCTTGTAATGATTTTCCCATTTCATAACTCACCAATCTTCCCAAAGCGTCTTTTTTAGCACGCAATTTTTCGCCAAATTGACGAACAATCTCACCGCGCTTGGGCGCTGGTATCAAACGCCACTCTTGATACGCTTTTTGAGCCGTTAAAATCACTTGCTCATACTCTTCTTTTGTGGTGGACTTCACATCTGCAATGTGTTTACCATCCACTGGGGAATAAGAAGAAATAACTTCTCCAGATCCCATGAATTTCAATCCTGTTGAAGTTCCTGCGTTTACCGCTTCTAAACCTAAGGTTTTTAAAATCTCTTGCATGTTTTCTTTGATTACTAATCTAATTTTTATCTCTCTTTAAAATCATTGGTGACATCCACCTTCAATCGATCCGGACGGTTGGCCACTTCCCAAGCGGTATGAAAAACCAGCTTTCCAATTTCTGCCATCTTATCGTACATAATCTTTTCAGGATCATCCCCTGGCTTGTGGTAATCTTCATGCACACCGCTGAAATAGAATATCACAGGAATGTTGTGCTTGGCAAAATTATAATGGTCAGAACGGTAATAAAATTGATTGGGATCGTTCGGGTCATTGTAGGTGTAATCCAAATTCAATTGGGTGTATTTCTTATTCGCTTCTTCTGATATTTGATGCAAATCTGTGCTCAATTTATCTGAACCAATCAAATAAACATACCGTCCATCTTCATGATCGGCATCTTTTCTTCCCACCATATCCACGTTCAAATCACAAACGGTATTCACCAAAGGATAAATGGGATGATCAGAATACCACTCACTACCCAACAATCCTTTTTCTTCTCCGCTAACGTGTAAAAATAATATGCTACGTTTGGGTCCCATTCCTTTGTCCTTAGCGGTTTTAAATGCACGTGCAATTTCCATCACGCTCACCGTTCCTGAACCATCATCATCCGCGCCATTGTGAATCTCACCATTGATTATTCCGACGTGATCATAATGTGCACTGATCACAACAATTTCAGCTTTCAATTCTGGATCACTGCCTTCCAAAAATGCCATTACATTTTCTGAAACCAAATCTTCTCTTTTCACGTGGAAGTTCACTTTCATATTTCCTTTGGCTGATTTGGATTTCACACGTTTTTTGGAAATGGCCTTTTTCTGCAACACACTGTAAGCGGGTAATCCAAAAGCCTTGCACATTTTATCCGCCATTCTGGAAGAACAATGGAGATAAGGGATTCGCAAATCCTCTTCGTCTTCTGATCCTGTACGATCCAAGGTCATTCTGGGAATCTGTAAGTAATACTTTACTCTGCCCATGTATTGATCAAAGTTTTGATCAATTTGAATAAACATTGTGGCTCCTTTTTCAATGGCTGTTTTTCTTTTCAATTCACGATCAAAAGTCCATTCCGAAAAAGTCTCCGTTCCGGTAATTAAACTTTTTCCTTTTTTTACAGGTTCACCTGACAAACAAACAATCACTTTTCCTTTGACATCAACACTTTTATAATCATCCCAATTTTCGTCACTGATACCATAACCTACAAATACCACTTCCTTTACTTCAACGGATTGGGTTTTGTCTGCACTGAAAAAATAAAAATCTTCAATAAAATTCAAAGTCTCAGGTTTTTCATTAGCGCCAGAAGAAATTTGAACCGTAGAAGACAAAAAACTCAATCGTTTCAAAGGAAAAATTTGTCTTTGCGTTGGAATGCCGATTTGGGCATAATAATCATCCAAATATTGCGCTGCTTTACGCTGACCTTCCATTCCTGTTTCTCTGCCCTCATAAGCATCTGAAGCCAATACATACAGGTGCTTTTTTAATTCTTGAACAGAAATATTTTGTCCAAAAGTCTCAGCATTATTTTTCTGTGACCAAGAAATCCATGGGGTAAATACCACCAAAAAAATCAATACTCTTTTCATTACATGCAGATTTTGTTAACACGATTTTGATGACGTCCTCCCTCAAATTCAGTCGTTAAAAAAGCGGATACAATTTCTTTGGCTTCCTCCAAGGAGATAAAACGAGCCGGAATACAAACAATATTGGCATCATTGTGCTGTCGAGCCAAAGATGAAATTTCTTTTGTCCAACACAATGCGGCTCTGATTCCTGCATGTTTATTGGCTGTAATACAAACTCCATTTGCAGAACCGCACAAGAGAATTCCTAAACTATCTTCGCTCTCAACTTTTTGAGCTACTGCATGCGCATAGTCTGGATAATCTACACTGCTTTCTGAATGACAACCTTCATCAATACATTCATGACTTTGTTCAACCAACCAAGCTTTCAATTGCTCTTTCATGGCGAAACCCGCGTGATCGCTTCCGATAATAATTTTCATTCTCCAAAAGTACAATTTCTTTTATCTACATTTTTGTTTTTTGGATTGTTAATAGCTGTTGAAAACCTTGCAAAAGTTTATTTGTTTTCGGTATACTTCCATGGTCTTACGTTCATGGTTGGTTTATTCCAAATTTATTTTTTGTTACTTGTTCACATTGGATTTCAGTTTTCAGGTCCATTATCAACATCACCTGTCATCGTTTATTTTTCAACGCTGGGGTTATATGTTCATTTATGGATAAACCCTTTACTTGACATGAATTTCAAGGTTTTAAACCCTTTAAAACTTGTTAATAAACCCAATGAAATTGTGAATTACCAATTTTACAAACTTCATTTAAACTTTTTGCCAACGGTATGAACAGCTCTATATATCCTAAATCTCTTTTTTTAAAAAAGAAATTTTTTATTGTTTTAGAGTATTCATGTGTGAAAAGAATATTTCAATTTTCTTTTTTATTGATTTTGATGCTTTCTTCTTTGGAGGGAATAGCCCAAAAGGAATACAAAAAGTTTTATCATAAGAATGGGGTGATGTCCAGTGAAGGGTGGTTTGTCAATGGTCAACCGGATGGCTTTTGGAAGACGTATAACGAAAAGGGGATTATGATTAGTTCAGGAAAGCGTTCCAATGGGGTCATTGATTCCACGTGGAAGTTTTTTGATGCATCCGGAAGGATAGAAAAGGAGATCAATTATTTATTGGGTAAAAAGAATGGTTTGGAAATCACCTACGATACCTTGGGTAGCAAATTGGAATCCATGGCCTATGTCAATAACCAAAGGGAAGGAATGAAGACCATTTATTATTCCAATGGCAAGGTGCATTGGTTGATTCCTTTTGTAGCCAACAAGGAAGAAGGTAAGGCCAAGGAATACTCTCCTGAAGGTTTGCTTATGGGGATTACAAAGTATACTTTGGGTTTTGTTAGCAGTGTAGATCGATTCAATCGGTACAATCGAAATGGAGAAAAAGAGGGAATGTGGAAGGAGTTTTTTCCTGAAACGGAATTGGTATTCAGGGATGGAAATTATTCATCTGGAAAGCGAAATGGATTGTTTCAGTATTACGATAAAAAGGGAATTGTAATTAGAACAGAAACCTATGACAATGATATCTTGGTTACGGATGATGGGGGCGTAGGTAACCTTACTTTCAAGGTGGATACAGTATCAGAGGGGGTGATTGCAAGAGGAGGTTATTCTGGTAATCTAAAGCAGGGTGTTTTTCATGTGGAACGTACTTCGGGAGAAAAGATTACCAATCAAGTTTTTCAAATGGGAAAAATGGTGGCAGAAGGGAAGTTGGACAATGATGGAATGCGACAAGGGATTTGGAAAGAGTACTTTCTTTCAGGAGAGTTAAAGGCAGAGGGTGAATACAAGGATAATCAAAGAGTGGGTGAATGGAAGTATTTTGAGCCTACCGGTAAGATTGAGTTGGTAGGGAAATATTGGAAGGGTATTCCAGATGGCGAGTGGATTTGGTATTATGACAACAGAAACGTTCACAGAAAGGAGTCATTTTCACGTGGAAAATTAGACGGTGAGTATACAGAATGGGATACTGCAGGAACAGTGATTTTAGAAGGAAACTACAGTGATGGTTTGAAAGTAGGTCAATGGAAATATCAAATGAATGATCATTTGGAATTGGGGGAATACTTGGATGGAGAGAAAAACGGGGTTTGGAAATGGTATTATTTCAACACGGATCAACCGGCTTTTGAGGGAGAATTTAATCTGGGGATTCCACGTGGAAAACACAGGATGTGGTATCCAAATGGTAATTTGATGGAAAAGGGAGATTACGAAGGTGGTCTCAAAGAAGGAGATTGGATATACTACAACGAGGTGGGAGAACAGCGTTTGGTAGTGACCTATCAAGCCGGTGAGATGGTCAAAGTGGATGGGGTAAAAGTCTTACCCAAAGGTATGTAATTAAAAGTGTGAGCCAAGCGGTTACCAGTACGCTGGCCAATTCATTTTGAACTGGAACTTGTAACCATCTCCAGGTGTTACAGTAAAGCTTTCTTGTCCGGCGTGATCAATGAATTTGATATCGAAAGAGTACACCTCGTATTCACCTGAAGATTCTTCGCGCATCAAAGTCACTTTGTATTTCTTCTGTTCTTTGTTTGCATTGAAGTTGGTATAAAAAGTAGCGGATGAAAATCCGGGATAAATGGTCACACGTTCAGTCTCATCATTGATTTCCTTTCCTTCAATTTTAAAAAAGTAATTGTTGGCCGTGGTAATGCCTTCCAAACCTGATTCTATTTTGATTTCGTTGATTCCAAAACCAGTGTAGCGCGCACGGGTACAGCTGTTGGTACCTACAATAACCAGGATTAACGCCAGGGAGTAAATGAAGGATTTATAAATTTTCATGACACAAATATAAAATGGTCAAGTAAAGTTGAGGTGTGTTTCACGTGAAAGTTGGCAACGAACATTGTCTTGTTTATTCTTCTTTCGCTTTGTTGCGTTTGTATATGCCTCAAAAATCGACTTTTGTCGGTATGGCAATATCAATTTACTTCCAGGGCGTAAAGCGTCCTTATTTCGCCTCTAATCGCCGAATTTCTCTTTGGTTGGACCGTTTGGCAGCCCAACACGGTCATTCTATCCTTGATCTGAACATCATTTTTGTTTCTGACGAAGAATTGCTCGTGATGAACCGGCAGTTTTTGAATCATGATTATTACACCGACATCATCACTTTTGATCTGGGAACAGAAAATAAAAATATCCAGGGTGAACTCTATATCAGTTTGGATAGGGTCAAAGAAAATGCAGTTTCCTTGAATCAAAAATACAGCACAGAATTTATTCGTGTAGTAGCACACGGATTACTTCATCTTATTGGTTTTCAAGATAAAAAAAGTGAACAAATTGTTGAAATGAGGTCTTGTGAAAACGAAGCAATTGCCTTATATTTGTCTATGTATTAGTCAAAAATGAGGCAATAATATCGAGATGAAAATTGTAAAATAAAAAAATTGTTTCACGTGGAACATTATGGAAAATAGATTTGAAGTCATAGTAATTGGTGCCGGTCATGCAGGAAATGAAGCCGCATCGGCATCTGGTAATTTGGGTGCAAAAACACTTTTAATTACTATGGATATGAATAAAATAGGCCAAATGAGTTGTAATCCGGCGATGGGTGGAATTGCAAAGGGTCAAATTGTGAGAGAGATTGATGCGTTGGGTGGATACAGTGGAATTGTTTCTGACAAGAGTGCCATTCAATTTCGGATGCTGAATATTTCCAAAGGTCCAGCGATGTGGAGCCCCAGATGCCAAAGTGACCGGATGATGTTTGCTGAAGAATGGCGCCTGCAATTGGAGTCGATTCCCAATGTGTTTTTTTGGCAAGATTCAGTGAAAGAAATTTTGTTCGAAAACGGACAGGTAAAAGGTGTGCGAACTTCGATTGGTGTCGAATTTTTTGCGCCCAAGGTGATCATCACCAGTGGTACTTTTTTGAATGGTGTGATTCATATCGGAGAACAACAACTGTCGGGAGGTAGAATGGGGGAGAAACGATCTGAAGGAATTACGGAACAGTTGGTATCATTGGGGTTTCAGGCGGGACGAATGAAAACGGGAACTCCACCTCGTGTCGATGGACGCAGTTTAAATTATGAAAAAATGGTAGAACAAGAAGGGGATAAAAATCCTTCGAAGTTTTCTTATAGTTCAACAACAGCACCATTGCAGAAACAGCGTTCTTGTTGGATTACAAACACCAATGAAACGGTACACCAAATCTTGGCTGAAGGATTCGAAAAGTCGCCCATGTTTACAGGCAGAATCATCGGTTCAGGTCCTCGATATTGCCCATCGATCGAAGATAAAATCACCCGTTTTGCAGACAAGGATCATCACCAGTTGTTTGTAGAACCAGAGGGTTGGCGAACGGTGGAGATTTACGTCAATGGATTTTCGACAAGCTTACCGGAAGAGGTTCAGGTAAGGGCGTTGCGGGAAATCCAGGGATTTGAAAATGCACGAATATTCCGTCCCGGTTATGCCATAGAATACGATTATTTTCCGCCGAACCAATTGCTGCATACGCTCGAATCCAAAGACGTACCCGGTTTATATTTTGCGGGACAGATCAATGGAACGACAGGTTATGAAGAAGCAGCGTGTCAAGGTTTGATGGCCGGCATCAATGCCGCATTGTCAGTGAAAGGAAAAGAGCCCATGATTTTAAATCGTGATCAAGCTTACATCGGGGTGTTGATCGATGACTTGATCACCAAGAGCACCGATGAGCCCTACAGAATGTTCACCAGTCGTGCGGAATACCGAACCCTTTTGCGTCAAGACAACGCGGATGAAAGACTCACACCCATGAGCCATGCCATCGGATTGGCAACGGACGAACGCATGCGTGAATTGGAAACCAAGCGCCAGGAAACGGAGGAAATCATGGAGATGTTGAAGGAAACCAGCATCAAACCCGATGAGGTCAATGACTATCTTGTAGCCAATGAATCCTCGGAGATTGCCAACAAAACATCGGTTATAAGCCTATTATCTCGCCCACAAACGAGTTTAAATGGTTTGATACGGGTGAGTGAGCGAATATCTAAAAAAGTGGCTTTAAAGGGCTATAAACAAGAATCTTTGGAACAAGCGGAAATTCAAGTCAAGTATTCTGGATATATTGAAAAAGAGAAGTTATTGGCAGACAAGCTCACCCGTTTGGATTACGTCAAGATTCCTGTGGATTTTGATTATCACCAAATGCAAAGTTTGAGTACTGAGGCTAGACAAAAGTTGAGTGCGGTTCGTCCCGAGACCATCGGGCAGGCCAGTAGAATTTCTGGGGTTAATCCTTCGGATATTGCGGTGTTGTTGGTGAAGTTTGGCCGGTGATAGCGATTAGGAACGGACAATCGGGTCGTTGCATGTAACGACCGAAACCGTTGGAAAGATTGGAATTGTTGCAACGACCGAAACCGTTGGAAAGATTGGAATCGTTTTCCTGATTATTACTTTTTTAGACTAACGGAAATAGAGAAATCTGAACTGGTCGCAAATTGCGACCGGTTGAGCAAATTAAAACACTCCACCCAACCCCCGATTGCCTTTACAGAATTTGGCGTATCCATGTTGGCTACTTTGGCCAAAAGTGAAATGGCTGCGCAGATAAGCATTAATATTATCGATGCTTTTATTCGAATGAAACACGCGGAAAATCATGGTAGGGTATTGTCTATAGAGATCCATCGACTTGTTCAAAAAACAAATAAACATGCAAAGGATATTGAATGGTTGATGCAACAATTTGAACAACCCAATAATAAAACCTAAGGCATCTTCTTCAACAACCAGATCTTTGATGCTTACGCCTTCACCAGTGATTTAATCAAGCGTGCCAAAAAATCCATTGTTTTATTGGACAA
>CALJKR010000026.1 GCA_937974555.1 uncultured Flavobacteriales bacterium | reverse complement strand
GAAAGTGTTGAAATGGTTTGGAGTAATGCGTCCTGTGGACTTGGATAATTTCTAATTGTAAAAGCGAAAGAGAAATGAAAAAGAATATCATCGCGATTTTTGCTGTAGTTCTATCAACGACTATGGCATTGGCTGGGAACCCTGATCGTGCGGGTTCGGCAGGTGCAGGTCACTTGTTGATTAACCCTTGGGCACGTTCTGCGGGTATGGGATACTCAGCAATGGCTTCTATCAATGGAGTGGAAGCATCATACAACAACGTGGCTGGTTTGGCATTTGTCAATAAGACGGAGTTGTTGTTCACCAATACCAATTATTTGGTAGGAACTGGAATCAAATTGAATGCATTTGGATTTGGACAAAGACTCAGTGAGTCTTCTGTTTTGGGATTGACTGTAACCAACATGAACTTTGGTGACATCGCAATCACAGAAGAAGATTTGCCAGAGGGTGGAATTGGTAGTTTTTCTCCCAATTATACCAACATTGGTGTTTCTTATGCCAAGGCTTTTTCAAATAGCATTTATGGTGGTTTAACGGTTCGTTTGATTTCGGAATCGATTTACAACGTTAAATCTCAAGGGGTTTCCTTTGATGCTGGAATTCGTTACGTTACTGGAGAGCAAGACAACATTCGATTTGGAATCACTTTGCGCAATGTGGGACCTCCCATGCGCTACAGAGGTGATGGTTTGTCAATCACTGCTACGATTCCAACCAACGGTGCGTCTTTGACTGTTGATCAACGTTCAGAGAAATATGAGTTGCCATCTTTGGTAAATGTCGGATTTGCTTACGATTTTATCTTCTCTGAAGAAAACAAGTTGACGGCTAACGCGCAGTACACCTCAAATTCATTCACCAAAGACCAATGGGGATTGGGTGGAGAGTTCAATATGAGAGATCGTTTCTTTTTCCGTGCGGGATACCAATGGGAAAACGGATTGAATTCAAAAGACAGCAGAACGACAGTTTTCACGGGTCCTACTGCTGGTGCTTCCATTCAGTTCCCAATGAACAATGGTTCAAACGTTGGTTTGGATTATTCTTACCGCACGACCAACCCATTCAATGGGGTGCACAGTTTGGGATTGCATTTGACGTTGTAATTCGTCCAAAGATTTATTAAATTTGTTGAAGAAACCTCGAAAGGGGTTTCTTTTTTTTCTAATACATTCAAGTTATGGCAATAGCATATTACACAGCAGAGGGATTAAAGAAACTTCGGGATGATTTGCATCAACTGAAGACCGTTGAGCGTCCTAAAATCAGTCAGCAAATCGCAGAGGCAAGAGACAAGGGGGATCTATCTGAAAATGCGGAATATGACGCCGCAAAGGAAGCCCAGGGATTGTTAGAAGCACGTATTGCTAAGATGGAGGACTTGGTGGCCAATGCTCGTTTGATAGATCAGACCCAAGTAGATAATTCCAAAGTTTACATTTTGTCTAAAGTGCGAATCAAGAACAAAAAGAACAATGCTGAAGTAGAATACACCTTGGTAGCTGAAAACGAGGCCAATTTGGCTGAAAAGAAAATCAGTGTCGATTCTCCCATTGGCAAAGGATTGTTGGGTAAGAAGGTTGGAGACATTGCCCAAGTGCAAGTACCTGCAGGATTGATTGATTTTGAAATATTGGAAATCTCCAGATAAGGATGGCGTCAATATTTTCTAAAATTGTTGCTGGGGAAATCCCTTGTTATAAGGTAGCAGAAAACGAGCATTACTTGGCGTTCTTCGATATATTGCCCGTAGCCAAAGGTCATTTGTTGGTTATTCCAAAACGTGAAGAAGACAAGCTTTGGAGTTTATCGGATGAGGAGTATGCAGGCCTAATGCTTTTTGCTAAACAGTTGGCAAATAGGATGCAGGTTGTATTTGAGTGCAAACGAGTTGGAATGGCTGTAATTGGCTTAGAAGTGCCACATGCCCATATACATTTGGTTCCAATGAATGAGCTGGGAGATATCGACTTTAAAAAAGAGCGATTGAAGTTTACCCCAGAGGAATACCAGGACATGATTGAAAAAATGAATCAATAAAAAAGGGGCAATCGCCCCTTTTATTTTTCTAAACCTTTTTCGATTCCCGCAATCAAGGCGTGAATAACCTTGATGTGTATTTCCTGAATGCGGTCTGCGTATTCAAACCAAGGAACGCGAATTTCGATGTCGCAGAGTTCGGCCATTTGTCCACCATTTTTTCCAGTTAAGCCAATGATGGTCATGCCTTTTTCCTTAGCAGCTTGTGCGGCAAGGATAATATTTTTAGAGTTTCCACTGGTGGTAATACCCAAAAGAACATCTCCTGGACGGCCCACCCCTTCTATGAATCGGGAGAATACAAAATCAAATCCGTAGTCATTGCCAACGCAAGACATATGGGAGGGATCAGAAATACTCATGGCACGATATGCGGGTCGATCATTGCGATATCTACCCGATAACTCCTCAGCGAAGTGCATGGCATCGCACATACTTCCTCCATTTCCACAGGAGTATATTCCGCCTTGATTTTTTAAGCTGTTGATCATGGCCGCGGTGGCTGCATCAACGGAATGTAAAAAGTTCTCATCCTTTAAAACCACAGACAATAGATCATGTGCTTGGGTAAGGTGTTCACGAATTATACTCATGTCGCGAATATCCAAAACAATCGCGAATCTCCTGCTTATATTTGTCCTTTATTATTCAAATGGAAATCTATCCTATTCATCAATTGTCTATTGTTATCCCAGCATACAATGAGGGCAAAACGATTCATTTAATTTTGGACAAGGTCAAAGCTGTTCAACTTATGAATGGTATTCAAAAGGAAATCATCATAGTAAATGATTGTTCCAAAGACGATACGGAAGAAGCCATTGTTCGCTATCAATCCCAGAATCCTGATGTGAATATTCAATATTTCAAGCATCCAGTAAACCAAGGCAAGGGAGCTGCATTGCATACAGGAATCTCCAAGGCTACCGGAGAAGTAGTCATTATTCAAGACGCCGATTTGGAATATGATCCCAATGAATACAATGTATTGCTCAAGCCCATTTATGATGGATTTGCGGATGTCGTTTACGGCAGTCGATTCATGGGCGGAAGACCGCATCGTATATTATTTTTCTGGCACACGATCGGAAACAAGTTTTTGACATTCCTTTCTAATGCGATGACCAATCTGAACCTGACAGATATGGAAACCTGCTACAAGGTTTTCAGAAGAGAGATTGTGCAGTCCTTGTCGTTGCAAGAGAAACGCTTTGGATTTGAGCCAGAGGTTACCGCAAAAATTTCTCGATTGCCCAAGATTAGAATCTACGAAGTGGGAATTTCTTACTATGGTCGAACGTATGAAGAAGGTAAGAAAATTGGTTGGAAGGATGGATTTAGGGCCATCTATTGCATCCTCAAGTACAATTTATTTAAGCGATAGTTTCTTGATTTCTGAAAAGAAATTGAGATGATTTTTTTCCGCGTTGTACTGGTCAATGATTGTTAGTTTGGCCTCATTTGCGTACGCCTGCCAAACGGAAGGATTGGCATAAATGCCTTTAATTTTTTCTGCTTGAAATTTTAAATCTCCATCTAAAGGAATGACCACCCCATTTTTGTCGTTCACTATTTCTTTATTTCCGGGAATATCAGTCACAATCATGGGAATGCCGTGTAAACCAGCTTCCATCAGGCTTACAGGGACCCCTTCCCAAATACTGGTGTTGGCAAAAAAAGCAACGGAATTGTTTTTTAAATATTCAAAAATCTGAGACTTGTTGAGATAACCCAAAGAAGTGAATGGAATGTTTTTTTCTGAGCAAAGGGATTTGATTTCGTCGTGAATATTTTGAACCCCGGAGCCAATGTGCACCCATTGAAATTCTAATTTTAACTCGTCCATCAACTCGATCATTCGGGGCATGTTTTTCACTTTGCCCATGAAGGCGATGGTCAAAATGATGGGTTTTGGAGAATGGGATACTGGGGCATCAACGATGGGGATACCCAAAGGTTGGTAGTGGAACTTGTGTTGAAATTGAGGAAAGGTATGCTTGAGATGATTTAATCCATGTTTTGATACACTGTACACTCCATTGAGGTATTGAATCTTTTGAATTTCATATGGGGCATAGCCAGGCAAAGGCCAATTTTTATGATAACAATCAATGGAATGTGACCTGGAGATGTGGATATCGCTGTCGTTTTTCGAAGCCATTTTGTCAATCATCACACCGTCATGCATCCAATAATGGTAGTGCGTAATATGCCCATCTTGTTGGTTGCGCCATGCGTGCAATTGTTCGGCAATCCATGAGTAGTGATAGAGTCGAATAAAATTTTGTTTAAGTCGTTTAAATGCTTCTTTCTTTTGACGAGAGAAGAGGCATTCATTCACCAAAATGGGAATAATCTGACAAACGGCTTTGCATTTGTCTTTCCATGATCTTGCAGGAGGATTGGCACCAAATGCAAGAAAGTGAAACTTGTCATTTATTGGAATGCGCAATTCTGAATGGTTAAAAGAAAATTCAGCGTAAGGAAGAAAATAGACCGCATCGAAATGTTGAGACAATGCATCTATTTCGTCGAGAATATAAGCTTCTTTAAAACCAAAGGGAAATTGCTTGGTATAAACCACAACAATTTCCCTTGGCTTGTTTAGTATCATGCGTTAAAGTTACGCGTTCACGTAGCTTTCTAGAGGAGGGCAAGTGCACACCAAATTTCTATCTCCATAGGCGTTGTCTACACGTCCTACTGAAGTCCAGAATTTGTTGTCTCTTAAACCATCAACAGGGTAAGCCGCTTTTGATCTTGAGTAAACGTGATTCCATTGATCACCGCTCACCTCAAGAGCAGTGTGCGGTGCCATTTTGAGCACATTGTCTGCTTTGTCGGCGGTACCATTTTCGATTTCAGTAATTTCATTGCGTATGGCAATCATGGCTTCGCAAAAGCGATTCATCTCTGAAAGCGGCTCAGACTCGGTGGGTTCAATCATCACGGTTCCAGCAACAGGGAAAGAAACGGTCGGAGCATGGAAACCATAATCCATTAATCGTTTGGCGATGTCCTCTACTTCTACACCAACGGCTTTGAACGCGCGACAATCCAAAATCATCTCGTGTGCTACGTGTCCGTGTGTTCCTTTGTACAACACAGGGTAGTGTTTTTCCAAAAGAGCTTTCATGTAGTTTGCGTTTAAAATGGCATATCGTGTGGCGTCAGTCACCCCTTCAGCACCCAACATTTTGATATAGCCATAAGAGATTAACAAAATCAATGCACTTCCATAAGGTGCAGCGGATACAGATTCTATGGCGTGTTCACCACCTGTTTTTACCAATGGATTTCCTGGTAAAAATGGTACCAAATGCGCGGCTACACCGATGGGACCCATACCAGGACCTCCACCACCATGAGGAATAGCAAAAGTCTTGTGTAAATTCAAGTGACAAACGTCCGCACCAATGTTTCCTGGGTTGGTTAACCCTACCTGGGCATTCATATTGGCGCCATCCATGTATACCTGGCCGCCATTTTCATGTACGATAGAAGTAATTTCACGAATGCTTTCCTCAAATACACCATGTGTAGAGGGATAGGTGACCATCAAAGCGGCAAGGTTGTCTTTGTGTTCAACCGCACGGGCTTTTAAATCGGCAACATCAACGTTACCGTTTTCATCACACTTGACCACCACTACTTTGAATCCCGCCATTACAGCAGATGCAGGGTTGGTGCCGTGTGCAGATGAAGGAATCAAGCAGATATTTCTGTGGTGATCACCGCGGCTCTTGTGGTAAGCCATAATCACTAACAATCCTGCCAACTCACCTTGTGCACCGCTATTGGGTTGTAATGAAACTCCAGCAAAACCAGTGCTTTCGCACAAATCATGGTGCAATTCTTCCAACATTTTTTGGTAACCAGCGGTTTGCTCAAGTGGCGCATAAGGATGCATGTTGGCAAACTCGGGCATGGTTACAGGAATCATTTCAGATGTTGCATTTAACTTCATCGTGCATGATCCCAAGGCAATCATCGCATGAGCCAAACTCAAATCTTTGTTCTCTAATTTTTTCATGTAACGCAACATCTCTGTTTCAGAATGATGTTGGTTGAAAATGGGATGCGTCATGAATGCAGACTGGCGAGAGAAGTAATTGATTGCACTCTCTCCGTTTTGTACCTCAGCATTCTTTCCGCTCAATACGTACACCAAATCGGCAACATCGGCCATTGAAGTATTTTCTCCGATAGACACAGAAACATGTCCATTGTTCCAGAAGCGTACGTTGATGTTTTTCTCGTTGCAACGCACAGCTACTTCACTTTCATTCACTGCAAATTTTACTGTATCGAAAAATGAATTGGAAACCACTTGTACACCTGCATGCTTAGCAGAAGCGGCCAATGCAGTTGCTTTGGCATGGATATCTTGCGCGATGGCTTTTACACCAGCTGGTCCATGATAAACACCGTACATCGAAGCCATTACAGCAAGCAATGCCTGAGCGGTGCAGATATTAGAAGTTGCCTTCTCACGACGAATATGCTGCTCGCGGGTTTGCAAGCTCATACGCAAACCTAAGTTTCCGTGACGATCCTTGGATACACCAATGATACGACCAGGCATATTGCGTTTGAAATCTTCTGTCGCACAGAAGAAAGCCGCGTGTGGACCACCATAACCCATTGGGACACCAAAGCGCTGTGAGTTACCAAAACAAACATCAGCACCCCATTCACCAGGAGGGGTAATTAAAGTAAGCGCCATCAAGTCTGAAGCAACCGCTACAAAAGCACCTACAGCGTGCGCTTGATCAGCGAAAGCTTTGTACTCATGTATTTCCCCAGAGTTGTTGGGATATTGAAGCAATGCACCAAAATATTGAGCGGTTAATTCCGTTTCGTTGTATTTACCTACAACGATTTCAATTCCCAAACGCTCAGCGCGACCTTTGATGACTGATAAAGTTTGGGGATAAATTTCTTGATCGACAAAAAATAAATTCGCATTGTTTTGCTCCTTCTCTCTTGAGCGAGAATGGAAGAACATGATCATGGCCTCCGCGGCAGAGGTTGATTCATCCAACAAACTTGCATTGGCAATTGGAAGTGCAGTTAACTCCGACACCATGGTTTGGAAATTCAAAAGGGCTTCCAAACGACCTTGAGCGATTTCAGCTTGGTATGGCGTGTAAGCAGTGTACCATCCTGGATTTTCCAATATGTTGCGAAGAATAACAGTAGGTGTGTGCGTTTCGAAGTAACCCAACCCAATGAAATTTCTTCTCACTTGGTTAAGTTTCCCCAATTCTGCAACGTGCTTCAAATAATCCGCCTCTGACATAGCTGGCGCAATGTTGAGCGGCTTTTGAAGTCGGATAGCTGCAGGAACGGTTTGATCGATTAGTGTGTCAATCGAGTCAACACCGATGGTTTGAAGCATATGGGCCACCTCATTTTGACGAGGTCCCAAGTGGCGTGAAGCAAAATTTTGCATGTACAAATTTTTCATTGATATGTATGCAAATATATGACTCCACAACTCAAACACGGTGATGACTTTTATTGGTGTTTAAGAATAATCAAGGTTTCATCATTGTCAAACCAATTGAGGTGTCTATTTCCACTGATAACCCATTGTGGGATGCTCCGGAACACGGGAGAAAAGGCCATTGTTTGTAGTTTGGTTTTAACGGCTTCGTTTTTCCATTCTTCGTTTCTAATAATCAAGATTTCCGTGGTGTCGATGCTCATGCTCGGAGTCCAATAGTTGATATCCGTAATATTCGAAAAATGAACTTTAGTCGGTTGGTAAAAGCTATTGTTATAACCTCCCCAAGGGTTGAGTGGATTGGCATATGGTGTGCATGTAATTTTTAAAGGAGTTTTGATGTTTTGGTCGGAGATCCACTCCAACGCAGATATTCTTCCAATTCCTGCGGGTTTGAAACAGAAAAAGGGAAGAGAGTAGAGAGTAGAGGTTTACTACCACAAGCAGGAGAAAGGTTATTTTTAAACTTCTCTGTTGCCAATGATTGGCGATTAACTGAAGGGCTGGGTTTAGAATAACGGGAATTAAAAACCCCAATGGAATTAAAAAACGAAATTCTTTATGTGGTATGATTTGATGAAAAGCGATAAATCCAATCAACCACCATACAATGATATTTTTTGGGTTTTTTACTATAAAAATTATTGTAGCAAATAAAAGGAGAGGTGCTATTATAAAGATGTGTAGCTTGGTGAAATAATCGATGAAAAAGTGCCACGAATTGGAATCGAATGCAGCAGGGTTTTTCGGAAAAAGAAAGGCTATGCAGTAATTCCAGAAACTAAAAGTAAGTTCTCCATAAAACCAAGAATCCAAAATAATTCCAAGTCCTATAACGACCATTACACCGAGGAAGTAGTATAAAGTTTTTTGAAATTTTTTCGGGGTATTTACAATCAGATAAAATCCCAAAATAATGATCATCACGATGATTTGAAATCGACATAGAAAAGAGACGCCAAGGATACAACCCATAATGAAGTAATGCAGATTGGTTGATGCTTTTTGTAGGCATATCCATGTTAAAAGTAGAAATAAACCTGACCAAGTTTCAGATGAGAATCGCACGCCGATGTATGGCATGAAGCAAAAAAGGATAGAAGTAAAAAAGGATAGCTTTTTATTCAATGGGTCATCAATCGTGTTGAGCCATCTCGTCATAATAAGCAGTGACAAAAGTCCAGTGAGTAATCGAAGTGATAGTGCTAGATCAAATGAATTTTTAATACCCCAAAAATCTGCTATTTCAAATATTACGGTTGCAATAATCGGCATGAAAGCCGAACGTATTTTGTCGTGATATTCCCAGGATAAATTAATTGTATCTGTTTTATCTCTGAAAGCTTGAGCGAATTCGATGATTTGATAATGCTCATCGGCGTGTAAATATCCAGTTGATAAAATTGCTGTTATAATGAATACGGAAATGGATAATAGGTGAAGGAGACGATTAAGTTTAGGTTGTAGGTTGTAGGTTGTAGGTTGTAGGTTGTACATAAAGTAAAAAGTTTAGTAAATATAGGTAAAACATTCATGCCATATTTTAGACTAAAAATGAATCGAAATAATTCGTCATCACTACGTATTTTTGACGAATATGGATTCCTCGGTAATCATTGACCACTCCCTTCCCAAAAAGGAACGTTATGTGCAACTTCAAAAGGCGCTTAAATCGTTAATGGAGGTTGAGAATGACTTTTTAGCCAACCAAGCTAATACGGCGGCTTTGATTTTTCATGCCTTTGATTTCCATTGGGTGGGATTTTATTGGGTTAAAGGCCAAGAGCTTGTCCTGGGCGCTTTTCAGGGGCCTGTTGCATGTACAAGAATTGCTAAAGGTCGTGGTGTCTGTGGCACCTGTTGGGAAAAGAATGAGGTGCAATTGGTGCCCAATGTGCATGAATTTCCAGGACATATCGCGTGTAGTGCGCTTAGTCAATCTGAATTGGTTTTGCCCATTGTTCACCAGGGTCAAATTGTAGGCGTCTTGGATATCGATAGTGTTTTTTTGGATGACTTTGATGCCGACGATGTAGATGGAATGTCGGCCTTGGTAAAAATTTTAGAAGAAAAATGGACAGCATGAAGTTTAAGTTGGTTTTGGGTTGTTCTCTTCTTTTGTGGGGCTGTGCCCAAATCAGAATGGTAGAGGGCGGAGCCAAAGACACTACACCTCCTGTATTGTTAAGCTCGGATACGCCCGACAGTTTATTGAATTGGAAGGGTCAGGGATTTGAGCTTACTTGGGACGAATACGTAGCCGTAGAGGATGTAACCAATCAAATTACGTTTTCTCCTCCTTTACAGTATCCATTGAATGTAATATCCAAAGGCAAAAAGGTATTAGTTTCTTGGTCCGACACATTGCGTTCTGAGACAACTTATCAGGTTGATTTTGGAAATTCTATTGTTGATATTACAGAGGGTAACCCTACCTCTTTGACGCGCATTTGGAGTACAGGAAGTGTTTTAGATTCCTTGGAATTATCAGGTATTGTGATCAATGGTTGGACAGGACAACCTGTCGATCAGGCTTTGGTTCAGTTGCTAGGTGCACCATTTGATTTGGAAAAAGTAAATAAGCCCAACTACCAAGTGAAGACCAACAAAGAGGGTAAGTTTACTTTTCATTGTCTACCGGCCTCTTCGTTTTATTTGTTGGCCTTTGAGGACAAGAACAAGAGTGGCCGATGGGAGGAAGGAGAATGGTTGGATACGGATATGAATTTATGGATGACTTCTCAAGAGAATTCTGATATATCATGTGTGCTCTCTCAGAATGTTGGCTCAGAACCCAAGATTGGTGAAATCGCCGTGGATTCGGCGGGATGGGCTTCTTGGAACTGGGATCCACGTTGGAAACTGCCGGAGTTTGTGCCTAGTAATGAGGATGAGAAATGGGAGAATAATTGGACCATCGAGCGATTGAGCGATAGTATTCTGGTTTCTTGGGTGGGGAATGTGGACAATGCTTTTCATCCATTGAAATTAAAGTTTGAAAATGGAATGACAGACTCTATATCTGTGCCTGTTTTTGAGGAGAGATGGAAACGAAATCCTTATTTTGAAAAGGTGAAAGAAAGGAAGGTTATGCAGAACCAACCCTGTATTTTACCCCTTCCTTATCCCAGCACGGGCGTGCAATCCAATAAGTGGAGATGGATTAGCGACAATCAGAAAGAAAAGGAGAGCGTTGAAATTCCAGTTGATGTTGTTTTGAAAGACAATGGTGCAGAGATTTCGACGAAAGGGTTAGCCCTTGGAAAATACAAGTTGCAAATTTTACCCAAGGCTGTATATTATCGCGATTATTTATGGTTAACCGATACAGTGGAATATAGCATACAGATCTTGGGTTCCGAGGATATTGGACAGCTGCAAGTAAAGAGCATGTTATCACCAGAATTGTGGTGGTCTATGACAGATGAAAAAGGCAAGGTTCAAACAATTTCAGGAGCGGAGTTGATGAGTACTGGAATTTCCATCACTCCTGGAACTTATACACTCAGAGCGATTGAGGAAAAGACAAATCCAGGTTTTTGGGATGGTATGAATTGGAAGTTACATGTTGAGCCAGAAATCGTCCACGTGTTTCCTCAACCGATAGTCATTAGAGCCAATTGGAATCAAGTATTGGATTGGGAGTAATTAGAAAGAGATGAAGCTCTTCTTGACAAATTTGGGATTTCCTTTTTTGTCGATACAAACTTTTTGATAAGAACCCTTTGCCTCGTCACTTCCGTAGTTAGAAGATTCTCTCCAATACTCACAAGCCCCTTCTTCGTCGTGGAAACGGTAACGAATTTCCCCCAAAAGCATTAAAACTTCAGCCAGATTCTCTGGTTTTTCAAGAGCCAATTCTGAAAATATCTCTTCGGCAGCTTCCATTTGTTGCGCATAGTACTTGGCCATTCCCATGTTGAATTTGGCAGAAAGCAAAGTAGGACGCGTGTCGTATGCAGCTTGGAAGTAAATGAATGATTTTTCAAATTCATTTCGCTCTGTATGGATGATTCCCATCAAATAATACGCATCGGGATCTTCTGGATAAGAGTCAACGGCACGTTGTAAAATGCGCAGGGCATCTTTGGGTTTTTGCAAATAATAAT
>CALJKR010000025.1 GCA_937974555.1 uncultured Flavobacteriales bacterium | reverse complement strand
CCACCTGGGCTCGAACCAGGGACCCACAGATTATGAGTCTGTTGCTCTAACCAACTGAGCTATAAGCGCGGAGTTGCAATATTACGTATTTTTTTTCTTTCTGTAAACTTAAAAATCGAAAGATTGAATGAAATTCCCATTTGTCCGCAATCCCACAAACACTCCCCATCGATGCCCCAATACATCGTTTGTTCTATTATACGATGTCACCTGACCATAAGCTTCCAAACCAACATAACTGAGCTTCTTGGCTATCACCAATTGATGGTATACAAGCGTATGTGGATTGCCCTGAAACAATACATTGCCATATATGCGGGATGGATTCATGTAGGATGCAAAAATGTCCCCGCCATCATTCAATGCACTTCTGTTCTCTCCTTGCTTGCTGTAATTGAATTGGTAATTCCATCGCCAAGTACCACGGGTGTATTGGGTCATGAAAATTCCTTCTGCATAATTGCTACCCAACGGATGGGCCAAGGGTTGTTGGTCATGTCCCCAAGCTTGGATCGAACTGGCATGCGAATAGGTAAACGGTCTGGTGGCATTGCCCTCCAACAACATGTGCCACCCTGGAAGGACATTAAATACTTTCACACCCAACTGTCCACCGTATTTCAATCCCCACCAACCGGTGCGTGCTCTCACCTCACTCAACAACCACTCATCCAATAAAAACTGGCCGTAGATCTTGCACTTTTGTTTTTCAGTATAACTCGCTGACAAACCCAAAAGCACATTATCTGCAGATCCCTGAGCATACTCGATGGGTCGCCAAAAGGCCAATGGATTCATATAATGCAAATCAAAATTCCTGACGCTGGTAGAATCGTTTCGCTGCCAAATCACCATTTCATACAAGGCAAAATTCCATTTCTTTTTGACATCTATACTCAACGCATGCAATCCTATGTATTTCTTCTCTTGACGATCCACTCCGGGCATACCTGAGCGTAACTGGGCATAATTGGAGACAAATCGAAAGGGTCCCACTTTGATGGAGATTCGACCATAGGGATAAGTGCTCGATTGGTGACTCAAGAAATGAGAGCGGTATCCTTCGCCAATAAACAACTTGCCTTTGCCCACTTCCATGTGCACATACTTATTGGCTTGGTATGACAATTTTCCTGTGTAATCAAATTGCTGAATAATTCCGGATTGATTGCTCATCAACCTTCCCCATCCCCAACGTGAGGTTGTCTCTGAAGACAAATGCTCTAAAGAAGGTTGACCTCCCAAATAAAAGGCACCACCTTCTACTTGCCATCTCTTGTGGGCATACCCCGCATTGAGTTGTACGACGCCACACCCCGTGAATTTGGGTTGATGCGTACTGTCCACAGACTGCATGCCTAACCAACCATTGAATTGTGGCAAGAACCAAAACTTTTCCTTTCGCTTGACTTGGTCCCAAGCTGGAACTTGCGGATAGAACAATTGTGATGTGGTGTCCTTTCTCAAAAAACCCATTGCCAGCGAATCATCCAAGGGATGTGAAGGGCGCGACATATCCCATTGCTGGGCTTGCAGCACGAGCGGAAAAAAGAAAATCAACGAAATCAACAGTCGCATCATCTAACAATATTAAGGGTAAAGTAAGTACTTGCTTCGAATGTCCATGTAATGATTCAAGCCCTCTGACCAAGTTGCGCGAATTTGTTCTTCCGTCCAACCTGCGGACAATTGCTTGCGCAAATCTGATGTCCCCGCGAGCTTATCAAAAAACTGCGGTGAGGTAAACATCGCATCCCCCAATTGCTGGTATGCCTCCATGAGATAATCCAATTTCAATTGAAGAGAAGCCTTACAAGCTTCGCTTAAATCTCTACCTCCACAAGGCAATCCCTCAAATGGTGGATGATTCACCCTACCCGAAATGGATTGCGGAATAAAAAAGAAATCAGGATTTTTTAATTCGGGGAAACCAAATGTTTCAAAGGCCTGCTCTGTGCCGCGACCCACACTCACATTTGTACCTTCAAACCAACACAACGAAGGATACAACTGAATGGCACATGCAGAGCGCAAGTTGGGAGAGGGCGGTATGGGCAAAGCGTAACTGGAATGATGACCCCATCCTTCACAGGGAATCACCGTTAATTGCGCTTGAAACTTCTGACTTACACCCCATTCTTCGCCCACCATCATCAGCGCCATTTCGCCCAAAGTACATCCATGGAGAATGGGAATTGGAATAACACCCACCATTGACTTTAATGACAAATCCAATATGGGCCCATCTACCACGGACGCATTGGGATTGGGCCGATCCAACACCACAAGCTGTTTTCCATCCCGTTCACAAGCCTGCATCACATAGTAGAGGGTAGACAAATAAGTGTAAAATCGAACTCCCACATCTTGGATGTCAAATAAAACAACATCTACATCTTGTAAATCTTCTGATGTTGGTTGATAATGCTTGCCATAGAGCGACACAATTGGGATTCCGGTTTTTTCATCCACAGAAGAATTCACTTTTTCCCCTGCAGGAACATCGCCACGAAAACCATGTTCAGGCGCAAATACCTTGGTGACTATCACGCGCTTATTGATCAACTTGTCCACCAAATGTACACCCTCCACCACGGAAGTAGCGTTGGCAACAACGGCAACTCTTTTGTTTTGCAACAAGGGCAAATACAAGGAAGAGCGACTGGCACCAACGGTAACCACTTGGGATGAAACATCCTTCATCACTTCCGACTGTCCCTTGCAAGACAAGAAGATCGTCATCAAACAGAAAAGAAAAAGCCAACGATTCATATACACAAAATTGGTTCAGGAATAGATTGCTTCTACCTTTGCTCAGCACGAATTATGAGTTTAGCCCGTTTCATATCTTCTCGGATACGCCACCAGCACAAAGGCGGTAGCGCGCGACCCATCGTATGGATCGCCCAAGGAGCAATTGCGTTGGGGATGATCACCATGATGATTTCCATTGGCTTGGTGAATGGTTTTCAGAAAGAAATCAAATCCAAAATGGTAGGCTTTGGCGGTCATTTGAAGATTAGTGCCAACATGCAAAATGGTGGCGAGAGTCAATCACCCATTGTGCGGGACTCTGCCTTGGAGCATACGTTGATACAAAATGAAAACGTGGCCAACGTGCATGCAACCGCACATTTGCCCGGAATTATTGAAAGCAAGAAAGATCTTCAAGGGGTCATTCTAAAAGGGGTAGATCAAAGTCAGAATCATCCCTTCCTTTCCCAAGTTTTGATTGAGGGGGAAATTCCGGTTTGGGGTGAAAATGAAAATGACACCTTGCGAGAAATCGTGATCTCCTCATTTCTTAAAAACGAACTGTCCGCTGAAGTGGGCAAAAAACTTAGCATATACTTTCTTACAGGACACGAGACCCCAAGGCAACAGAATTTTGTTGTCAAAGGAATCTACGAATCGGGACTGGAAGAATTTGACCACAAGATTGTTTTTATCTCCTTGCAACAATTGCAACACTACGCCCACTTTGGCATCACCCCACAAGTGGTGATCGAAAGAGAGGATGCCCAAGAAGTGGTGCTCAACGGCGATGTAGCAGCTGCGCATCAAGATTATGAATGGTACTGGAAGGTGGGCAATGAAAAGATCCGCGCTTGGCAATTGGTGGTGAGCAAAAACCAAAACCTACCCATAACCCTCATTGCCCATGATTTGCGATTGGATTTGCGGGACAGTGTATCCGTAAATATTCAAGACAGCCTCACCCAAATCATCGATTACAACACCCCCAATGATCAGTTGATTGGCAGTTACGAAATTGCCTTAAAAGACTTTGATCATCTGTATGAAGCCCAGCGCAATTTATATGACCTCATCCCCTTTCAATTGGGAATAGAAAATGTTTTGGAGCAACACCCAGAGATCATCGCCTGGTTGCAAATGCTGGACATCAATGTCATCATCATCATTGTATTGATGATTGTGATTTCCATCATCAACATGACCTCTGCACTGCTCATCATCATCTTAGAAAAACAAAATTTCATTGGCACTTTCAAAGCCATGGGGATTGGCAATTGGGCATTGCTTAAAGTTTTTGTTTTGCATAGCATGTCCCTTATTTCCAAAGGCCTCCTGTGGGGAAATATCATTGGATTGAGTATCATGTTGATTCAAAAATATACCGGTATAATCCAATTGGATCCCAAACAATATTATGTCAAAGAAGTTCCCATGGATATACAATGGCATTATATCCTTGCACTGAATCTGGGCGTAGTTGTAGTTTGTGCTTTGGCCATGATGCTGCCCGCAGCGTATGTCTCAAAAATAAGACCCATCAAAGCCATTCGATTCAGTTAAATTCGCATTATGAAGTATTACCAACACATCATGGAAACCATCGGGAACACCCCGTTGGTCAAAATCAATCGCATCACCGCTGAAATTCCCGCCTTGGTATTGGCCAAAGTGGAAACTGTCAACCCAGGAAACTCCATCAAAGACAGAATGGCTTTGAAAATGATTGAAGTTGCGGAGAGAGAAGGAAAATTAAAACCAGGAGCCACCATCATCGAAGGAACATCCGGCAACACCGGAATGGGATTGGCCATTGCTGCCATCATGAAAGGTTACAAGTGTATTTTCACCACCACCGACAAACAATCCAAAGAAAAGGTGGACGCATTGAAAGCCTTTGGTGCAGAAGTGATTGTATGCCCTACGGATGTTGAGCCAGAAGATCCTCGTTCCTATTACAGTGTCTCTTCAAGATTAGAAAGAGAGGTTCCCAATGCATGGAAACCCAATCAATATGACAATCCCGCCAATGCTTTGGCGCATTATGAATCCACAGGACCTGAAATATGGGAACAAACCGAAGGGAAAATTACCCACCTCATTGTTGGTGTAGGAACCGGAGGAACCATCTCAGGTACCGGACGATATTTGAAAGAAAAAAATCCCAATATTCAAATCTTGGGGATAGATACTTACGGCTCTGTATTCAAAAAATACAAAGAGACGGGTGAATTTGACAAGAATGAAATTTACCCCTACGTAACCGAAGGAATTGGCGAAGACTTCTTGCCAGAAAATGTTGACTTTAATGTCATCGATCATTTTGAAAAAGTAACCGACCAAGATGCCGCGGTGATGACCCGTCGCATTCCCAAGGAAGAAGGAATCTTTGTTGGAAACTCAGCTGGCTCAGCCATGGCGGGCTTGATGCAGATGAAAGATCGATTCAAAGAAGGAGATGTTGTGGTGGTGATTTTTCACGATCACGGTACCCGCTACTTGGGTAAAATGTTCAACGACGATTGGATGAAAATGAAAGGATGGTTGTAAAGTACTATTTGTACTTTACACCATTTTTGTACATCACCCTTTTCATTTCTCTTCCCGACTTTTCGTCATAGACTATTTCTTTCCCATGCTTCTTGCCCGCTTTGTAATGTGAAATCATGAGGATGTTCCCTTTTTCTCCATATTGAATCACCTCTCCATCCAATTCGCCATCCTTATAGCCGCAGGTTCTCAAAAGCGACCCAAAGGGGTAACGATATACCCAATGTCCATCGGGCTTTCCATCCTTAAAATTTCCTTCACTCACTGATTTTCCCTGAGGATTGTACATCACATTCCAACCCTCCAATTTCCCTTCTTGATTGAAGGTTTCCAATTTCTCTATTACCCCCTTTTCATTCCAATAACTCCAAGTCCCTACCTTGGTATCCCATTTCCACTCTCCGGTGTATTTGGCCTTGCCATTGGGATAATATCCTTCCCACTTTCCATTCATTTTTCCCGATTTATAAAAACCGATATCCATCTTTTTCCCCGTTTCGTAGTAACTCTGCCAAAGGCCTTCTTCTAAATTGTTTTCATAATGACCTTCCTGCAATACCTGACCACTTTCAAACCACGTGGTCCAAAGACTGTTCTTTTGATTATCCAAGTACCCCCCTTTTTTCCACGGCATTCCGTCTTTGTAGAAAAATTCCCATTCGCCTTGGCGTTTGCCTACTGAATAATTTCCGGTTTCTGATACCTGACCATTGGTGTAGTAGTACTTCCAAGTTCCAGATTGCAGATCGTTTTCGAAATCTCCTTCCATCTCCACTTGCCCGTTGACAAAATACCATTTCCAGTGACCCGATTTTTTACCGGATTGATGCATGCCTTCCATCACCAAACCTCCTTTGTTGTCATAATTCACGATTTGGCCATCCAAAGTATCGTTGTTGTAAGTGACCAACTCGCGCAAATGGCCGTTCACAAAAAATTCCTGCCACTCTCCTTGTTTTAATCCAGATTGATAAGCGCCTTTAATCTTTGGATTACCATTGTTGTAATATTCCACAAATAAACCGTTCAATCGACCGTCCTTGTATTGAGATACTTTGCGCAATTCTCCCGGAACTTTTTCATCTACTTGACCATTGCCTTTGATTACATCGCACCACACAAAACCTTTGTCTTGGGTGGGCTTGCATTTTTTCCAAAGTAGGACTTCATTTCCGATATACTCCTCAATAGACAAAGTATCCTTGCCTTGAAACTGCAACCACCTTCCTACTTTATTGCCCTCTTTGAACCTGCCCCATTCTCTGACAGATCCATCGGGCGCATACACCACTTGGATGCTGTCTTGTACCCCCAAAATGAAGTGAGCCTCAATCATCTTACTTCCATTGGGGTAATACTTGGTACTGGGCCCCATCAACTTGCCTTGGTAATACCATGATTCTTCGGCCAGAACACCTGCCTCATAAAATTTCCAAAGGCTATCCTCCAAACCATTGACATAAATACCTTTCATAAGGATTTGTCCCTTTTCATCTGTGGTTTCAAAATATTGTTTGCGTTGGGCAAATGACTCCACATACAAAAGTGACAGGATTGAAAAAATGAGTATTTGTTTCATATTACGAAAATAACCAACGCGACTATCAGGGAATCATTGCCCAATAAAACCTTTGAACATTTCAACACTCATGAAGTTTTGGGATTATCTTGCAGACATGAGTTTAGGTATCCAATCCAACACCCGGGTTTATCAAATCTTGGGAATCACCGCATGGCTTGCCATGGGCGCTTATCTTTTTTCGCAAAACCCACCTGTAGGCGGTCTATCAGAGGAAGGGTATGGTATTAACCCAAGCAGTAGAAAATACTTTGAGTACATGCGCAATCATGATCCAGAGCAAGGACTATTGCCATTGCAATGGCGACAAAATGCGCAAGCTTATGCGGCAACTCTACCCAAAAAAGGAGGCGACAGAAGTTTGAATTGGGAGCAACGCGGTCCATTCAATATTGGCGGAAGAACAAGGGCCTTGGCTATCGACGCATTGGATGAAAATCATTTGATTTCAGGTGGTGTCACCAGTGGTATTTGGACCTCCGCAGATGGTGGAAACACTTGGATTCATGGCACCGTGGCCGATCAAATTCATTCGGTAAGCTCCATCGTTCAAGACACACGTCCGGGACATGAAAATGAATGGTATTATGGAACAGGAGAGGAATTTTATGGTGTAGTGAGCGGGACCAGTTTCACCTCACTGTTTAGTGGAAATGGCATATATAAGAGTTTAGATAATGGGCAAACTTGGGCGCCTCTGATCAGCACCCAAAGCAATACACCTCAAACATCCATGCAAAATGGAAGTTATGATTTTGTCTGGCGCTTGGCCATCAATACAGCCAACGACACCTTACAGGAGTTGTACGCTGCCGTATTCAATGGAATCATCCGCAGCACCGATGGTGGAAATACCTGGGATGAAGTATTGGGCTTTGGATCTGGCGCCTCAGAATTTACGGACATCATGGTAACCCCCACTGGAGTGAAATATGCCACCTTCTCAGACAACACCACCAACGGTGGTGGATTTTACCGATCAGAAGATGGAATCAATTGGACCACCATCAATCCCGTAACACCTGAGATTGCCAATCTGCGTAGAACTGTGATGACGTACAATCCACAAAACCCCAATGAGATATTCTTCTTGGGAGAAACTTTGAATAATGGAAATTACGCCTTGGATCATTTTCTTTATCGATATCAATATGTCGATGGTGATGGCACCAATGGCATTTGGGAAAACAGAAGTCCAAATCTGCCCGACGACGCCTGCCAATTATTTACGGGAATCAATTTTGATTTTGGGACCTTTCGATCACAATACAGCTATGATCTAACCATTGCGCATCATCCTACCTCAGATGCATTGATTATCGGAGGAATCAACCTCCACCGCAGCAATGATGGATTTGCCACAGACAACAACGAATGGATGGGTGGATATCGATGCAACACGGCAAACCCTTGGTTTTATGTTTATCCCAATCACCACCCGGATCAGCATTTTGTTTTGTTTTCTCCATCCAATCCCAATGTTTTATACAGCACCAACGATGGAGGAATCTACAAAACCGATGATGCCATGGCCGATAGCGTGGTTTGGAAGTCTCTGAACAAAGGCTATATCGCGAGTCAATTCTACACCGTTGGTTTTGAGCAAGGCTTGAGCAATTCGGATTTTGTCATGGGCGGCATGCAAGACAATGGCACATGGATTACCAACAACACCGATGCGCAATCCAATTGGAAAGAGTTGCATGGAGATGACGGATCATTCTGCGCGATGCCCCCGGGACATTCATTTGCCATCACCACTTCGCAATCTGGCAGAATGATGAAAAAGACCATCGACGAGCAAGGGAATTTGACAGGGACTGAAAGGATTGATCCTACCACAGCTCCATCTTATTTATTCATTAATCCCATGTTGTTGGATCCTTGGAACAATGAAGACGTATTTATTGCCGCGGGAAAGAGCATCTGGTATTTGCCGCGCGTTCAAGACATCCCAGTCACCGGGAACTATCCTACTGCTGCACCGGATTCATTGTGGCGAAAAATAAATGCTGCTTCTGTTCCTCTGTTGGCGGGAAATGTGAGCTGTTTGGACAAGCCCATGATCAACAACGATGTCATTTACTACGGAACCTCATTGGGCAAAATGTTTCGCTTAGACAATTGCTATAGTGAAACACCCACACGTGTGGACATCAGCGATCCCATGTTTCCTTCCAACAGCTATGTCGCCAGCGTTGCGGTGAATGATTTAAATGATCAAGAAGTTTTGATTGGATTTTCCAACTACAATCGTTTGAGCTTGTTTCATACCACTGATGGAGGTGAAACTTGGACCGAAGTAGGAGGCAACTTGGAAGAGAATCCCGATGGCACTGGGTCAGGTCCTGGAGTATACGGCGTAGAGATTTACCCCAGCAATCCACCGGTGTATTTTGCAGGAACCAGCGCTGGACTATTTTCCACATCCACTTTGTCAGGAAGTACAACCACCTGGGAAATGGAAGGTGCGGAAACATTGGGCAATGTCATCATCAATCAAATTCAAGCTCGACCTTATGACGGTTTAATCGCAGTAGCCACCCATGGCAATGGAGTCTGGACCACGCATTTGGCACCCGTTGAGGGCGTTGGAATTGCAAAAGAAGATTGGAACAAGGATTGGCGCATTTACCCTACCGTTGTAAAAGACCATCTTCAAATTGAAGCCCCAAAGACCGCAGATCAAAATGGGAAAATTGACTTTTACGACATCAGCGGAAAATGGATTTATGGTCAAACGTTGGGCGGACAAAAGAAATTTTGGTCCATCCATTTAGAACATTTGAATAGCGGAATGTACCTTTACGTCATTCAGCAAGGAGAGAAAAAAATCACAGGAAAAATAATCCATGAGTAGCAGCATCATATCATCCAACGAAGCGCCCAAGCCCGTGGGCGCGTATCCACACGCCCGACGTGTAGGGAATTTACTTTTTTTGAGCGGGGTTGGTCCACGCATTGCCGGCAGTGATGCCAACGACAGTGGAGTTCCCGGATTGACCTTGGATAAGAACGGCAATTTCTTGGAATTTGATTTTGAAGCACAATGCCGCAATGTGTTTGATAACGTCAGAAAAATATTAGACGCTTCAGGATCCAAATGGGAAAACTTGGTGGATGTCACCGTGTTTTTGGTGAACATGAAAAGAGATTTTCATACCTACAACCGCCTATACGCAGAGTATTTCAAAGATGCTCAACCATGCAGAACCACAGTAGAAATCAATTCACTTCCCACCCCAATAGCCATCGAGTTGAAGTGCATTGCAACCATCGAATAAATTTTGGCAAGGCATTTGCTTCGCGGCAAAATATGAAAACGAACGTGCTAGTATTTGCCCTCGTTATCATGATAACCGGGGGCGGCTGGGCTCAATCAAGTAAGCCCGTTAAAGTAAACATCAAGAACCTTCCTGAATTGGGATTGCGTTCAGCATCCAACAAAGCTTTTAAGCCTGGAGAGAAATTGGTGTATCGCCTACACTACGGATTAATTGATGCAGCTACGGCCACCATCAGTGTGGATCCCCAAGTAACCAAAATAGGAAACCGAGAGGTATACCACGTGATTGGAGAGGGAAAGACCATCAGCTCTTTTGATTATTTTTTTAAGGTTCGAGATAAATACGAATCCTACATCGACAAGCAAGGGATGTTCCCGCACAAGTTTGTACGACGTGTGGATGAAGGCGGGTATAAGATCAATCAAGATTACACTTTTTATCCTGCAAAGCGTGCTTACAAAAATCAAAAAGGAGAGGGATACCTCACTCCAGAGTATGTGCAAGACATGATCAGTGCCTTTTATTTTGCCAGAAATTTAGACTTTTCCAAAGCAAAGAAAGGAGACATCTTTAAAATCACTTGTGTAGTAGACGACGAGATCTTTAATCTGAAAATTCGTTACATCGGCAGAGAGACCATCCAGACTGATGCTGGTAAATTCAGAGCCATCAAATTTGCTCCTGTGATTCAGAAAGGAAGGATCTTTAAAAAAGAAGAGGATCTTAGTGTCTGGATCAGCGATGACTTGAATAGAATACCATTGATGGCCAGCGCCAAGATCATGGTGGGCAGCGTTAAGATGGAGCTTCAGAGCTACAGTGGACTAGCCAACTATCCCGCATTGGCCAACTAATTTTTAGAATTTCATATTGACATAACAAAAAACTCCCCTGTGGAGTTTTTTTTATTGGTACTTTTGCCAAGTAAAATAAAGAAAATGAAAGCATTAGTAGAAGCTTTTCCGAAGCATTTAGAAGAAGCCATGGTCATCGGTCGCGCGGCAAAATTGAACAAGACCGACAAGAAATTTGAAAACATCGTGATCTCCGGATTGGGAGGAAGCGGCATTGGTGGAAAAATCGTTTCACAATGGGTAGCCGATAGCTGCGCAGTTCCTATTGTTTGCACCAATGATTACGTTCTACCCGGGTTTGTCAATGAAAAGACTTTGGTCATCATTTCAAGCTACAGTGGAGACACCGAAGAGACAGTAGCAGCCATGGATGAAGCCTTTGCAAAAGGAGCTGAGGTAGCCTGTATCACCAGCGGAGGAAAAATAGGAAAAATTGCAGCCGAGAAAGGCTTGAATTGCATTTTAATTCCAGGTGGAAATCCTCCACGATCTATGTTCGGATATAGCGCCATTCAACAATTATACATGTTGGCCAATTATGGATTCATTGGAATGGATTTCGAAACTTCCATTACCAATGCCATTGCCAATATGAACAACAATATGGCGGAATTACGTGCCAATTCATTGGATATCGCCAAAAAAATCGTAGATAGAATTCCGGTATTGTATAGTGAAGCGATGTATGAGGGAGTTACCATTCGTTGGAGACAACAAATCAATGAAAACTCCAAGATGCTTTGCTCTCACCACGTTTTCCCTGAAATGAATCACAATGAGTTGGTGGGATGGACTGGCGGTGACAACCGCGTTGCGGTAGTGATCATTCGCAATGAAGACGACCACAAGCGCTCTCAAATGCGCATGGAAATTTGCAAAAAATTGATGGGGGAAAAATGCGATACCATCCTAGAAGCTTGGAGCAAAGGATCAAACAGAATCGAGCGTTCCTTGTATTTGGTTCACTTGGGTGATTGGATCAGCATAGATTTGGCTGAATTGCGCAACGAAGATGCCACAGCTATTCCCGCCATCATCTTCTTGAAAGGAGAGTTGGCCAAAATGCAGTAATATGTCAGAAGAAATTCTTCCTCTTCCTATGTCTTCAAATCGCCTGGTGCGATTTGAAGATTTGGGGAAGAAAGATTACAAAGAAAGTTGGGATTATCAGGAAACCCTTTTTCAGCGGATTGTAGACCGCAAACTTCAAAAAAGGCTACATCCTGAATCCGAAGAAAATACAGAAAATCACTTGCTCTTTGTAGAGCACCCGCATGTATACACCTTGGGCAAGAGTGGCGATCAAAAACATCTTCTTTTGAATGAGGAACAGTTGAAGAAGGTCAATGCCGCTTTTTATCCCATCAACCGTGGTGGGGATATCACCTATCACGGACCTGGTCAGATAGTGGGCTATCCCATATTTGATTTGGAATTGTTCTTTACCGACATCCATCTCTACTTGCGATTTTTAGAAGAAGCCATCATTCGTACCCTCGCAGAATATGGTATCACCGCGGGTAGAATCGAAGGATTAACTGGCGTTTGGTTAGATGAAACACATCCCATTAAAGCCCGAAAAATTGCTGCCTTGGGCGTGAAATGCAGCCGATGGGTAACCTTGCATGGTTTTGCATTTAATGTCCATCCCGACATGCAGTATTTCACCAACATTATTCCTTGTGGCATCAGTGACAAACCCGTCACCTCGATGGAAAAAGAATTGGGTTATGCCCCGAATTTAGAAGAGGTTAAAACCAAACTCAAGGGACACATCCAACACCTTTTTGGCATTACATTTCAATCGTGATGGTAAGATTCACCTTTCAGAATGGTGAATGACCGATACAATTGTTCCAATAGGAACATACGAATCATTTCATGGGAAAACGTCATTGCTGAAAAAGACAACTTGGCATTGGCTCGTTGGTAAACCGATTCATGAAATCCAAAAGCTCCACCAATGATTAACACACAAGTCTTGGTTCCCGCGTTCATTAACTTTTGAATCTGCTGCGACCATTCGGTTGAAGTAAACATCTTGCCCTTTTCATCCAGCAACCAAACATAGTCTTCTGTTTTGATGTGCTTAAAAAAAAGCTGTGCTTCCTTTTCTTTGATTAACTCTTTGGACATTCCTTTGGCAGAAACATCAGGCAGTACAACCCAATCGCAGGAGATATAATGCGTGAGCCTCTTTTTGTATTCCTCTTCGCCTGCAATCAAGTATGGCGCTTTGGTTTTACCGATATTGAGAACTTTAATTTTCAATTACTCCCTTTTGTCCTCTCTTGATTCTTTGATATTTTGCTTTTGCAATGGATTCATCCCATACTCACGAAAATTTTTTCTCGCTTGTAGAATATCGTAAGCAGCATAAACCGAAGATCTAAAAGACGATTCATCCGCCGTATTTTTTCCAGCGATATCATAGCCCACACCATGATCTGGTGAAGTTCTTACGATAGGCAGGCCCGCAGTGAAGTTCACTCCCGATTGGAATGCCATGGTTTTAAAAGGCGTCAATCCTTGATCGTGGTACATGGCCAGGATGGCATCAAAAGCTTTAAAAGCACCTGACCCAAAGAAACCATCTGCACCATAAGGTCCCAACACACCAAATCCTTTTTCTTGTAATTCACGAACCGCTGGAAGGATTACTTCTTTCTCTTCGTTACCCAATAAACCATTGTCACCGGCATGCGGATTTAATCCGAGCACTGCGATTCGAGGACTGGGGATTCCAAAATCACGAATCAGTGATTCGCGCATCATATTGACCTTTTTGACAATCTTATCTTTGGTAATGGAAGCGGCAACGTCCTTGATGGGAACGTGACCTGTCACAACTCCAACACGCAATTGATCGGCCACCAAAAACATCAACACCTCATCTGTTCCTGCCATTTTTGCCAAATATTCTGTGTGTCCAATAAAGGAAGACTGCTTGCTTTGTATCACCTCCTTGTTGATGGGTGCAGTAACCAAAACATCAATGGCATTGGTTGCCAGATCTCTTGCTGCCATCTCCAAAGATTTAAATGCCCATTCTCCAGCCTTGCTGTCGGCTTTTCCCCATTCAATGGAGAAAGGCGTTTCCTTATCGACATTGACCAAATTCAACTTCTTGGCTTGTGCTTCTTTGGCAGCCGAAATAGAAAAATACATCAACTCCTCCAATTGCAAGGTCTTCTTGGTTTGCTTCACCCACTCCGGGTGTGCATACAAGACTGGCGTGAAAGAATCAAACATGCGGGCATCAGCAAAAGTCTTCAGCACCACCTCCATTCCTACTCCGTTGGGGTCACCACAACTGATTCCTACTTTGATTCGATTTTCCATTGATTTTAGTTTAGCAGAGCTTTACTCCCTTGCGTTGCGACAAATATAAATCTTAACTGAATGGCTGCATTCATTATCCTTAAAATAGGCAACCAAAATTTAGGCACTTCTCTTTCTTTTGAAAACGATATTAAACAATGCCATAAAAAAAAGCTTGGTATCCGTGGTATAAGGGGATTTTTCTTTCATGAGCAAGTATTCCCTCTCGGCCTGAATCACATCGTCCTTTGCACCTTTTCTATCCAGTGCCACATAAGGCGGAATGCAACCGGGTTTGTGTTTGATACGAAGCGCTTGAAGATCTTCTGGGATATCTTGGAAATAACGAGGGCCAACCGGTCTAACTCCAACCAATTTCATCTCACCCTTGAACACATTAATCAATTGAGGGAGTTCATCAATCCAGTATCTTCTCATGAAGGATCCATAAAAAGTGAGTCTAAAATCCGAGGCTGGTTTGCCCGTATCAGCATATCCATTTTGCTTCAAAATGTAATCCTGGAGATACTCCGCGTATGGGTGCATCGTCCTGAACTTATACACTTGAATCATTTTTCCATTCTTCCCAATACGATCCAATTTAATCAACGGACCATAACTTGGATTGGCTCCCACAATGGGCTCCGATACTTTCTTCACCAAAAAATAATGGATTCCTTGCACATTGTGATTTTCAATAATTTCAAATCCACAACTCACCAATCTCCCAAAAACCTCCCCTTTGGAGAGCAGCCGATTGCGCCCACGGGTAACCAAAAAATAAATCTTCTTTAATCCCCACACTTTGGGTGTCACTCGCAAAAACAAAAAATCAAACAAGAAAGTCAAGGCAAACAAAAAGGGATTCAATCTTTTCTTCTTTCGCGCATAACGATTACGAATACTTTCAAACCGCCCCAAATAATATTGGCCAATTTCCAATTTGGTATTGACGCGAATAAAAAATTTGTTGATTAAACGGGTGTTGTTGACCAAGCCCAAATTGAGGATGCAATCAAAGTGTCCATCCACCATGTCGACATTAAATGGATTGCTGGTATAGAGCAATTTTGTGTTGTCCAAATCTGTAGGAAGCATACCCTGCAGCACGGTGACTTCCTCATCCGCAAGATTGGCTTTTAAAAATTCTATTTTCGATTTTGACAACATCCTTCTCGCCGCTTTACTCCTTGTAAATTTAAGCGAGATTGTTAAAACTAGGAAAGAAAACTTGATTTGACTATCTCATCTGGATAGTTGATCAAAACCGCACGCCATTTGCCTTTGTGAACAAACAGAGAGCCAGCAGCCATGGCTGTTACATTGGTTTTTTTGTACAAATCCATCATGTCTCCCACACTTTTGGCCCCACCGCAAGCCACAACAGGGACATTTAATGGTGCCGACAGCGACGCAAACAAAGACTGATCATAACCACATTGATGTCCATCCGCATCGATGTGCTGAATGATAATCTCTCCAACACCCATTTCTTCCAGCGATTTAAGATAGGTGGCCAAATCCAAGGGAATTGGTTTTTTTCCATTGCTATAAAACCCCTCCAGTTTTCCATTCGCACTTCTTCGAACATCCACACAAACCACCACAGAACTGGCGCCCAAAACGCTCACCGCTTTTCTAACCTCTGCGGGATTGATGATCGGCAAGGTTCCCAAGATTACCTTCTCAACACCCAAAGAAATGATTGACTTCATTTGATCCACCGTGGTAATTCCCCCACCAATCGACAAGGGCATATCGGCCTCCTCCGCTATTTTCTTGACCCAGTCCAAATCAATGCATCTTCCTTCTCGGGTTGCATCGATATCCAAAAAAACCAATTCATCAATTCGCGCATCATTAAATATTCTAACCGCATTGATTGGATCACCCACATATTGGTGGTCTTTAAATGATTGACTTTTGTAGAGGCCATTCTTTTGAAGCAATAAGACGGGAATCAATCGGGGTCTGTACATATTAATCCAGGTTTAAAAATGATCGAAAGATTTTCTGTCCTGCTTCATAGCTTTTCTCTGGATGAAATTGAACCCCCCAAATATTTCCTTTGCGCACTCCCGTTATCATCTCTCTTCCATAATGGGTTGTACACAATATCTCGTCTTCAGCAACTCCTGACCAATGATAACTGTGGGTAAAATAAAAGAAATCCTCAGAAGATACTTCTTTTAAAATTCCACCTTTTTGGTTTCGCAATTGATTCCATCCCATGTGTGGAATCTTGATATCCAAGGAATCCTTTTGCATTTTTATTACTTGTCCATGAATCCAACCCAATCCCTTCACGTTCCCCTCTTCGCTCGAATCTGCAAGCAACTGCATGCCCAGACAAATTCCCAAGAATGGTTTCTTTTCATTCAAAGCAAAATTCTCCAACGCCTCAATCCACTGCCCATCCCGTAAATAGGTCATGGCATTTTGAAAATGTCCTACACCTGGGAAAATTAAAAAATCACAACCCTGCATTTGATCGGGAGAAGAAACCAAGCAACCATTAACGCCACATCGCTCCAAAGCGCGCATTACAGCGTGCACATTGCCATTGCCATATTGTACAATACCTACTTTCATTTTCGATACAATTTGGGAATGGAATTAATTCGCTTGATCACAGTTTCAAAATCCAATCCAATCATGTGCAAATACCATTTGATGGATTCAAAACGCGGATGATTTTCTTGCTCAATGCGTTTCATGGCTTCTTCTCTGGTTAATTTACCGCTTCTGATTTGATTGCTTCTGAATGTCTCCACCTCTGAAAATCCTGCCACGACAAAGTATATGTAATTGTAGAAACTTGTGGTACCATCTCCAATCCGCCAAGTTGAATCTGAGTCGATGGCCCTCTCCCATCCGTACTTGCTTTCGATGGTATCCAAAATCACTTTTTCATCCCAATCGAAGTAATCAAATATTTGAAAATGTCCATTGAAATTAAATTGGTCCCTGGCTTTGTATGCCCCCAAGGTATCCATCAAGGATGAATTAAAGTAAGCGGGATTAGAGAGAAATTGTTTGCCGACAAATCCCATCAAATGCAGTTTCTGTTGCAAGGAAAGCGAGTAAATTTTTTCCTTTTGAAAATTGGGACTTACACCGGCAAATCCAACTTTAAAATCTGTATTCTCGTATTGATGTGCGCCCCAAATATTTAAATCTACGCCCAAATTATTTTGTAGTTCCTTACAAAAATGGAAGAAGTATTTATCTCCCGCCATGAACAAAGGAACCATACCCAAATGGGGATTCTTTAACCAAGCTTCTAAATTCAAGCGGATGTTTCTTCTTTTAAATTCCGAATCTGCTGCAAAGATGACATTCTCAACACCCATCTCTCCGCAGGCCCGTGCAATATTTCTTCTGGCCAAGTCTGTGACCATTCCCCAATCATAGGTCATGGTTACAGGTTTCAAGCCCATGACCTCTTTGACCAAATGGAGAGAGAAGATGCTGTCTCTTCCTCCACTCAGTGGCACAATACAGTTGTCATTGTCTCTTTTAATAAAAGGTTGAATCGCCGATGCTAGATCCTTCAAATCTCCCTTCACCTGAATTGGTTTACTGGAATGACAATAATTACATATGCCCTCCGCGTCAAATGCAATGAAAGGAAAAGTCTCAGGCAATACACAACGTGAACAACGTTTCAGTGCGCTAATCTCTTGCCAATTGAACTCCAATAACCTTCTTTCAGCGGCATACTGGGTGTGAGCAAAAGCACTTGAGTCCAAAACTTTAACGTGTTCCAATCCCTCCACCTCACTCAACACCACCTCAAAACTTCCTATTTCATTCTCCCTGCAAATGGGAATCTCAAGAGAATTTCCGTCCTTGATTTGTTGAATATCCCCCGTACCATGAACCAATGACAATCGCTCTAAAAAAATTCTTTCACTCGCGAAAGCAATCACATGGTTGTTTTTAAAAACAAACAAAGATCCGTTGTTGGAGGACAATATCAGTTTCCCGTAATTAGGCAATAGACAAGCGTAGGAATAGGTGCCTTGAAGCTTTGCATTGGTCTCCTTCACCGCCACCTCAATGCCTTGATCAAGATTAGCCTGAATCAAAGCCAAGATAATTTCAGAATCAATTTCAAAAGAGCGATGCAATTGCGGATGATCACTCCACAACTTCTCGTGATTGACCACAATACCATTGTGCAAAAGGAATTGATTGTCCAATATCACCGGTTGGTTATTCTGATTCTCCATTTGAGAACCATTGGTAACCAGACGCGTATGGCCCATAGCCAAGAATCTATTTCCTCTTCTCCCTCTTTCCCAAGCACTTTTCCAACGATTGTCCTTCTTCAATTCTGCGATGGACACATTGCCCTTGATGACTTCTATTCGCTTTTGCTGATAATCAAAGAAAATACTTCCAGATGAATCCTTACCGCGAGAAATGGAACTTTCCATCAATGATGTCCAATCAGCTTGCGCACGCTGCACCTGATGTGCATCTTCAACTATAGAGATTATACCAAAAATTCCGCACATATTCTACAACTCCGTTTTAGTATAACGCATCAAAATTTCCACTCCCTTCTTTTTTCCCCATATCAAATGCCACCAGGCAATCGGCATCAATTTAAAAATGGCTTCATATACCATTTTCATGTGGGTGCGCATCAGCCTTTTGGGTTCTTGTGCTATCCGATAGAAAGTAGCAAGCCCCATTCGTTTGATATATTTTGGGCTACGCGAAGTTTTACCCGCCAATACATCTACCATGCCCCCGCAAGGAATAATCAACGTGGCACCCAATTGAAACTTGTTCCTTATAACAAACTCCTCCTTCATTGGAGTGGACATGGCCACCAACAAAATATCCGGCTTAAACCGATTGATTGTATTTAAAACCTGCGGCTCATCGACCTTTCCAAAATAACCATCCCTGCCTTCATGAACCTGAATATTGGGAAACCTATTTCGGGTGTTTTCTGTAGCCATTTTATTTACTTCAGCCGTGCCTCCGATGATCATCATCGACCAACCTTGGCGGTTTGCTCTTTCGATGATCCATTCACAGAACTCAGGAATTGAAATCACTTTGCGTAATCGAATTCCCAATGAATTTAAAAACCAATGAAAGGGAACGCCATCACAAAGCATCAAATCAAAGGCATTCACCTCTTGATAGAGTTTAGGAAATTTCTTGTACAATGTGATATAGCCCAAGCTGTATCCAAACACCACGGTTCTTTTTTTATTTTGAATAACATCATCCACGTAGCCTTCCAATTCTTCTTGCGAAAAATCAGAAACCTTTAAACCGATGGGATACAGATGTTGCATGCAATCACAAAAGATTATTCCACTTGGTGTTCAATCCAGCGTTACCAATGATCAATTTCATTACACGCCATGCCGTATTTTCAATTTGATAATCGGGAGCAATGCTGGAATATTCGTTTTTAGATTCAAACTCCCTAATGGTCCATTTCACGGCGTTGAGGACCCCCTCCTTGTTAATTCCCGACAAGATAATGGTTCCCGCATCTTGGGCTTCTGGGCGCTCCATACTCTCACGTATCGATATAGCAGGGAAAGACAGCATGGAGGATTCCTCACTGATGGTTCCTGAGTCTGAAATCACGCACTTTGCATTTTGCTGCAAAGCGATGTAATCAAAGAATCCAAATGGCTTTAATAACAACACATTGCTCGGCAATTGAAGCTGCATGGATTCAATACGCTTTAACGTTCTTGGATGGCAAGAAAAGACAAAGGGTATCGGATAGTATTGTGATAAATGATGAATGGATTCAACAATTTTATTGAGTTGATCTGGATAATCCACATTCTCCTCACGGTGAATCGAGAAAACAAAATATTGGTTCTTGGATAATTTTAAATCCGCCAATATTGAACTTTGTTTCACCTTGTCTGCATAGGCATTGAGGACCTCTTTCATCGGAGAGCCCGTCAGGTATATTCTTCTTTGGGGCAAACCTTCAGCAATGAGATGCCGGCGCGCGTGTTCAGTGTAGACCAGATTGAAATCCGCTATATGGTCTATGATCCTTCTATTGGTTTCTTCTGGCACATTAAAATCAAAACATCGATTACCGGCTTCCATGTGGAATACCGGAATCTTCAATCGCTTGGCGATGTATGCTGAGAGGCAAGAATTGGTATCCCCCAAAACCAAAAAGGCATCTGGCCTTTCTGCTTTTAGAATGGGTTCAACCTTTTTTAAAATATCACCAACCGTGCTTCCCAAACTTGAAACATCCGCCTCAAGAAAGTAATCTGGCCTTTTTACACCCAATTCATCAAAAAAAATCTGATTCAATTCATAATCATAATTCTGACCTGTGTGAATCAATACCAGATTGACCATGGAGTTCGCCAAATCCAAAACGCGCGACAGTCGGATGATCTCTGGTCGTGTTCCAACCACAACAGCCAATTTAAAATTGATTTTTTCCATGTTCATGATTTATGGATTAACATTCACAAAATAAGTGTCAGGATCCTCAGCATTGTAATGCTCATTGATCCAAAACATAGTCAATAACTCTTGATCCCCTGTGTTGGTGATCAGGTGCGTATGCCAAACGGGCATATCCACAAAAGAGGGACTATCTCCATCTAATTCAAAAGTTGAAACGACATCGGTATCAACCCTCCTAAAGGCAATGGTTGCCTTTCCGCTAATCACCGCAAATCGCTCCATTTTACGGGTGTGAAAATGATTTCCTCTTGTAATTCCAGGGACAGTGGTTGAAAAAGAAACCTGGCCTCCGCTGTTTAATCGAATGATCTCCACGAAAGAACCTCTGGGGTCCGTATTTTTCTTCAAATAAAATGGGAAGAATTTTTCAAATGGAATATAGGATTGAAAAGTTGCAAATAAGTACAAACTCCAACGTGAGTCCAATTGGGGCATTTCTCCTCGCTGAAAATAAGCTTCATGAAAATGATTCAATTGACTTAAAATATCCGACACTTTGACTTCAAACTCATGGGGCATCGTCCATTGCGCCACAACACCTGTTAAATGAGAAGTCCAATGGATAATGTGACGCACGCAGTCATCGACATAAATGAGCGGCAATACTGCGTCCACTTGAATATTGGGTTTTTCGCCATTCACCAATTGATGACAAAAAGTAGCTACTACAGAATTATAAAACGGTTGACCAAAAGGTCCAAACAAATTGGGTATTAAAAGACCGATAAAATCCGCTTGATTTTGATTGGCCCAATCCTCCCAGAGCAAGCGGGCATCGCGTTTGGAGTTTCCGTAGATATTGTCTTTCTCCTCTTGAATCGAAGAAGAAAAAATGACCTTGGGCTTGGCAGCGGCTGCATCCAAAGCATGGATTAGCTTTTGAGTCAGCCCCAAATTAACCGTGTAAATTTCATTCGGATCAGCAGATCGATTTTTTCCCGCGAGATGAATCAACACATCCAATTCCGACACCCAATTTTGCATTTGTTGTTCGGATTGCCAATTGGATCGAGGACAAATGTCCACTTGCATTTCCGCATTCAATTGCAATTGACGCAAAAGCGCATTGCCTAAAAATCCTTCTGCTCCAGTTACGCCAATTTTCATTTCTGATCCTTATTTGGACAAATCCGATGACACCTCCGTTAATTTGAGCAACAGCGCCTTGGTTTCTTCTAGATTCAATTGTTGGGTGTTGTGTGAATTGTATTCTTCGACCTTGTCAATTTTCTCATTACCTGTTGAATAGTAGTCATCGTAACGCAGATCTCTTGAATCCGCAGGAATACGATAATACATACCCAGGTCTTGCGCCACCACCATATCCTCTTTATTGACCAAAGTTTCAAATAACTTTTCTCCATGGCGAGTGCCAATGGGTTTGATACCCACGCTGGAATTGTACAATGAAAGCATGGCATTGGCCAAAGTCTCGATGGTACAAGCCGGTGATTTTTGAATAAACAAATCACCTTGTTTGGCGTTATCAAAAGCAAACAAAACCAAGTCCACAGCATCTTCCAAAGTCATCATGAATCGGGTCATGTTGGGATTGGTGATGGTCAGAGGCATACCGCTTTTGATTTGCTCAATAAAAAGTGGAATCACAGATCCACGAGAAGCCATGACATTGCCGTATCGCGTTCCACATAGAATGGTTTGATTCTCGTCTAAATTTCTGGACTTAGCGATCATCACTTTTTCCATCAGTGCCTTGGACATCCCCATTGCATTAATGGGATAAGCCGCCTTGTCTGTGCTCAACACCACCACTTTTTTTACTTTGGCCTGAATGGCAGCATTCAGAACATTTTCTGTACCCAAGATATTGGTCTTGACAGCCTCCATGGGGAAAAACTCACAGGAAGGCACTTGCTTAAGCGCCGCTGCATGAAATACAAAATCGATGTTCACCATGGCATCAGCCACACTGCGTTCATCACGTACATCACCAATGTAAAAAGTGACTTTGGGGTGGTTGATCTTTTTTCTCAAATCATCTTGCTTCTTTTCATCGCGACTAAATATTCTAATTTCAGAAAAGTCGTCAGAATGAATGAATCGATTCAAAACTGCCTGACCAAAAGAACCTGTTCCGCCTGTAATCAAAAGTCTCTTCCCCATGTCTATTGTTTGTGTGCTAATACGCGATCAAAAGTCGCATAGAGTGTTGTAATAAATGTATGCGAAGTAAATTTACTTAAAAATAGCTGTCGCGCCCCCATCCCCAGTGCCTGCATTTCATCAGGATTTTGCTGAAAACGAACCAATGCGGCATACAGTCCATCGAGATCTCCTTTGTCTACCAAGACACCATTTATACCCGGCTTAATTACTTCAGGCAATCCACCTTCCTTGTATGCTATAACCGGTATTCCCATGGCCATGGCCTCAATGGCGACAATGCCAAATGCTTCATTGTACGTGGGAAAAACCAACACATCAGAAGACACAATCGCCGACCATTTTTCTTCACCATAACGTGGGCCATGGTAGACCATTTGACAGTCCAGTTCATTTTCATGAATGAATTGACCAATCCTTTGACTATTGTAATCCCCTTCCTTGCCAATTAAATCCACATGAAAGGGAATGTCATTTTTCTTCAATAAAAGCGCCAATGCCAAGGCATCGGCTATGCCTTTTGATTCCAACATATTGGATAGAAACAACCAGCGAATGGGCCCATCCCGGTGATGAACCCTCCAATCTTTTTGCATTTCCTTGGGATAGTCGATGCCATTGGGAATTACAAATATCTCTTTAAATCCAATCCAAAGTACATCTTGCTTCTGGCTCTCGGTAAGTACGATGGCCGATTGATCCTTCAATAACCACTTGATCCAAAAACGATAAAATGCATGTCTCTCACCATAAGATTTCAATCCCTTGCCATGCAGATGAACCAACACCTTTTTCCTGAAAATTTTTGAAACCAATAAAAGGGTCGAATCCCTGTAAAATGAAGCCCCATATATGGACATCTGAAAGTACAACAAGTCAATTTTCTCACGAATAATTTGGAATAGGATTGAAAAGAAAAAAGTAAAGAATTTTAAAAACTTGGTCCACTTCAAACTACCCAAATCTTGGATACTATTGGCGTAACTGATGGTCTTAAAATCTAAAATTCCATTGGGCCATTTAATTTGAGAATCTACGATGGATTGATTGATGGCTGTGGCTCCTGTTAAGGGAGGAGCAACCTTCAAAATAGCAAGAACCTTTTTTCTATTTTTCTGCATATTGTCGAATCAGTTCTTCAAATTCATGCAGACTATTTTCATGAATCCATACGGGATCTTCCATCGACTTACCCTCTTGGTATGGTCGATGGGTTTTATGAATCAAATCCAATTCCAGTGGTCCCACAAATCTATTATTCTTTAGAATTTGATAAACCTCATCGCGGTGATTGGATACCTCGACAATGATCAATTTAACTTGACCCATGTTGTTTTGAAAGCCCAACAGCACCTCTCGTTCAAAACCCTCAACATCAATTTTTACGATATGTGGAATCTCTCCTTGGATAAAACTATCGGCTTGCACAACAGGAACCGTAATGGTTTCCGCAATACTGTTTGCATCCAACACAATGGCATTGGTGCTACTTCCTGCAACATTTAGAAATTGCACTTGACCATCCAAATTGCTCAATCCCACATTTACAGGCAAGATATTTTCTCTGTGATTCAGGGCTATCTGTTGATTCAATAATTGAAAAGTGAACGGATGTGGTTCAAACGCCACGGCCTTTGCTTTTGGATTTAATGAGGCAATCAAAGAATACAAACCGATATTGGAACCCACGTCCCAGAACAAGGCATCATTGCGTTCAAAATATCGTTTCACCAAACGCATGTTATTTCCGTCGTACAATCCTTGGGTGTACAGCTTGGTGCCACCCTCAAGAGCCAATGTTGCACTGGCGAATTGGATTTGAATTCCTTTGGCGACATTGATTTGCAGGGGATATTTTGAAAAGCGTCTTACCCATTGCCAAACGAAATAAAGAGCCAATCCCTTTGAAGTGGATACCCATTGATTTCGGAAGATGTGTAAGGCTGAATAGTAAACACTTTTCATTCAGGTAAAAGTACAAACGAAATAGCCGCAAGTAACATCTCCGCTGACTTTTTAGGATGATACTTCTCCGCTTGAATCAATGCTTGGCTTCTCAACCGGTGGTACAATTGATCATCTGAAAGGACTGTCTCTAATGACTTTACCCATAAATCCGTCTCCAAAGGCAGTACCCAACCGTTGACTTCATGCTCCACAATTTCATTCGCACATCCCGCATTGTCGCAGGTCATAACCAAAGTTCCGGAAGACATTGCATCATTGGCCACCACTCCCCAAGAGTCCGATAAAGTTGGGAAAAGTAAAACCTTGGCTCGGGAATAATATGCCGCCAATTGATCTGGCTGAATAAAACCCGGATACTCCCAATGGACACCCGTTTCCTTTATCTTGTTCAAGAAAGTTTCCTTGAGTTCTCCATTTCCAATGATCAAAACCTTTAAATCTGGCTTGTGCTTCCTCAGTTCCTGAACCACTTGAGCAAAAAACATCGGCATTTTTCTTTCGATCATCTGACCTGAAAAAATCAAATCAAATTCCTTTTCCTGAACAGAAGTTGCCACGTAATGATCATGATCGATGGCATAATGCGAGATGAAGATTTTTTCTTCTGCAACACCATAATGCTTAAACATCGTTTTGCCTTTTTCACTTACCGGAATTGCAGCATGCACTGATGGGTAAATAATCTTTCTAATCCACCGGTGCTTCCAAGAATAAGCCTGTTCAATTTTAGTCCAAGCATCGGTATTGACCAACCTCTTCTTCCCATTGATCAATGCCCACAACATGGCGGCCAGCATGGGTAATGTGAAGCCGCAAGTAATGACCGCTTGTGGATTTTCCTTTTTCAGCAATGACCATACAGCCTTAATCAATGACCAATTCCCCTTGGATGCCATCTGATCCTCAATAAAAATAGGCTGATGAGAAAAAGACTGCTTCTTCCAATCAAACTTGCTATCCCCTTTTGACATATATACCACCTGTAAAGCAGTGTTGTCCAGATTTTCTAATTCATCAAAAACAACAGTGCGATAAGGAGAAGGGATATAAGTAAGAATGATAGCCTTCTTCATGATGGTAGTGATTGTTGATAGCGCCTGATTTGCAATTTCTTTTTAAAATTTCTCATCGAAAAAACACGAATGACCGCGCGTTTGATTCGAAGCAAATACTTCAATGCATTAACCCCAAAATTTGGCCACGAAGACATACCAATGCGAACCCTGTTCTCATCAAGCTCTTGATTGATTTCTCGATACATCAATTCATTCCATCGATCATCATTTTCCGCTGCCTTGGAGAAAGGTTGCTTTCTAAAATTGGCGATTGCCCAAGGTCTATAGGACAATCGACGATTAAAAAATAAACGGGAATAAAATTCGCCATCCATGTTGCATTTGTAGTCTGCTCTAAACCCTGCCAATCCCATCATCGCCTCTTTGCGCCAGACCACCGCATTGGAACTTAAAAACATGGTAAATCCCAAAAGCGCAGCCTCTCTGTATCCAAAATATTGATTGCGGTGAGTGAATATAAAACGACCATCTAAATCAACAAAATGAATATCTCCCACCAGAATATCGACATCAACGTGGCTAACAAAAAAAGCCGCAATCTTAGAAAAAATATTTTCTGTGAAATAATCATCCGAATTAATCCAAAGAATAAGATCTCCCGTGACATGCTGCAAGGCCGTATTGAGAGCAGCCGATTGCCCCGCATTGGCTTGTTGGATTAACTTAAATCGACCGGGAAAATCTATCGCAAATTGCTGGATCACCTTCACAGATTCATCTGTAGAACCATCATCAACGATTACATGCTCAATGTCCGGATAATCTTGATGAGCAACACTTCGCAATAACTCAGGAAGATACTGCGCGTAGTTATAGTTGGGCGTGATTATACTTATTTTCACTGATCGCAAGTTTACGAAGATTTAATTGCGGGCGTGTCAGATAATATCCACAATAGACCATGACCAAATAGATGGGAGATGGAAAAGGATTCTGCCCCATGGACACCATGAGTATAGACAAAGTAAAGCACAATTTAAATATTTTAAGTCCGCCTTGTGGTGATGGATTTTGGATATAGAAATAACGTCTTATGAAAGCAAAAAAGAAATAAAAGTAAACTGCCCACAAGATGAGACCGTATCGTGATGCCAAACCAATCACTCCCATATAACTATTGCTGTATCCAATTTCTCGCTCTTCGTCCGTTAGGTATCGAGATTCCATGTATATACCCTTTCCAAAAAGAGGATACTCCATAATCAAATCTATATCCACGCGAGCACTTAAGAAACGTCCCTTTCTTGTGGCTCGACTATTGTCTTCGTATACGTTCATTTCATCGTTGTACATCTTGGTGACCTTGGTGTACATAAAAGGCAACTCAACAACCGCGTAGTAAATGGAGAACACCATTAAGGGAATCAAGAAAAATGAAATACTTCTTTTGCGGTACTCCCACATTACCATGATCAGAAAAAATATCAATGCGGAATACCCTGCCGTGGAGGCCGTGGTTAACAGCGTAAATACAAAAACCAATGACTCACGACTGAAGAAATTGATCTTACGAATATTGTCAAAATACAAAGCTGGAATAATCAAAGTAGCAAATACTCCACCTTCAGCCAAAAAGCCAGGATTTTTGTACAATCCAAGAGCAGATTTACTATGCTCAACATTGTAAATGATCAAACTTTCATTGCTGCCAGGGTCCAAAGCCAATACCTCAGAAATTTTAGAAAGTAAAATATCACTCCCTGGAATTAAGTTCTGTATCGCCCAAAAAACCAATGAAATCACGCAGAATATGTACATCAGTCGAACATAGATCCTAAAAAATGTGAGCCCATTGTTTCCATAGATAAAATAGGGCATCAAGAAAATTAGAAAGACCCCTCCGAAATTATACCAATTGAAAGATTCAAAAACGATGGCCTGGCCTGCGCTAACCAACAGTACCATAAAAATGACATTCGAAAAAAGATTGTCCACGTTTCCGTGATTGAGAATATACAAGTAGAAAGTGACCACCACCGTTCCGATAATGAAAATTCCATAGGTTTGGAATGTCACATTCATCGATAAAATTGCGATGATGGTCATGATCCATTGGTTTCTTCGGCTATCAAAAAAAAGCGTATTCATGTGGTCAATACTTTTTTATAGATTGACAAAATCTGTTCGCGATAAACCGGGACAGAAGCATTCTCCTCCACCCATTGTCTGGCTATGGTTGCGATGCTTTTTCTTTTTTCGGCATCCACTATCAATTCTTGAATTTTTGCAGCAATGGATTGGGCATCCAAAGAATCAACGAGTATCCCGCTTGTTCCATTCTGAATAACCACCTCACTATTTCCAACAGCCACAACGGCCACTCCCGATGACATCAACTCCAGTACATCCCTTCCCCAAGGCATCATTGATTTCTCCAAACGCAATCCAATGTGCCAATGTTGAATAACCGATTGAACTTCCGTTCTAAAAGGAAGCAATCGAACATTCTGGAGTTGTAAAGATTTGTACTTGGACATCACCTCTCGATAGTACGCAAACCTTTTCAATGGAAGCCAAGCCTTATAATGCAAGAAACCCGGTTTGGGTAAACCCAACATTTCAAATTGAAGAATTTGAGCACCTGCATTCATTTGATTTAGTATCGACGCAACCTCCAAAAACAACAAGTGACCTTTGAGCGGATTAAAATTGGCCACCATACCCAAGCGGATGACACCTTGCTCTGTCATAGCCTTTCCAAGGCAAAACACGGAAGTATCCACTGGATTTATGACCATTTGACATTGCGGAAGATCAGAGAAATAATACATCTCTTCTTGTGCAATGGGAATAATCCAATCAGAAAATTGACGAATTTCCTTCACCATAAATCGGGTGATGGTATCGTCAGATTGCGGAATTACCTCCCGAATGTGGGTCACTATTTTTGCATTCGTTTTGGACTTTATATCTTCATATAGGTTGCTAAAAACAGAAGCATTGACGTGCACAATATCAATCTGCTTATCCAAGATAAAATGAATCAATTCCTGCGCATCGTATTCCATGGCATAATCCAAATCCTCCTGCGAAGATTTGCCCTCTGAATAGTGGTATACACCCGGAATATCCATCTCAACTATCTCCTTGGAGTGAATCAAAAGATGTCTCAGCTTTTGATTCAGTCGGCGATTCTTTTTTAAGATTGTGAACATCTCCACATCATCCTTCAAACACTTTTGCATTTGTATCAATGATTGTGATGCTCCTCCGTAGCCTAGCCCTTGTTGAATAAAAAGCACCCTCATCGCAACTTCAGTTTTCGAAGAATATTTCCAACCTGCTGCTTTCTTTTGGCATAAGACGCAAATTCCCAATGTTTACGGGGAGGTGTTTTCAAAATCTGCTGAAACTCCTCCTCGGAGATTTCCAATTTCTTTAGAACATATTGAACGCTTCGTCTGCGCGCCTCGGCAGTTAACGGGGCCTCTTGCACCTTCAGCGCAGCATCCTCCCTGGAAATTTGTCCTGTGCAAATCAAACTGGAATAATGGGCTTTGCGCTTGTCTATTCCAAACTTCTCAAACAACAATATATCCTGGTAAAATTTAGTAAATACCGATTCATCGTGTTTGTTGCCATAATTGCGCCATCCCAACTCCTGTGAGATTACTTGAATGGCGGTTTCTTTGTGATAGTCCACCCAATTTAAAATGGGGAACAATGTCATTTTATTTTTCCCGAAAAGCAAAAACTCTTTGAAAGAGAGAAAAGAAAAGGACTTTAACCTTTTTCCGTCGCCAAACTTGCTGTAAATATCTTGGATATTGAGGCTATCCATTTTAAACGGATAAATCCAAGAAGGCGGCATTACATTTTCACTTTGAAAATTAAAACCTGAAATAAAGTAAGGAATCTGAAAACGCTGCGATATTTTCCAAAGTGCAATCCCAATCGCGTGATCAGTAAGCAGCTCCATATCCAAAACGGAGGCTTTTAAAAAAGAGCGTTGCAATGATCTAAATTCCTCCCAATCCAAAACATCGGTAATCAAATCTATTTCAAGTCGATCTACAATTTTATCAATATTGCGCACCGCCAATTCCGAGTTCCAGCCGTTATCCAAGTGCACCGCCAATGGGCGCAATCCATAGACTTTTTTTACCAAGTATGCCACGTAAGAGCTGTCAACACCGCCACTCAAGCCTATAATGCAATCGTACTCCTTTCCTTTACCCGCTGCTTTTATATTGGATAACCATTGGTCCAAAGATTTTTGGCGTTGATTTAAATCTTGAAATTCTGGAGAGTTCCATCTTTTGATGGAGGCGGTACAATGGTTACAATATCCCAAATCATCAAATACAATTTCATGATCTGAACTGTCCATTAAACATCGTTTACAAGCCCCCATTCTTTGCTATTCTTGGAATAGCGTAAAATTAGCGCAAAAAGAGGGTTCTTCCCACATCCATTGCTTTTTGTCTCAATCGCAATATCTCAGAATCTGGAAGTGAAATAATCTCTTCCATGGTCTTTTTAAATTCCTCGAAATCGGGAGTGCTGGAAAGCGTAAATCCCTCCGATATTTCTAAAGCTTCGATAACCCCTCCATTGGCTGAACCGATCAACGGTATACCGCAAATCAGCGCTTCTTGCATACTCACCGGAAAGCCCCCTTCTGAGCGACTTAAACTGAACAAAGCAAATGGCTGCATGGTTTGATACCACTGCATTACCTCAAATTGACTCATCCATCCATGTCCAATAGCAACTGTTGATTCTTGAATGTGTTCGGACAATGCGGCGGTGGTCGCCCCCAGATGGTGCCATTCCAATTGCACCTGACCATGGCTTTTATTCCAACGATTTATCCAACCATTTACCAAAGCCAATTGCTTAACCGGATTCAAACCTGAACATGTTACCAAAACCAGGGGTTGTCTTTTAGGCATAACCGCTACATTCCCAATCAAATTTGAAAACGACACCCCGATGTAAGCAATGGAAGTTGGGGTGTGAATTCCCGGATGGCGTTGAAGGTAAAATGAAAGCGCCGCTTGGCTCGCAAATACCACTTCATCCAAATTTGAATAGGTTTGTGTTTCAAAAGGAATGATCCCCCCTTGTCTCTCCGGATAAAGGTCATCTCCGTGAACCCGTGTCCATCGTCTTCCTTTAAATCCCTTCAACTGCGCCATAGACGCAGTGATGTAGGTGTTCCAAAACGAATACAAGTCAATTTCGCCTTTTAATCTTTTTAGATAACACAGCGAGATTTGCATTCTCAATCCAAAAAAAAAGGCATTGGAATACAATTTCCAATTCAATTTTTCCTGGGTATTTGCGATATGAAAACAAATAGAAATCCAATTGAACAGCCATCTCCAAGAAAGGAAATTCAACCACGAATATCGTTTTTCGAAATCACCGGCAAGCGTTGTATCCATGGACAATTGATCATCCATAGGATAACATTGAGAACCTTTGACTTGGGCTGGGACGAAAATGATTTTTTTATAATCACGTTTCCACCTTGCCAATTCAGGAACAATGAAATTGGCCTCTTGCGCTGAATCGAAAGGAAATGACATTGTAAATATGTACAATTTACTCTTCTTCATTTTCCTTATTTACTCACTCCTCCAAGGAAGGCCACATTCGCTTGGTGTGTCGTGTCAATTTCAAGATCCAACGGATATAGATTAACATCAATACGCTGAGTAGGAAATAATTCACGATTAGCACACCGTGAAAATCCCAATTCAATTGTCTTCCTGTAAAGACAATGAGCAGAGGAAGGATGTTTCCAACGAGGGTAAAAAATACATAGTTCCTTTGATGTCCTGTCACATTGGGGATGGATGAAATCGGAGAGCTAATCAGTTTCAACATCAACCAAAACGCCATGATTTGCGCTATCTCACCACTCTCCCACCAGTTGTCTCCAAAGAAGAAATCAAAAATCCAAGGACCGAAGAAAATCACAGGAACATAAATCGCGATGGCCACGATTAGCAACACCTTCATCAATTTGATGGTTCGGGTATAGATTTCCTGCTCATTGGCAAACTTCTTACTAATGTCTTGAAAATAAACCTGACCGAGCGAAGCACCAATGACCTGCAACGGTTTCTGCAGAAGTGCCAATGTAAAAGTGTACATGCCCAATTGTGCATTGCCATACAATGCCGAAATGACCAAAAAAAGCAGAGACTCTTGGAAGGTATCCATGAGGCCTTGAATCATGGTGTACTTGGGAAACTTATGGTACTTGATGGCGTTGTCCTTGATGCGGCTCCACTTGATAATTTTAAAAGATCGATACAAATCCTTCACCCGACCTTGAATCAAAATAAAAATGGAGGCCGTTATGCCCAATAATGTACCCACCACCAAGCCTGTTGAAACATAAGACATCTTTCCAAGAATAATCTTGGTTGCCGATTGGGAGACATTTTGAAAGAATTGGCGGTAGGCGATGGTCTTGTATTGACCCAATCGAGTGACCCACTGACTTAAAATAGAATAAGTGGCGTAAACCAAAATTGCAACCGGAATCCAAACCCAAAATTTCAATTGAGACTCCATGTGGAACCAACTGAAAATTGCGTCGCGATAAAAAAATAAAATCACCCCAATGAGCACACTGGAGGATACTGCTAAAAGCGTTGAGAGAATTACCAGGGCCAATGAATCCACACTTCTTTTGGGCAACATAATGGCCCCCTCATATTGGAATGTAGATAGAATCGTGAAAAATCCAACCACTGAAAAAAACACGCTGGCCGCGCCAAAATCCTCAGGCGCATATATGCGGGACAAAATGGGTGTTGTAAAAACCACCACCACTTGACTGAGGACACTTCCCGATAAAACGATGTAGAAATTCCTAAAAAAAGTAGATTTGAAATGTGCGAGCCAACTTTCCTTCATTTCTATTTTTTGAGGAAATAATTAAATAGACCCATCCAATTTCTTTTGATTTTCTTCCAACGTTTCTTCCAAGCGGGGTCATTTTTATCCTCTTCACCATAGCCATAGCCATATCCGTAACCATAACCGTAACCATAACCGTAGCTGTAGCCATATCCATAGACGAAGCCAAATCCACGTTTCTTGATACCATTGAAAACAACGGCGGCCGGATAAAAACTAGAATGCTCATCAACGTCTCCAACAACACGTAAAACTGCGTCTTTGGGCGAGTGATCATGACGAATTAGGAACAAAGAGACATCGGCCAAATGAGAAATAATTTCCGCATCTGGAACCAACCCAAGCGGTGGTGTATCGATGATGATGTAATCAAATTCTTTGCGGGCTTCCTCGATGAATTTATCAAACATACCGGTATTCAATAACTCCGCAGGATTTGGAGGTACAGGTCCTGATGGTAAAATATACAAATTGGGTATATCGTTGGTTTGCAAAGCTTCTCTCCAATCCAATTTTTTAATCAAATAATTGGATAATCCCGTCTTAGCGGAAACCTTAAATATCTTGTGAATAATCCCCTTTCTCAAATCGACACCTACCACCAAAGTTTTCTTTCCCATGATCGCAAAACTTTGCGCCAGGTTTGCAGATAAAAACGACTTTCCCTCTCCTGAAATGCTGGAAGAGATCAAGATCACTTTCTTGTCGTCATCACTGAGATAATAGCCCAATTTGGTTCGAACAGCCCGAATAGAATCGGCGATGAATGATCGGTTCTTCTCCATTCTAATCAACCCGGATTCATCGTTGTCCAACACAATTTCACCAATGATCGGCAACTTGGTTCTGGCCTCAATATCCGATCTAAATTGAATCGTTGTATTCAATTGCTCCTTCATCAATACCACGACAAATGGAACAACAACCGAAAGCAAACCCGCAATACTGTATACCAATTTCTTCTTGGGACTAACCGGGTTATAATTGGCCTGGGATTTTTGGATGATTCTCAAATCACTTACTGTAGAAGCAACAGAAATGGCTGCCTCCTCTCGCTTCTCCAAGAGAAAACTATAAATGGCATTTTTAATGGATTGCTGTCTACTGATATCCAACAACATTCTTTCCTTTTGAGGTAGACTGCCCAGAGCAGCCAATTGATTTTGAATATCCCTTTCCTGACTTGAAATACCAATATTGATCGACTTGCGAATTTCTCTGACATTGGCCAAAATACTTTTTTTCAAAACCTCAATTTCACCCGCCAAAATCTGCAGCATTTCATCACTGGGTAAGAACTGCATTTTGCGCTTATTATACTCTTCCTCTTTGGCGTATAGCTTGGGAAGTAAGATTTGAAGTAAGTCATTATCGATGCCCATTAAAGATGGGGCAAGACCCACGGTATTCTCGTTGCTATTGATGTAACGTTCTACTTCATCCAATACAGCCAATTGAATTTTAAGTTGCGCCAAGTTGATGTCTTTGTTCTTGAGACCTTCCCAATAAAATTGATTTTGGGCCTGCAGATCAACAACATTCTCTGAACGTTTAAAGTGCTCAATATTGCGCTCTACACTGTCCAATTCCGACGATACAACCAACAAACGCTGCTCGATGAAATTCAATGTATACTCTGCCATTTGACGCTTGTCCTCAATGCTCGCCTGACCATATTCATGAATGATGGCATTCAACAAATCATTGCCCCGTGATGGATTTTCTGTTTGCAAAAACAATTGAATGACACTGTTATTTTTTCCAACCGGACTGATCGTCAATGAATTTCTAATTCGCGCCAGTTCATCAGATAAAGAAGAAATGGAAACGGTATATTGATAAACATCCCACTTCTTAAGTTGAGATGCTTCAAGAAACAAATAAAAGGCACCAATGCCAGGAACTTGAATCACAGAACCATCTTTTAAAGGATAGGTATGTCCTGCGAAATGAAACAAAGCAGAATCAGTGCTAAAATGCATGGCAACCTCAGGAACAGACTCAATGGAATCCGCTTTCAACGGCATCAATCGTACTGGAAAGTGAAAATCCACCACCTCTTCATTGATCGACTTGTGTCTGGAAATTCTGATCTGAGATCCCGTACTTAAAATGGCTTTCTCAATGATTTCAGGAGACTGAATAATCTCAATCTCATTTTCCAATTTCAGTCCGGAGTTGATCAAATTCAAATCATTCAACAAGTCCTGACCGTTCATCGGTCTACTGGAGTCGTCTTTGATTAATACCTTGCTGTTTACCTCAAATGTCCGGGGTGTGTAGCGCAGATAAGCATAGGCCGCCGAGAAACATATGGTAAAACTGATTGCGAAATAGACCCAGTAAATGAGAAGGATCTTTCTGAAATAAGTGAATACATTGAACTGACGATCTAATGCATAGTTTTCTTTAAACTCATACGTCTCTATCGCCATCTTACTTCAAAAATAAAGTCATTAATAAAACCAATAATGTTGTACCCGAAGTGATTGCAGGCCAGGTTTGATAAAAGCTACTGCTCACCTTTAACTTGGTTGGGTTGGGTTCTACGTACACCACATCACCCGATTGTAAATGAAAATAAGGTGATTTGATCACATCAGAGGAGGTAAGATCCAAGCGCGTAACTTGGCATTTGTCTCCTATGGTTCTCATCACAATCACGGACTTTCTTTTTCCAAACATGGTCAAATCACCGGCAAGGCCAATGGCTTGAAAAATATTGATGTCTTGGTAAGTAACATTGAAAGTTCCTGGATTCTCTACTTCACCCAGAACTGAAACCCTAAAATTAAGATAACGAATGTGCACTATTGGATCCTTGACGTACTCACGAAGGCTGCTTTCTAATTGCGCCTTGGCTTCACTAAAGGTGAGTCCTCCAATTTTCACTTTTCCAATTCGCGGCAGGCAAATTTCACCATTGGGATCCACGATAAAACCCAGCAAGGGATTGGTATTAGCCCCCCCAGAATTCATATTATTCGACTGTTGGGTTGAGGAGAAGTTAGGCAGATTGAACACCACAACCGATTCCAGATTGGAACTGGAAATGAATATGCTCAGCTGATCACCCGTTTTCACTTTGGGATCCTGATAGTCCTTCAGCATAGCGAGTTCTTGGCTGTTGGTTCCGTTCAAATAGTACACATCCTTGGGCTTCAAACATCCAGTGAGAAAGATCATTACCATCAAACAGGTAACAATCTCAACAGAAAATGACTTTCCACTCTTCAGCTTGTGTTTTACCCAGTTCATCCCACAAATTTAAGGAATTATAAGCAATATCAGAAAATTTGAATTCCTGACATTTCCTTTCTAATTCCAATAAAATATTGTCGCGGTATTTTAGCAGTACTTGTCCAAAATAAATTGGTACAACATCCTTACACCCACTCCTGTTCCTCCTTTGGGTCTGTAGCTCTGCGCTCCACCATTCCAAGCGGTTCCGGCGATATCAATGTGAATCCAAGGATACTTGGTGAAATGTTCTAAGAATTTTCCTGCCGACAAATGACCTGCATTTCCCAATCCCAGGTTCTTCATATCTGCGACATCACTTTTGAGCTCATCGCCATACTCAGGCCAAAGTGGGAATTCCATGGTACGCTCCCACACCTTTTCTCCTGCCATTTGAAGCGTTTTCATGTCTTCTGATGAAGCTGTTCCCATTACTGCTGAAGCATAGGTTCCTACAGCTCTAATTGCAGCACCAGTCAACGTGGCCAAATCAATCACCAAATCTGGGTTATACTTCTGGGCGTAAACCAAAGCATCTGCAAGGATCAATCGACCTTCAGCATCTGTATTCATTACCTCAATAGTTGTTCCATCGGATATGGTCAATACGTCTTGTGGAACAATGGCATTCATTCCTGGACGATTGTCTGTGGCTGGAACCAAACCAACCACATGCACAGGGAGTTTATTAGCAGCCACTGCATACATGGCCCCTACCACTGCAGCAGCTCCGGCCATGTCACATTTCATTTCGTCCATAGAACCAGGAGTTGGCTTTAAAGACAATCCTCCCGTATCAAAAACGACTCCCTTTCCAACCAGTACCAATGGCTTTTTGTTCTTGGCTTTGGCGGGCTTGTATTCCATGATTGTAAAGGTGGGGGGATCCATTGAACCTTTGTTTACTCCCAAAAGTCCGCCCATTTTCAACGCCTCGATTTGCTTCTTGTGCAAAACCTTTACTGTGAATCCAGCTTCTTTACCCGCTGCAACCATTTCTTGAGAAAACTTCTCTGCCGTTAGGTAAGAAACGGGCTCATTAACCAATGTTCTGGACAAATGCGTGGCGTTAACCAAGGTGAATAGCTCGCGTTGTTTCTTTTCAGGCAAATGGGTGTCTTGGATAAACATCTGTTGCAAAGCAGGTTGCTTGGACTTGCCATCCTTCAGATACTTGGTGAATTTATAATTTCCCAACGCCATCCCTTCTGCAAAGGCATAGGTAATCAACTCATCTACTCCTTCACTTCTTACCCAAACACTTTGAAGTTTCTGACCATTGGCCACCTGTTGTATTTCGTTGCCTGCACCTCTCCATTTTTCCAACGTTCTAGCTGAATGGTCAGTATTGTCAACGATAAAAATATACTGTGTCCTTCCAACGGATTGTTCAACTACTCTATCTTTTCCGTCTTTCGCTGCTATCTGAATATATGCTGCCAATTCTTTGGGCATTGCCTTCAATGCCGCAGCATTTGTTTTGTTCCATAGAACAACCTCCATTGATGAATTCGTAGAAGGCTTATTTGTATTTTTCTTGGCTTTCATTACTTGAAAATCGCTCGTTTAACAATGGTTTCTTTTTCGCTTTTTAATGTGATCATGTACAATCCACTGGGTTGTTGGGGTAGGCTAACACGATGCTCACCTGCTGAAAACATCACATGATTATTCCAAACTTTTCTTCCTGTAGCATCCCACATTTCTATATCATATTGACCTTGTTGCCATAGTTCCAATTGCATTTGCATTTCATCTTCCGATGGGTTTGGATACAAAAAGACCTGTGTGGTCGGCGTAATCGTACCCACAGCGGTTACTCCTGGTGTGAAAATATTGATATCATCCAAATAGAAGTGATTGCCTCCCTTGCCCACGAACTCAAATTTCACCTGGAAATTTTCAGACATATAAGAGAGATTGGTCAGGACAACGGTATTGGAAGACCACTGGTCTGCGGTTGGAATGAAATTACCATCATTGTCGGGAGCCGTAGGCAAATTGGAAACGCCTTGATGAATTTTCAATAATGCCCAGTTGTTGCCGCAATCTGCGGAACCTGAAATTCTAAATCGATCATTCGTATTGGTTGATTTTTGAGCAAACGCCCACTTGTATGAAATGATGATTGAATCTTGACCTGAAAAATCAAAAGGAATCGAGATCAACTCATCTCTTCCGTCGATAATATCGGTATTGCCATTCAGCAATCGCAAACATTGATCTCCAGAGGCTGAAGTGGTGTTGGTCATGGTATAACCTACGTCGCCATTTTGATTGTATACTGCCCACATGTCATTGTTGGGCCATGTTTCAAATCCCTCTGTCAAGGTTTGTATTTGACCAGGGGCAGCAAAAACGCGGATCAAACTATTCTTCACTTTGGTCAGGCTCCCTGTGGTATTGGAAACAGTCAATGTTACATTATAGGTTCCTGGGGTATTGTAATAATGCACCGGGTTTTTGTGCACCAAAGGATCCACACCTGTTAAGGTTTCACCATCACCAAAATCCCAAGTCCAAGTGGTTGGATAATTGTAGCTGTTATCATTAAAAACAATGGAATCTCCCACACAAATCACCGTTCTGTCCACTTCAAAATCTGCAACACACAACGCAGGGTTGGTCACACCAGTCAAGGCCAAATTGGAAGCAGTAATCAATTGATTTCGCTGCGCCACAGAGGATGTAATCGCGGCGCGCATTCTGTCTGCTTGACCCAAAGTAAACATCCTGGAGCAATAACTGTATTCCATATAATTCTGAACATTGTCCAATGCACTTCCGCAAGTGGCCCCATTGAGATTACACGTGGTCCAACCGATTGTTAGCGGTGTGTCATCCACTCCATCGTCAATATCACAATTGGTCGCCAATGCCGGCTCGTTGCTATCCCCCCAAGTATGCATCAAATTCAACCAATGACCTGATTCATGGGTTAAAGTTCTTGATCGCTGCACATTACTCGTGCCAATAGAACCCACATAATCAGAACGAACGACAATGCCATCGGTTGTCGCTCCCCAATTTCCTGCCACATTGGGCGGTAGATTAGAGTAACCTGCTGCCCCATTGGCATTTTGTACCACCCAAATATTGAGGTACCTGTTTCTGGGCCACATGATCAAATCCTTCACCCCTTGATCACCCACTGTTGTCAAATCACTGACCGTTCGGGTAATCCCAGAAGTACAGTTGCCATCTGGATCTTTGGTAGCCAACTTAAATTCAATTCCAACATCGGCGACCAATTGGTCAAAGGCATCCACCACCACCACGGTGTCACTATTTTGACGACGAAAATCGCGATTTAAAATAGCGAGGCCATCTAAAATTTGATCATCAGAAATATTCTCAGTGCCATAATTGTGAACCACATGAAAGACGACAGGTATCGTGTAAACCGTCATCCCACCGCCACGCTCTTGGCCAATCAATTGGGTTCTCTCATCCAGAAAACGTGCAGCTTCATCTCTCAATACACGGTCTTCCGGGTGTTGTGAAAAATAGGTGTCCAATAGTCCCGATTGTCCGCACGGTTGAACGGCTTGTGACCATCCCATCATTCCCGAAAAAATGACCATCGCGGTCATTATGATTCTTTTTCTCATTTCCAATTATTTGCAGGTCAACAAAAATATCTGAAATATGCGCTTGACAGACCATTTTTTTGGTTAAAAGGGTCGTAAATTCGCGGACCTGAGAAAATCAAATATGGATCACATTAGAAATTTTTGCATCATTGCCCACATTGACCACGGAAAAAGTACCTTGGCAGATCGTCTGTTACAAGTGACCAAAACCATTGATGACAGAAAGCTGGTGGCCCAGACCCTGGACGATATGGATTTGGAGCGTGAAAAAGGCATTACCATCAAAGCCCACGCTATTCAAATGAATCACGAGCACAAAGGCAAGAAGTATGTCTTGAATTTAATTGACACTCCGGGTCACGTGGATTTCAGCTATGAGGTTTCCCGATCCATCGCATCGTGTGAAGGGGCTCTTTTGATTGTCGACTGTACCCAAGGTATACAAGCCCAAACCATTTCCAATTTGTATCTGGCTATGGAGCATGACTTGACCATCATTCCTGTGTTAAATAAAATCGACCTTCCCAATGCCGAACCAGAATTGGTGAAAGACCAAGTGGTAGAATTGTTGGGTTGTGAGCGTGATGAAATATTGATTGCCAGTGGTAAAACGGGGCAAGGGGTTGACGAAATTCTTGAAGCCATTTGCGAAAAAATTCCAGCGCCCAAAGGGGACGTCGCAGCTCCCCTTCAAGCCATGATTTTTGACTCTGTTTTCAATTCATTCAGAGGAATTATCGCCTACTACAGAATTCTAAATGGCACCATTAAAAAAGGGGACAAAGTAAAATTCATGAGCAACGGCAAAGAATATTTCGCTGATGAGATTGGCGTTTTGGGATTGGATTTGATGCCACGAACAGAGGTTAAAGCAGGTGATGTTGGATATATTATCTCCGGTATTAAAACGGCTTCTGAAGTTAAGGTGGGTGATACAATTACCACCATGGCCAACCCTTGCACTGAGGCGGTCAAAGGATTTGAAGATGTAAAGCCCATGGTATTTGCTGGGGTTTATCCTGTGGACACCGATGAATATGAAGAGCTACGCGCCAGCATGGAAAAATTGCAATTGAACGATGCTTCTTTGGTGTTTGAACCAGAAAGTTCCGCGGCATTGGGATTTGGATTCCGATGCGGTTTCTTGGGCATGTTGCACATGGAAATTATCCAAGAGCGATTGGAACGTGAGTTCAACATGACGGTCATTACGACCGTGCCCAACGTAAGTTACATTGCCTACATGAAAGATGGTACCAATCATGAGATCCACAACCCATCTGAATTGCCTGATCCCAATAAATTAGAATACGTAGAGGAACCTTACATCAAAGCGCAAGTCATTACCAAATCCGACTACATCGGGGCCATCATGACGCTTTGCATTGAAAAGCGCGGCATGTTAACCAATCAGGTGTACCTCACTTCTGATCGTATCGAACTGACATTTGAAATGCCTTTGGCTGAAATCGTTTTTGACTTTTATGATCGATTGAAAACCATCTCCAAAGGTTACGCGTCATTTGACTACTTCCCCATCGGCATGCAACAATCCGATTTGGTGAAAATGGACATCTTGCTCAATGGCGACCAAGTGGATGCCTTGAGCGCTCTGATTCACAGAGACCACGCATTTGACTTGGGTAAAAAAATCTGTGTGAAATTGCGCGAACTCATCCCAAGACAACAGTTTGAAATTGCCTTGCAAGCTGCGATCGGAGCTAAGATTATCGCTCGTGAAACCATCAAGGCATTGCGAAAAGACGTTACCGCCAAGTGTTACGGAGGAGATATCTCTCGTAAGAGAAAACTTCTTGAAAAACAAAAAGAAGGTAAAAAGAGAATGCGTCAAGTAGGTTCAGTTGAAGTCCCCCAAGAAGCTTTCTTGGCGGTGTTGAAATTGAATTCGTAAATCTCAAAACTTATTGAATGAAACAAATAAGCCTTCGGAAACGAGGGCTTATCTTTGTTGGATGATCTCTAAACCACATCCACGCAAGTTATTTCTTTTGGACGCCTATGCACTTATATTCCGTGCTTACTATGCGTTTATTCGCAATCCCCGAATTAATTCAAAAGGATTAAACACCTCGGCCATGTTTGGGATGACCAATGTGCTATTGGACATCATGAAGAACGAACAACCCAGTCACTTGGCCGTTGTATTTGATGCCCCTGCTCAAACACTACGTGAGATTGACTATGAAGCATACAAAGCCAATCGCGAAGAAACGCCTGAGGATATCAAATTAAGTGTCCCTTTCATCATGGATATTATCCGTGGTTTTGGAATTCCCATTTTAATGAAAGAAGGATATGAAGCCGATGATGTCGTGGGAACGCTGGCAAAAATTGCAGAAAAAGAAGGATTCATCACGTACATGATGACCAGCGACAAGGACTACGGTCAATTGGTTTCGGAGAATATTTATGTGTACAAACCCGGATATCAAGGTGGACCTGCCGAAATTTTAGGAATACCCGAAGTCCTTGAAAAGTTTAATATTGAGCGCATTGATCAAGTAGTTGACATTTTGGGAATGATGGGTGATGCCGTAGACAATATCCCCGGAATCCCGGGAGTTGGCGAGAAGACAGCCCAAAAATTAACCAAAGAATTTGGCTCTTTGGAAGGCCTTTTGGAAAATACCCATCAGCTCAAAGGCAAGCTCAAAGAAAACGTGGAGAATTTCAGAGATCAGGCCATCATGTCCAAAAAATTGGCCACCATTTTATTGGATGCTCCTGTACCCTTTGACGAAGAAGATTTAAAAATCAAAGCTTGGGACAAAGAAAAACTCAAAGCCATTTTTGACGAATTAGAATTTAAAACACTCAGCAAAAGAATTTTAGGAGAAGAGCCGTCAGAACCCGTGCAGGGGGAGCTTTTTGCAGTAGAAAGCGTAGAACCCACAGTCATGACGCCTTACAAAACCATCCTGGATGTAGAACACCAATACCACCTCATTGATTCTTTGGAAGGTTGCCAAGCATTGGCAGAGCAATTGAGCCAACATCCCCATTTTTGTTTTGATACCGAAACGTCAGACTTGGATGTTTTCACTTGTCGCTTGGTGGGATTATCATTTGCCGTAAAAGCCAATGAAGCCTATTACGTACACCTTCCCCAAGATCGGGAATCTGTAATTGCTTGGTTAAACTGCTTCCAATCTTTACTAGCTGATTCCAACCGTACATTAATCGGTCACAACATTAAATTTGATTGGAAAGTCATGCGTCAATATGGCGTTGCTATACAAAACAACCTATATGACACCATGATCGCCCATTACCTACTCCATCCGGATAGTAAGCATGGAATGGATGAAGTGGCGCAAAATTTATTGCACTACCAACCCATTAGCATCACTGAGCTCATTGGTAAAAAAGGGAAAGGACAAGGCAGCATGGCTGACCTCAGCGCAGAAGAAATCAAGGATTACGCCTGTGAGGATGCCGACATTACGTTGCAGCTATTTGAAAAAACAGCACCCGAATTACACACCCATGGATTATTGGATTTGTTCAACCAAGTTGAAATACCACTGATTCCCATATTGGCGGACATGGAATGGGAAGGAATCAACATTGCCGTTCCCTTTTTGAAAGAATACAGTGACGTCCTATCACAAGATATCGCGGTTCTAGAAAAGCAAATCTTTGAAATCGCAGGAGAGACATTTAACCTGGATTCGCCCAAACAATTGGGTCCAATTTTGTTTGAAAAACTTAAGATCACTGACGAAATAAAGAAAACCAAAACGGGACAATACAGCACCTCAGAAGATGTTTTGTCCAAATATGCAAATGCACATCCCATTGTCAATTTGATTTTAGACTACCGCGAATTAAGAAAGTTGAAATCCACCTACGTCGATGCTTTGCCTGCATTGGTCCATCCTCAAACCGGAAGATTGCACACCTCATTCATGCAAACCGTGGCCGCAACAGGTCGATTAAGTTCCAACAATCCCAACATCCAGAACATCCCAATCCGAACACCCAGAGGAAGAGAAATTAGAAAAGCGTTTATACCTAAAAATCAAGACTACACCATATTGTCGGCTGACTATTCACAAATTGAATTGCGTGTCATAGCCAGTATGAGTGAAGACCAAAACATGTGCGAGGCATTCAATTCAGGCAAGGACATTCACCAAGCCACAGCTGCCAAAGTATTTAACGTGCCCATTGAAGAGGTTACCAAAGAAATGCGAAGCCAAGCCAAAGCGGTCAATTTTGGAATCCTTTACGGACAAGGTGCTTTTGGATTGGCGCAAAATCTTGGAATTAGCAGAACAGAAGCCAAGGAAATCATTGACTCCTATTTCAAACAATTTTCAACATTAAAAAACTTTCAGGCCGATCAAATCGAACAAGCCAAAGAAAGAGGATATGTAGAAACCCTTTTGCATCGAAAAAGACAATTGCCCGACATCAATAGTCGCAATGCCATCGTCAGAGGATTTGCAGAAAGAAACGCCATAAACGCACCCATTCAAGGATCAGCTGCAGACATTATAAAACTCGCAATGATCAGTATTTACAAGGCATTCAGAGAAAATAATATCCAGTCCAAAATGCTCCTTCAGGTACATGACGAATTGGTATTTGATGTCTTGTTAAGTGAGCAAGATCGAGTAAAACAAATCGTTCAAGATTGCATGCAAAACGCCATCCAAATGAATGTTCCGTTGATCGCGGAATCAGGTGTAGGAGAAAATTGGCTGGTGGCACACTAATACATCCAAGTGGATTGTTGGTAATTCAGTTTTTAGATTCCCCGTCGCATCATTTACTTTGTAGCTAAAGCTAGAAGTTATGAATGTTTTGGTATTGGGATCAGGCGGAAGAGAAAATGCAATTTGTTGGAAAATTTCTCAGAGTTCACTTTTAAGAGATTTGTTCATTGCTCCGGGCAATGGCGGCACGCCTCGATTTGGCGAAAATGTCAACATTGACCCTACCGATTTTAAAGCCATCAAAAAATTTGTTTTAGAAAAGGAAATCACCATGGTGGTGGTTGGTCCTGAAATCCCTTTGGTTGAGGGTATCGTAGACTTTTTTGAAAGCGATAAACATCTTCAAAAAGTGGCCATTATCGGACCCAATCAAACTTGCGCACAACTGGAAGGAAGTAAAAAATTCGCCAAAGAATTCATGATTCGTCATGGGATTCCAACGGCCAAATATGCCTCTTTTGGCTCAGAGCAAATCAAAGAAGCCCAAGCATTTATCGATACACTTAAAAAACCCATTGTATTAAAAGCCGATGGCTTGGCAAGTGGTAAAGGTGTCTTGATTTTAGATGATCACAAAAAAGCGAAAGACGAAGTTAAAGCAATGTTGAGTGGCAAAGCCTTTGGTGATGCGGGAACAACTGTAGTCATCGAAGAGTTTCTAAAAGGAATTGAGTGCTCTGCCTTTATTATTACCGATGGAACTTCGTACCGCGTTCTTCCTGAAGCCAAAGATTACAAGCGCATTGGCGAAGGAGATACCGGACTCAATACTGGAGGAATGGGTGCCATTTCACCGGTTCCATTCTGCACACCTGAATTCAAAGATAAAATCGAAACCCAAATCATCATACCCACCATGAAAGGACTCGTGGCAGATGGGTTGAAGTACAAAGGGTTTATTTTCTTTGGCATCATGAAAGTGGGCAATGAACCCTATGTCATAGAATACAACTGCCGTTTGGGGGATCCCGAAACAGAAGCCATATTGCCTCGACTAAAATCGGATTTATTGAATCTTTTCGAGGGTGTTGCAACTGAGACATTGGGAGAGTGTGACATGCACATTGACGATCGTACAGCAGCTTGCGTGATGTTGGTCGCTGACGGATATCCCGGAGATTATGAAAAAGGAAAGGAAATCAAGGCCTTGGATGAGATTCAGGATAGTTTATTATTTCATGCAGGAACCAAACTGAGTGGTAAAGATCAAAAGTTGGTCACCAATGGAGGTCGCGTAATGGCTGTTACCTCGTTGGCTCACAGAATGGACGATGCAATTTTTCAAAGCATGAAAAATGCAAATCAAATCAAGTATAGTGGAAAGTATTTCAGGAAAGATATCGGTGAAGATTTGATGAAATTTACCAGCAAGTAAAAGAACACTTGGGTATTAAACCAAATCTTCCATTTTACCGATCACGTCAAATCCAACGTCTTTCAAAACCAATTCTTTTCTGACGTGGAGTACATCTGCGTGAACCATCTCTGAGATCATCTCTGATAGGGTGTATTGCGGCTCCCAGCCCAAAACAGTCTTGGCTTTGGTTGCATCCCCAATCAAAAGCTCAACTTCCGTGGGTCTGAAATAATATGGATCTACGACAACCAGTGTCTCGCCAACCTGAAGTGTACTTTCCTTACCTGAAATCTCAGCAAACTTGGCGTGATCAATGGATGAAATTTTTCCTATCTCATCAACCCCTTGGCCTGAAAATTCCAAAGCAATTCCCACCTCGCCAAAAGCCTGAAGAACAAAATCTCTAACACGCGTAGTCACACCCGTAGCAATAACATAATCGTCCGGCTGATCTTGTTGAAGAATCAAATACATTGCCTCTACATAATCCTTGGCATGCCCCCAATCGCGTTGTGCATCCAAATTACCCAAAGACAAAACTTTCTGTAATCCCAAAGCGATATTGGCAACAGCCCTTGTAATTTTTCGGGTCACAAAAGTTTCTCCACGCAACGGAGATTCATGATTAAAGAGAATACCATTGCTGGCATGCATTCCGTATGCCTCACGATAATTGACGGTCATCCAATACGCGTACAATTTGGCAACTGCATAAGGTGATCGGGGATAGAAAGGAGTCTTCTCTGATTGCGGCACGTCTTGAACCAACCCATACAACTCAGATGTAGAAGCTTGGTAAATTCGGGTTTTGTCTTTTAATCCCAGCATCTTTACCGCATCCAAAATACGTAAAGTGCCTAATCCATCTGCGTTACCGGTGTACTCCGGCATATCAAAACTGACCTTAACATGCGACATTGCAGCCAAATTGTAAATCTCATCTGGCTGAATTTCTTGTATATATCGAATAATATTACTCGAGTCTGTCAGATCACCATAGAAATAGTGAAAACGAGCATCTTCCTCTTGACGATCCTTTGCAAATAATCCGTCTATTCTTGCTGTATTGAAGATGGAGGACCTTCTTTTCATCCCCCAAACTTCGTATCCCTTATTCAGCAGGAGTTCAGCCAAATAAGCTCCATCCTGGCCAGTGATACCAGTAATAAGGGCTTTTTTCATAGGAAGTAAGACTTTATGATTTGATTTTACTAACCCGGCGTGGAGTCAGTGCCAATCGATTGAACTTAAATAATTGTGCCTTCTTTCTTTGCCTTGGCAGTGAAAGACTTTTGCATTCTCAACCACAACCACAATCCAAAGAAACCAGCAATGATACAGATGGTGTTCATTGGAGACAATGATGGAACCAAGATGTGCTTAAACAACCATTGTGCTACATCTACTATCGGGGCAAGTACGCTTTGTAAGTTCATTCGTTTAGAATTTTAGCAAAAATAAACAACATTGCTAAAAATCAAAGCAATACTTCTCATTTTTGCACTCATGATTTTGCGCACGCTTACCCAAAATTCAGCTTTGCTTCTTTTGACCTATCCGTTGACCATTTTCGTCATTCTGCTTTGCGGATGGAATGAAATGATCTGGCATTGGGCAGAGTCAAATACTCAATTTCCTTGGAACCTGGGTTGGGGAATATTATTGTCCCTTGGGGTATTTATCAATGCCTTTTTAATTAATAATCTTTACAACAATAACGAATTATACGTTCAGCCTTCCTATCTCACGGGCTGGATCTATTGTCTGGGGAGTAGCATTGCGATGGTGCAATTTCCTAACCTTCAATTTTGGATTGGCGAATTCTTTTTCATCTTGTCTTGCTATTTTTCATTTCAAATTTTCAGACAAAAGCGTGTATTTCATCTTATTCTACTGTCCGCACTGTTTGGAGGCATCGCCTGTCTATTTCATGCGATTTATCTTTTTATTCCCATTTTTATTTTGATAGGGGTTAATCTTACCCGCCCCTTCTCATTGAAGGAAACGGCACTTTTTATAGTTGGTTTTTTTATTCCTTGGATTTACTTCAACGCATACCATTTTTCAAGCCAAGACCATGTGTATTGGACGCCCAATTTTAAATTGGCCTTGCAAGATTCCAAGCCCATCCATTTGCAATTTCAGTTTTGGTTGTACATCGTGATTCTCTTGCTGTCGATATTAGGTGTCATGCACAAAGACGACCGTCAAACCAACAAAACGCAGCAAAGCAAAAACCTCATATTGCTGCTGGTATTTTCCGCTTCAATCACCATGTTGACTTGGTCCATTTGGAACTCTCCCCAACAAATGCCATTTTTCACTGCGCCTTGGCTGTTGATTTGGGGGCATTATTGGACCCACTACCGAACTAGTCTTTTGGCACCCATTTTTTTCTACTTGTGGTTAATTACTTGTGTACTTGTTTTTTTACATTGGCTGTAAGACCCGAGCAGATTTCAATCGTACTTTTGTAAAAAATTATTCATTATGAAATTTGGTGTTGTTGTTTTTCCTGGAAGCAATTGTGACGAAGACTTGGTTTATACTCTTGGCGATATTTTAAATCAAGAGGTAGTCAAACTCTGGCACAAAGACACCGACATTCAAGGCTGTGATTTCATCATGGTTCCAGGTGGATTTTCTTATGGTGATTATTTGAGAAGCGGCGCTATAGCCAGATTTTCACCCATCATGAATGAAGTGATTGCACATGCCAATCGCGGCGGATATGTGATGGGGATTTGTAATGGATTCCAGATTCTTACAGAAGCCAAACTTCTTCCTGGAGCGTTGTTGCACAACAATTCTAGAAAATTCATTTGTAAAAATGTATTTCTAAAAGCGGACAACAATAGCAATATGCTGACCCAGTCTTTGTCTTTGGAAACCCCATTCAAAGTACCTATCGCACATGGGGAAGGTAAATTCTTTGCCTCTGCAGACGAGATTAAGAAAATAGAGGACAACGGCCAAGTGCTTTTCCGCTATTGCGACGAAGAAGGTCAAGTAACAGAAGAAAGCAATCCCAATGGTGCTTTGAACAACATTGCCGGAGTTTGCAACAGCTCCAAAAATGTATTTGGGATGATGCCCCACCCAGAAAGAGCTTCGGATTTTGAATTGACCAACACGGATGGTCGACTTATTTTTGAATCGCTACTATCTGCCCTTCCCGTCTAAAGATTTGTTAAACTTTCAAGTTTAACCTCTTCTAAGTTTTGTTTAATGAAGTGGGGGCCATATTCGCACAAAATTAAACAGCATGAGAAAAGTCATATTTTCAATTATCGTAGCGCTATGCTCGCTCATTGGGTGGTCTCAAAATGTTACTTGCTATGAAGCACAGGTTAATTTCAACTCCACTGATTGGTATTTGGTTGAATACGACACTTGGAATGAAGTGGCTCAATACAATCCTTTGACCAACACCATTTGTCTGCCCTATGGTTGTTTTTATCTCTACGGTTATTTTGATCCAGCCTCCGTTGCAGCGGGTCTGAATATTACCGCTCAAGGAGAAATAATCAATACCGAAATTCAATACACAGACAGCTCGGGTTACACCATTGCTTATTTCGGATGGAATGCAATCACCGGTTGTACAGATTCAACCGCGTGCAATTATAATCCCAATGCGACATGCTCCAATTTTGCTGAATGTGATTACTCCTGCCAAGGATGCACAGATCCAACTGCCAACAATTTCAATGCTGAAGCTTCTGTAGACAACGGCACTTGTTGCTACTCCGATTGGTTAACCATGCAGTCCAATGATAGCTTGATTTATTACGTTTATAATGGAATGCAGCAATACATCGCTTACGGTGATAACTTCTCAGGTCTAAGCAATGGATTCTGCTATAGCCCCGGATGTTACGAGATTTATGTTCAAGCCATGGACGGAAATGCAGCCTCTTTTGAATTTGTAAACCAGAACAATTCGATTGTACTACAAGGCAATCTACCCCAAGGCTGGTGGGATTACTTTTCTTTGAACAACGGCGGAATTTTGGGATGCACCACACCCTATGCGTGCAACTACAATGCAAATGCTACCTGTGATGATGGAAGCTGTGACTTTTACTCTTGCCAAGGGTGCACAGACCCAAACGCCTCCAATTTCAATCCTGACGCAACCATTGACAACGGGACTTGTTGTTTTGGCAATACCCTCGAAGTGAACACACCCAATGAAGTGTATTGGTATTTTTGGAATGAGGCCAGTTCTTTTTCAGGTATCGGAAATCAAACCTTTTGTGTTAACCCAGGATGCGGAACCTTCTATGCATATGGCAACAACAACATGCCTTATGATTTCACCATTACCTACAATGATACCGAGTTGGTTCTTTCAGGCAATTCATGGGATCAAACGAATGAATGGGATGATGTGGCAACCGTGCATACTCAAATTTCATTTGGAGATCTTGTCACTGGATGTACACTTCAAAATGCCTGTAACTATGATCCATTGGCCAACTGCGGCGATTACAACCTTTGCGATTTTTCATGCCAAGGATGTACCGACTCAACGGCTTTTAATTTCAATCCTGACGCTACCGTAGACAACGGCACTTGCTGCACATCGAACTATTATGAAATCACCGCAATCAGTCAAGGCGGTATGGTTTCTTGGTCTGCATTTGACGGTTATGGAATTCAAGTAGGATCTACGGATTTTTCAAGTGAAACTTTCGGATTCTGTGTTCCATCCACATGCGTATCCATTTATGCGAGCGATCTTTTGGGAATGCCCTACTCTCTAGAGATCAAAAAGAATGGAACCGTTGTGTACAGCAACAGCAATATCACCGAATACGAATTCATTTGGTCAGATGACAACAATCAAACCTTGGGCTGCGGTGATCCATCTGCTTGTAATTACGACCCCAACGCAACCTGCTTTGTTTACAACATCTGTGACTATTCATGCTTGGGATGTACAGACCCTACAGCCATCAACTTTAATCCTGAAGCGACCGTGGATAACGGTACTTGTTGCTCCGCGCAAAATTGGAATGTCATCTCAGCCAATGGCCCATTCTACTACGTGGCCAATACTGCAGATTATTATCAATACAGTTATGGTTCGTTCCCAGAGACTACTGGATTTTGTATGAATGCGGATTGCTTCCAATTCACCGCCTACAGCCTAACAGGAGAAAGTCTTGAGATCAATTTGAGCAACGACTCTTTGACCAACTACTCAACCATTACGACCAATCCCTACTTGGGATACAGCACCGCGCCCATCGGACTCAATCAGGTTCCCGGTTGTCTTGATCCTTTTGCATGCAATTACAATCCCGATGCTACTTGTGACGCCGGAAACTGCATGTACTACTGCGGCGGTTGCATGGATCCATCGGCATTGAACTATGACAGCAATGTCATTTTTGATGACGGCTCATGTTATTATCAAGTCGAAATGCCCATTGTTGGAATGCAGATGATTCCTGACAACGAAAACAACCAGTTCTACGTGATGATGAATCTGAGCCAATTGGGTAATGCTTATCCTTTCATTGTAACCAATAGCATCAATGACGATTTGAAAATGATGAACGAGGTAGGTTCTGAAATGATGGGACCCTATCCTTGTGGTGACAGTGTTCAATTTGAGATTCATGCCATGGGTTACAACATGAACACACTCATGAGTTCTTCCGTTTACAAAATGAGTTGCGATGCCCTTTCAGCGGAAAGCATTGACATCACTGGAATCATGATGTTCCCCAACCCTGCGCAAAATCAAGTTCAAATCAGCGGTTTAAACGATAAGGATCAAATTCAAGTATTTGACATGCAAGGCAAACTTGTGGATTCATTCCAAAATGTCAATACACAACAACTGGTCATTAACACATCGAAATGGGCCAACGGATTGTACAATGTCCGTTTGATTCAAAACTTGAAAACCACAAACTACAAGCTACAAATCGCCCACTGATGCGGTGCGTAAAATGGTAAAATAGATCACAAAAAAAGTGGTGCGTTTGCACCACTTTTTTTATTTACAATATATCATCAGATACCGCATAGGGAATGGTTACCTGGAGCAATGGTTCCTGCTCCATGGCTCGCTTAATGGCAAAAATAGCCTCTTCATTTCGAGCCCAACTTCTTCGTGCTATTCCATTGTTCACATCCCAATGCAGCATTCGCTTTAGGCGAACACTGGCCTGATCTGAGCCATCAAGCAACATTCCAAAACCACCATTGATTACTTCTCCCCAACCTACACCGCCGCCATTGTGCAAACTCACCCATGTGGCACCTCTAAACGCATCGCCGACAAAATTTTGTACAGCCATGTCCGCTGTAAACCTAGAACCATCATAAATATTCGAAGTTTCTCTGTAAGGTGAGTCCGTGCCACTTACATCATGATGATCCCTACCCAAAACAACTGGTCCAATTTCACCACGTCCTATGGCTTCGTTAAAGGCCTGCGCGATGGCCATTCTGCCCTGAGCATCTGCGTATAATATTCTTGCCTGGGAGCCCACCACCATCTTATTCTTACCTGCTTCCTGAATCCATCGGATATTATCGGCCATCTGTTGCTGAATCTCAATAGGAGCTTGGGATTTCAACTCGGTCAATACCCGCTCAGCGATTCGGTCTGTTTTTTCTAAATCTACGGCATCTCCTGAGCAGCAAACCCAACGGAACGGGCCAAATCCGTAATCAAAACACATGGGGCCCAAAATATCCTGAACATAACTCGGGTAAGAAAAAGCCACTCCATCGATTGTTCTATTAAACAACTTTGATCCCGGTGTTGCCAACACATCGGCACCGGCTCTGGAGGCTTCCAATAGAAAAGCATTTCCATAATCAAAGAAGTACATGCCTTTTTTTGCATGGGCATTGATTGCCTCGGCATGACGGCGCAATGTCTTCTGCACCTCTGATTTAAATTGATCTGGATCATTGGCCATGAGCGCATTGGCTTCATCAAAAGAAATCCCAGCTGGGTAATAACCTCCAGCCCAAGGGTTGTGCAAAGAAGTTTGGTCGCTACCCAAATCAACCTGAACATTCTGTTTCAATAGTTCCTCCCAAACCTCTACAATATTCCCCACGTATGCAAAACTCACAACTTCACCTTTCGCTTTGGCCTCAGCAGCCTTGGCAACAACAATGGCCGCATCCGTTTCTATAAAGTCCACCCATCCTTGCTCATGTCGTTTGTATGCCGCTTTGGGATTGACCTCAGCAGTGATGGAAACACAACCTGCGATATTGGATGCCTTGGGTTGTGCACCGGACATACCTCCAAGACCTGCAGTTACAAAGAGTAGTCCCTGTCCAGGTAATTCATAAATCTGTTTGTCCCCTCTCTGATTTCTCAACATTCGGGCAGCGTTCATCACGGTGATGGTTGTGCCATGGACAATACCCTGCGGCCCAATATACATGTATGAACCCGCGGTCATTTGACCATATTGGGTAACACCCAAAGCATTGAATTTTTCCCAATCATCTGGCTTGCTGTAATTGGGAATCATCATTCCATTGGTTACGACTACCCGTGGTGCTTCAGCATGGGAGGGAAATAACCCCATCGGATGACCACTGTACATAACGAGGGTCTGCTCATCCGTCATCTCAGAGAGATACTTCATCACCAAACGATACTGGGCCCAATTTTGGAAAACTGCGCCATTCCCACCATAGGTGATCAACTCATGCGGATGTTGTGCCACGGCAGGATCCAAATTATTCTGAATCATCAACATGATGGCTGCCGCCTGCTGACTTTTTGCCGGATACCAATCGATGGGACGCGCCTTGATTACCCCCATTGGACGGTAACGATGCATGTAAATTCTACCCGTTTCCGCCAACTCTTTTTTAAACTCCTCTACCAAATCAACATGCAAATCAGCAGGAAAGTAGCGCAATGCATTACGAAGCGCCAATTTCTTCTCTGCCTCGTTTAAAATCTCTTTGCGTTTGGGCGCATGATTAATATTATGGTCCCATTCAGGCGCCTGAGGCAACTGAGCAGGTATCCCTTCCTTGATTTGATTCTGAAACTCAACTTTAGACATTTCCATGCAACAAATGTAAACCTTGTTGACTAAAACGTACACTAACTTTGCAGCATGGAAACAAAGAAAATACCTACTTCTGTATACGCTGAAATGACACCCAATCCCATGACGATGAAATTTGTCGCTGACAGAATCCTCATCGGCGGTGGTCTTCAGGTAGAATACAAAAAATCTTCTGATGCAAAAGGATCGTCTCCTTTGGCAGAAGAACTATTTCATTTTCCATTTGTAAAGCGTGTTTTTATCAGCAGTAACTATGTCACGGTAACTCGTGATGAAAGTTTAGATTGGGACATGATCGTCATGCAATTGCGTGAATATATTCGAGAATGGTTGATGGATCATGAGATTGCGGTTTCCAATGTTCCAGCTGAACTCATGAGCCGAGCTGAAAAAGCTGAACCCATTTCATCCACCCATGAAGCTTCTCAAAACATCGCAAGCCTTCCGGCTTCTCCTTATGATGATGAGATTGTTTATTTACTCAATGAATTTGTTCGTCCCGCGGTAGAGCAAGATGGTGGAGCGATTGACTTTGTAGGATACGACAACAAGAAAGTATACGTAAATATGCGTGGTGCATGCTCCGGATGTCCCTCTTCAACGGCGACTTTGAAGGGTGGTATTGAAAACCTTCTCAAGGCCAAGTTACCTGATGCTGTGGAAGAGGTGATTGCTCAAAGTGTATAAAATGCGCATTTATCTGATCCATGGCTTCTTAGAAAATTCCACCATGTGGGATTTTACAGAAAAGCTTCCCCTGGAGTTTGTTCGCTTAACGCTTCCCGGACATGGGAGTGACGCTACCCATATCGCACCCAAAACCATGGAAGAGATTGCCCAATTTGTTATTCAACAAATAGACGTTTCTCAACCCTACGCCATTATTGGACACTCCATGGGCGGTTATCTGATTGGCACTCTGTTGCATTTGGGCGCTCGCCCAGAAAAAATTGGTTTATTTCACTCCAAATTGCATGCAGATAACGATGCCAAAAAAAATCAGCGGCAAAGAGCCATTGAATTGGTGGGTGAAAATAAAAACTTGTACATACGTACAATGATTTCTAATCTATTTCCAGAACCCTTTAAAATCAAAAAATACCACGTCATTGATACACTTGTGAAAGATGCATTCAATATTCGTGTGGAGACGATTCAGCACTGTCAGGAGGCCATGATGAATAGAATGGACTTCATTGAAGGAATTCACCAACTGAATATTCCCATTCACTTTTTTGCAGGCACAGAAGATTTATCTGTTCCCCTTTCTGATATTCAGGAAGAACATGCAACAATTAAAAATTCAACCTTGACAATCCAAGGCGGTATTGGACACATGGGGCAATGGGAATGCCCAGAAGTAGCGGCGCAATGGATTGAATCTCATTTTTAATTTTTAAAACAAAAAAAGCCCCGTCAGTAATGACGGGGCTTTTACTATTGTTGTGTGTGCAATTACTTGCTCACAACCATTCTCATGGTTTTCATCTCACCGTTTTGGATCA
>CALJKR010000024.1 GCA_937974555.1 uncultured Flavobacteriales bacterium | reverse complement strand
CAAAGGTGCCCTGCACCGCTGTTCCTTGGCCCAAAACGGTGCTGATCAATCCTTGTGCATTGGTAGTTAAGGCATGGGTCTCTTGGTACTCCACCGCTCCGTCTGTTGTGTTTTGATGAAATGTGAATCTGGCCGTTACTGCTGTATTGGCCGCTACCTGTCCGTTGCTGTTGCGCACGACGGCTTGGTAAGGGATACCTGGGGGAACGGAGGCTGTGGTGGTAGCACCACCACCACCGTTTATTGGCGTGCTGGTGTATAAGGCTGTGATTTCTTCTTGGGTTAAGGCGCGGTTGTAAATGGCGATGTCGTCGAGTACTCCATTGTAGAAATGCCTACCACCACCACCAGGTCTTGCACCAAACCATAATGGAAGTGTATTATTGGTGTTGAATAATCCGTTAGATGCCTGAGTAAGTACTAGATTACCATTCAAATAAAATTTAACTGTAGAGTTGTCGTGAGTGTATACGATGTTATACCATTCACCATTTTGAAGAGCATTATTTGAACTGTAACTTAGGATGTAATTGACATTTTCAGATGTGTAGAGTGTGTATATAGAATTATCGCAATTAGGATCAGACCAACAAGTGTTAGGATCTTTTCCTAATCCCAATTCGTAGGAGTTTCCCCAACCTGAATACTCTCGCTTAGAAACTAAAACATTTTGATTTAGATCACCAATAAAATCATCAGCGTTGAAATAAAGAGATATTGATATTTCATTTTGGTTTATCGAATTTGAATGAGGAATTTCAATGTGATCCAAAACCCCGTTAAAACTAAACGCACTATTTATATTTCCATTTCTATCTGTAGTCAATGTAGCCCCATTAACCACCCCATCATTCCCATTCCCGCTCTCATCATTGGCGTTGCCATTGAAGGGGTACCATGCGACGAGGCCGTTGGTGGGAAGGTAGGAGGGGAGGGTCTGAGAAAAAAGGGATGAAGAGATGAGGAGAAGAAGGAAGAAGGGGATGAGGAGATGGAGGGATGAGGGGATGAAGGACGTTTGCTTTTTCATGTTTTGCATTTTTATACAAAAAACCCGAAAATTTGGCGAATTGCCCCGATGTGAAATTTGTAATTTATTCTGTGAACGAATAATTAACAAAGGACTTGTAGTAGATTTGATTCAGATTTAATGTCAAGAACTATGGAATTTAATGCGGTACATATAGGGCAAAAGGTGAAAAAACTTCGCGAATTACGCAATTATACCCAAAATTACATGGCCCAGGAAATGGGGGTTACGCAAAGCGCATATTCCAAAATGGAATTGGGAGAATCCGAGATTACTTATTCTAAACTGGAGAGAATTTCAGAAATTTTGGGAGTAGCGGTGGAAGAAATCGCGGCCTTCAATGAACAGATGATTTTCAATATCATGCACAACCAAACGGGTAACGGTTTCGTGGTGAACAAGGGCATGAGCGATCAAGAACGTAAATTGTACGAAGATCAAATTCAATTGCTGAAAGAGCAAAATGAGTATTTGAAACGAATGTTGGAGAAGGTGATTGGGGGATGATCATCCCCTTTTCCCAATCACCTCAAATCCCAATTTTACAATCCTGCCGCCGTCTTCAAAATCACAGGTGTCGGCGAGTTGGCGCATGAGGAATACGCCACGTCCGTGGGGTTTTTCAATGTTTTCTGGTGCTGTAGGATCTGGTAAACTGTTGTAGTCAAAACCGGCGCCTTCGTCTTCAATGGTGAAGTGCATATTCTTGCCGTCTTCCTGAAAGGTGAGTATGACTTCCTTGCTGGGATCCAATCGATTGCCATGAACGATGGCGTTGTTGACGGCTTCAGTGAGCGATATCAATATCTCTCCGTAAAACTCTTCGGGAACCTGAAACTCCGTACACACATCGTCTATCAATTGTTCTGCTAAATGTATATTCTCTACTTCTGACGAGAATTTAAGGATGCGTTCGGTTGCCATAGTTTTTACTTAATCGCAAGGTATACGATATTTTTATAAGAAGGTTTCAATTTCTAAATATTTTATTTGGGGACTTGATTCATCAGGTATTGATTGGCTTTGTTGCGGTAATAGGGTTTTAATTGTGGTGGGATGGTTTGCAATAATTCTGCTTCTTTGGTTTTCTTTTTCATGTATTCTTCCAGACCGGGTGGTGGGGTTTGGTTGATGTTTTGCCCTTCTTTGCTTTCTCGTTTGTCTTCTTCTCCTTGCGTTCGTTCTGCATTTTCAGCGCGCAACAATCGGGTGAGGATGTCCTTTTGTCTGCGCAAGGTTTCTTCGGTGATGTTGTTGTTGACGATGTCCTTTTGAATTTGCTCCATCTCCTTGGCAATTTGCTTCATCTCATTTCCTTTTCCACTTCCATCTTGGTTGAGTTCGCCCGCCTTGTCTTCCATCATTTTGCGCAACGCGGCTTGCTTGGCTGCGGCGCCTGCCAACTCTTTGCTGAGCTCTGGATTGTTTCCTGTTTTGCTTTGTCCCTTATTTTGCCCTTGTTTTTTTAGATCTTCCAATTGCTTGGACAGCGATTCTTGCATTTTTTTAATCTGCCCCGCACTGGGTTTGGATTTGCTTTTGCCTCCTTGACTTTGTCCGGGTTTCTTACATTTTCCATTGCCCGACTTCTGCTTTTTCTGCTGCTGCTGTTGCTCCTGCATTTGCTGCAAGGCTTCGTCCAACATCAAAGCCAGGTTGTTGAGACCGGTCATAACAAACTGTTGTTCTGCTCGGGTGGCCGGGATTTGTCTTTCCGGTATCCACTTTAATGCTGCGCCCATGTGCCCTTGTATCTCGCCCACTTCTTTGTTGATGAAGGTGGACAATTGTGAAACGCGTTTGCTGAGGGCAAACAACGAATCTTCCACCATCTTCATGTCATCGTTGATTTTACGTTGACGTTGGCCATACGTATCGTAATTGGGATCGACGATGTTCAATTTTGCAAAATCATTCATGAGTTTCTCTTGGCTGAAACTCAAGGACACCAGGTTTTCCAACAATTGACGCAAGGCCGCCGCATCTTCTTCTTGTTGCTCTTCCTCTTCTTGCTCCATGGCGGACTGCATTTTCTCTGCCATCTCCTCCATCTTTTCCGCGGCATTTTTTTGATTCTTGCTGGCGTTGGATTTTTTTCCGCCTTTCAAATCTTGGCTACTCTTTTCTTGGCTATCCTTTACTTCTTTTTGCTGCTCCTCTGTGGAAGGCAAGTCTTTGGGGCTTTCCAATTCCTTGTTTAGTTCTTCTAATTTTTTCAAGTCGTCTTGGACATCCTTGAATTTCTCATTCAATTCATTTTGCTCTTTCTGCAATTGCTCCTGGCTCTTCTTTCCTTCCTCTGTTTCCTTGGACAATTCCTCTTGCTGCTTGGCGAGGTCTTGAAGTTCTTGGATGGTCTTCTCTAGCTTTTGCTCTACCTCCAACTCCTTGAACTGCTCCAAAGCGCGATCGATTTCTTTCTCTAAATTTTCCTCTTTGTTTTCGATTTTATCGAGCTCTTTTTGCAATTCATTTTTATCTACGTTCTCCATCATCTTGCGGAGTTCTTCCATCATTTTTTTGGTTTCAGGATCGATGAGCTGCTCCATCAATTCTTCCAACTTCTTTTGCTTCTCTAACAACTCTTCTGGCAACTCCATTTGTTTTTGGAGTTCTTCTTGGTGTTGTTGATTTTCTTTTTTGAGTTGTTCTAATTTTTCTTGCAGTTGTTCTTGCTTTTTGAGCAAGTCGTCCAATTTCTTTTTGTCTTGCCAATCCGCTTCTTTTTTCTCCAACAACTTTTTCTGCAAGTCTTTCAGGGCTTGTTGAATCTTATCAGATTCGCGCTGGGCCTTGGTGAGCTCGTCGATAATCTCTTCTCGTTGCTCATCAGATTTTTCCTCCATTTGCTCATCGCTGGGCACAATGTAGCGTTGTACGATGGTTTTGCTGGACTTGGCCCCGTGAATGCCATCGTTGTCCCAAACTTCAAAATAGTATGAAAGCGTATCACCTGGCAAAAGGCCGTAGCTATTGACATCCAGGGTCATGTAGTAGATATCGGAGGTGTTTTGTTTATTGATATTCAGGCTCTTTTTCTCCCATTTTTGTCGAGGCAATCGGGTGCAGAAGTACAATGCGGAAAGTCCATAATCATCTTGGATTTCGCCGGTAAGGGTATGGATTTGGGTAGAGGATGAATCCATTTTATCGATCAATGAAATGGTGGGATATTGATCAGGAATGACATTGACCCAGAACTTCAAGGAATCAGGACTGGGGGCGGATTGTGACTGAGGAATCACCTGATAAATGAAGGAGGTCATGGCTTGGGTTTCCCATTCGGCCTGGTCGTTGTCTATGGCCAGATTTTGTGAAGATTGGTTGATCTTCATCAAAATGTGATCGGCGTTTCGGCTATTGAAAGTCCAATGAATGGTGCTGCCTTCAGGAACTGTAATATCACCGGCTTGCGGAATGGCTTGGTCGGGTTTATTCAAATAGCCGGGATAGTGAATGACGGCTTGCAGGGCGAGCATTTTGGGTTCGGCTACTACCTCCAGTTGAAAGGTTTGGCTGTTGTAGTCGGCAGCTGTGAAGAAGAAGTTGAACGACGCATCGACGTGAGAAAACTTGATTTGGTGGTGAAAGAGATCTTTTTTCTCGAGCAATAGTTTTTGTCCGTCTTTGATGAGATAAACACGCTCAGGGATTTCATTTCCTTTGAGTTCTAATTCGATAACCGCTTCATGATTTTCAGTGACGGAAAGCGGAGAGGTGACAACAAATTGGAAGGGAGCGTCTTCTTCTGCTTTGTTGAATTGAACGATTCTTTTGGTAGGACGCGTGATGGTAGAGGGAGTGGCCCAAAGGAGCACACTGAGCAGCACCAAGGGCGGCAGCGCATATTTGAGGTAGCGCGTATTTTCTTTGAAATTCACCGCGTTTTGAAAAGGAATGGGCTGCAGTTCCGATTGCTTTTGTTCAATGGCGGCCAGCAGAAGCGAAGTGTTTTCTTTTCTTGCCGCTTGTTGCAGTTGTAGGGTATTTAGTAATTTGTCTTGGATATTGGGAAAGTGCTGACCGATGATTCTGGCCGCCTCTTCGTTGGAAATCACCTTACCTAGCTTGAATATTTGAAGAAAAGGCAAAACAATGTAGTAGCCCAGTATCCCTAGAATGGCAGCTGCGGTGGAGAAGAACAGAAATGCACGAACACCTGATCCAAAGCGTCCCATGTACTCAAAGAACACAATCAGCAAGTACAAGGAGATGACCAGCCCCACGGCATATAAGGCGCCTTTGAGCATTCGGTTTTTGTAATATTTCCGAATGAAGGCGTCCAGCTTTTGAACCAATATTTGACTATCCGATGTGGCCATGTAAGAGTCCCTAAAATTAAGGAAGGATGACGCTTACAGGGACGTTTCTAACAGAAATTTACAATTTAAATTCCACCCACTGCCACTTGCCCACCATTTGTTTTTGCAGAAAGCTTTTGGCTTGAGAGAATGCCAGTCGTTGTGATTTAAACCAAACGGATTTTTCGTAATGGGTTTCAATGTTGTTATTTTCGATGCAAACCACATCCAAACCGCGCAAAGGGGTTTTGTTTTTGCGCATCCATTCCACCTCATTGAGGGCTTCTATTTTATTGAGGTAAGTACTACCGTCGATGATTTTGGGCACGCAATCAATGATTAGGATCGATACAAATGTTTTGTGGTTCAGTGAAGAATCGGAAAGCTTCCCAACCCCCTTCTCTGCCCAGGCCGGATTGTTTGACACCGCCAAAGGGCGTGCGCAAATCGCGCATGAGCCAGGTATTGACCCAAGAGATACCGGTTTCTAAAGATTGCGCGACGCGGTGTCCTTGGGAAATGTTGTTGGTCCAAATGGAAGCGGCCAATCCGTAGGGAGTGCAGTTGGCCCATTCAATGGCTTGTTCTTCTGTATCGAAAGGAATCAATGTGGCTACGGGACCAAAGATCTCTTCTTGGTTGGTTCTGCAATGGGCGTCTAATCCTTCGATCAGCGTGGGTTGTAAATAATAACCACTCGCCAAATCGCCTGTCATTTCTGGAGAGAAGCCACCGCAGAGGATCGTACCGCCTTCGCTTTTGGCGATTTCGATGTAGGATTTTACTTTTTCCAAATGCGCAGCGGAGACCAAAGCGCCAAATTTGCTGTCTGGATTGAGTGGATCTGACACTTTCATTTTGGAGACCTTTTCTACCAATGCTTTTTTGAATGCATCGTAGATGCCTCGTTGCACAAGGATTCTAGAGCCACAAAGGCAGATTTGACCTTGGTTGGCAAAAGAGGCGCGCAATACGTGGTTTACCGTTTTATCGATGTCGACATTGTCAAAAACCAAGGTTGCGTTCTTCCCGCCCAATTCCAACGACATCTTTTTGAATTGGGGAGCTAGGATCGAAGCGATGCGTTTGCCGGTGGCGGTTCCACCCGTAAAGCTCAAGGCTTTTATTTTGTTGTGGTTGACTATTGCCTCTCCAACATTTGGACCCGTGCCGTGTACGATATTCAAGACACCCGCAGGTAGGCCCGCTTCGATGCAAATTTTAGAGAATAAAAAAGCAGTGTAGGGAGTCAACTCCGATGGCTTGGCCACCACACAATTTCCAACGGCAAGTGCAGGAGCAATTTTCCATGTGAAGAGATATAAGGGAAGGTTCCAAGGAGAGATACAACCCACAACCCCCAAGGGTTTTCTGTAGGTATAATTGACAACGCCATTTTCCATGACGTGGCTCTCACTGGCAAAGTGTTGAGCACCGGATGCAAAGAAACGCATGTTGCTTTCTGCGCGGGGAATATCGACGTGCCCCGCCAGGGATATGGGTTTGCCATTATCCAATGACTCAGCGTGAGATAGCTCAGCATGGTGTGCAGCAATTAAATCGGCGATACGGGTCAGGATTTTACAACGATCTTCACTGCTGGTTGTCTTCCATTTTGGAAAAGCGTTTTGCGCTGCAGCAACCGCCAATTCAACGTCTTCGGCATGGCTGTCGGGAATCGTGGAAAAAACCTTTCCATCACGCGGACTGATGTTGTCCAATTTAAGACCTGATAATGCGGGAGTTAGCTCGCCGTTGATATAGTTTAGAATCTCAATCACAAAAAAAATTTTACTACAAAAGTATCTATTTCATAAAAGACTTGCATTGTAAAGTAAAAAGGTATTATTTTTGCCTCGCAATTGCCCGATCGTCTAATGGCAGGACAGCAGATTTTGATTCTGCTTGTATAGGTTCGAATCCTGTTCGGGCAACAGTAAAAGGTCACTTCGGTGGCCTTTTTTATTTTCTCAATTTTACTTTGGTTCCCTTGCTAATCTTGGCATTGAGTGGGAGCTGATTGAATTTAGCGAGCCTTTTTAATTTGACACAATGGTCTTGTGATACTTGCCAAAGGGTGGTATTTTTTTCTACGACGATGAAGTCTTGGGATCCATTTCTTTTTTTGGGTTGGAGATAAACAAAATCACCGGCCTTCCACATTTGGATATCGGTGTCGTTGTATTTTTTCAGTTCCCAGCTACCGAGATTGAATTTTTGGGTAAGACTGGCAAGGTCATCTTTGGGTTGGGCGATCACATAACGGATGCGACCATCCAAGATCAGTATATCTCTTGGAGTTTTTTTTTTAAGTCTTCCATTGAAATGGATTCTCCCGTATCCAACAAATAGAGTTGGTGTTTTTCTATGAGTTCGATTAGGAGTTGCGGATACTTGGGGTTGGTGGCATATCCACATTTTTTTAATCCGTATGCCCAGGCTTTGTAATCTGTGGGAGAAAGAAGAAAAAGGGTATCGTATCGGGGACGTTTTAAAAAGAGGGAGTGGTCTTCAAAGGATTGCTGGGCGTTGTCGTATACCCGGAAACACTCGTTCTTTTTATCGTCGTCTTTGTAGAATTTTTTTCCTGTCCAGTCTTTGTGGCATTTGATGCCAAAATGGTTATTGGCTTCAGTGGCTAAGTCGGAGGTGCCGCTGGCAGATTCAAGAATACCTTGGGCCATGGTAATGCTGGCTGGAATGCCATGCTTTTCCATTTGCTGGATGCATTCGTTGCGCCAAGTTTCAATGTACAATTGCACATTGGGCTGTGCGGCAATAGAGAGGGAGAGAAAGGATAGCGCTATTGTTAGCCATTGGATCATGGAACAATAATACTATTTTCTTTTTCATCCATGTTGGTGGTTTTGATAAGTGTACCATCTTGCTGATAACTTTTCCAAACACCAGAAGGTTTGTTGTCTTTGTAAAAACCGTCGATTCTGATTTGACCATTTTCATACCACAATTGATAGGGCCCGTTTTTTACCCCCTGGTCGTAAGTGTGTAGGCTAAAGGGTTTGCCGTCTTTGTAAAAAGAGCGACAGGTGCCGTTTCTTTTTTCTGATTTGTAGTAGATGTCGGTATGCAGTTGGCTGTTTTCGTAAAACGTTTTTTCTTGCAATTTTTCGCCGGTTTCTGGATCCTTGTACACCACGTTCATGGGGTTACCATTGCCGTAGGTGGCAAGTACAATTTCTTCTGGCCCATTTTTACATGCGGGCCAAAGCGAGATAGAGAGCAAGAGAAAAATATATTTCATCATTTATTTCTTTGAATGGTAAAATCCACCAAACGATTGAGGGCCACGTTGACGTCATTTTGTGGAAATTGAGCCAGGATATCTTTGGCTTTTTGAGCAAAATCCAGCATCGCTTGTTGTGCGTAGGCGATGGATCCTGTTTCCATGAGGATATTTTGAATGGCCGTGAGATCAGCCGTGGTCAGGTTTTTTTTCTTCAAGGCTGCGCGAACAAATTTCACTTGCTGTGCATCGCCGTTTTTAAGGACATGCAACAGTGGTAGGGTCAATTTATTTTCTTGGATATCGGCGCCGATGGGTTTTCCGATGTCTCCACCAAAGCCCAGATCCAAAAGGTCGTCTTTGATTTGAAATGCGATGCCAATGGCAACCCCCATGTCATATAGTTGCTTTTGAATGTCTTCAGAAACCTGTGCAGCAGCGCCCCCCATTTGGCAGCAGGCTGCAATGAGCGAGGCTGTTTTTTGTTGGATGATTTGGTAATATACCGCTTCATCCACATTCATTTTTCTTGATTTTTCTTGTTGTAGCAATTCCCCTTCGCTCATTTGCTGAACAGCGGTGGCGACAATTTTGAGCAAGTCAAATGTATTGTTTTCGCAGCTAATGAGGAGTCCACGAGAGAGCAAGTAGTCGCCAAAGAGTACGGCGATTTTATTTTTCCAAAGGGCATTGACAGAAAAGAAACCACGGCGGGTCATGGCTTCGTCCACCACATCGTCATGCACCAAGCTGGCGGTGTGCAGCAGCTCTATCAAAGAAGCAGCGACAAAGGTTTTTTCAGTTGCAGGACCAAAAAGCTTGGCGGAAAGAAAAACCAACATGGGACGCATTTGCTTTCCCTTTCTTTTGATGATGTAATGGGAGATGCGGTCCAAGAGGTTGTGATCACTCTTGAGTGTTTGGGCAAAGAAAGGTTCAAAATCACGCATTTCTTGCGCAATGGGCGCTTGAATATGTTGAAGCGTAATGGCAGAACTCATGTCGCAAATGTAATCAGACTTGGCGCGCGCAAAACACGCGATTTCCCGGAAGTTTTTGTACGACACCAGAAATTTCCAATTCAAATAAAGCCGCAGCGAAATGTGAGGCAGAAAGCCCGCTTAATATTTGAAGCTCATCAATGTGAAGTTCTCGATATTGGCGCAAAGTATGGAACAAGGTTTCGCCATTTTCTGATAGATTGGGAGTATCAAATGAAATTTCCAATTGTTGTTTGATTCCCAATTCGCGAAGTAAATTGGGGATGTTGGTGATGCTGGCTGCGATGTTTTGTTGAATCAGGTAGTTGCAGCCTTCGCTTTTTTCATCGGTGATTCGTCCTGGTAGAGCATACAAATCACGGTTATAGGATTGGGCAAATTGCGCGGTAATCATGCTTCCCCCATTTTTCATGGACTCAATGACGAGCGTTGCGTCGGAGAGTCCGGCGATGAGTCGATTCCGCATCGGGAATCGCTCTTTATCTGCAAAGATTCCGGGACAGTATTCTGTGATGAGGCCCCCATTTTTTTTGATTTCTTGTGCCATGCCCTTATGCAATGCGGGGTAGATGGTGTGAAGCCCATGTGCCAGACAGGCAACATTGTTTATGCCCAATTTATTGCAAGTGGAATGAGCGGCTTCGTCAATGCCATAGGCCAATCCGGAAACAATGGTCACGGGGTGGGATTGAATGGCCTGTAAAAAATCTTGGATAAATTGAATCCCGTAGGGCGTGGTGAATCTCGAGCCCACAATGGAAAACACAAATGGAGAAAATTGCAACGGTTTTCCTTGGGTATAAAGAACAACAGGCGCGTCTTCACAGTTTTTTAATCGATGGGGATATTGTGCATCCGCAATGAAGGTGACATCAACATGTAGCCTTTGACAATCTTGAATGATTTTATCTGCTTGAAGTAGAATTTCTTTCCCGTGAATGGCCTGATAGATGGACTTATTGAAGAAAGGAAGAGATTGAAAATCTTGGATTGGGGCCCTGAAAATTTCCATGGGGTCCTGAAAAAGAAGGAGCATTTCGCGGGTTCTTTTTGGGCCCAAACCCGGAATCAAAGAAAGCGCTATCTGTTGTCTTAAAAGCAATTCATCCATGCCACAAAAGTGCGCACGGGAATCGCCCTAAAAAAGGCATAAATTATAGGAATATCCTATATTTTATTTGTTCTCGATGATGTATTGTTCAATCGCAGCGCTCATGCTGGGCGACTTGGGATTGGGAGCCATGATGTTGATTTTCAACTTGGCTTCGGTAGCGGCATCGGCTGTGGTTTTTCCAAACACCGCAATGCGGGTGGTATTCTGTTTGAACTTTGGAAAGTTCTTGAATAGCGATTCGATGTCGGAGGGAGAAAAGAAAACAAGCATGTCGTACTTCACATCCGCCAAATCACTTAAGTCGCTACAAACTGTTTTGAACATCGTAGCTCTTGAGTAATTGAACCCTTCTTTCTCCAATGTATTGGGTATGTTTTGATTCAAAAGGTCTGAGCAAGGAAGCAACAATTTATCGCTTTTGTGTTTTTGAATTACTTCAAGCAAAGCTTGCAAGGTACCTGTTCCATAGAATATTTTTCTTTTCCTGAAAAGGATGTATTTCTGTAAATAAAAAGCAATCGCTTCCGACATACAGAAATATTTCATTTCATTGGGAATGGTAATGCGCATTTCCTTGGCCATTCGGAAGTAGTGATCTACAGCGTTACGGCTGGTGAAGATGACTCCAGGATGTTCAAGAATGTCAATGCGTTGCTGGCGGAAGTCGATGGCGGGAATCCCTTCTACATGAATAAAGGGGCGGTAATCAATTTTGATCTTATACTTTTTTGCAAGCTCATAGTAGGGATTTTTTTCATTCCCTGGATCTTGCTGAGTAATCAGAATTGATTTTACTTTTTCTGCCATGATTCAAAAACAAAATGAAAAATCAAACGTGCGATAATTGAGCGATCCAAACCACGCCCATCCACACGGGTAAAATTTCAAGAGTGCAAATGTAAAAAAAGATATAGAATAATGGAACGTTATTCGTAAAAGCCGTCCAAGCCCCTTTTAGGATTCGCCAAACGATGAGCAGGCCCATCAGGATACTGAGTAATGAGATGAACCAAGGAGCCAAGGCTTTGTCGGTGATGGATAGCAAAAGCACAAAGGGAAGTGCCGCAATGGCCAGCAACCGATTCAGCGCAAAAGTTCGGTATTGGTATTCAGAAAGCGTGAAATCCCCATCGGTTAACCATTTCACCGTTTGAATGGCCAACCACTTTAAACCGTAGACCCCCAATATTCCCCCCCAGCAAATGAGGAAGAACAACCAGGAAGCCATGGGTTGTGGGAAGTAGACCTGATAAGCCAGGTTAACAAAGAGTCCCAAAACAGCGGCATGCTGAAAGGTAAGGTAGACGTGGGTTCTGGGCAGGATATTTTCTTCTCGCATCAATTGACGCATAAAAATATCACTGCGGAAGGCCTTGAAAATGTTACGGATCTTGGTGGGGTAGACCGTATTGAAATAGGCAATAAAAGACAACGACAAAACAAAGAGAAGCACCATCCAATCTTGGAGCAGGTTTTCTTCTGGTCGTATTGTCGGAGTCAGCAGGTGAATCATGTTAGCGTATCATCTTGAGGAAACCAACCTCAGAAGGAGTTAGATGGCGGTAGCGGCCTCTGGGTAAATCTTTTTTGGTTAAACCTGCGTACATGACACGGTCCAGTTTCTTGACACGATAACCCAAGGTTTCGAACATGCGGCGCACGATCTTGTTCTTGCTGCTGTGAATGCGCAATCCCACTTGTTTTTTATCCTCACTTCCTTCAACAAAGGCTACTTGTTCCACTTTGACAAAACCATCTTCCAATTTCACACCATCCAACATTTGCTTCATGTGGGCTTGTGATATTTTTTCTGATAATTCGACATGATACAATTGAGCGAACTCGTTTTTGGGTGTGGTCAATCTTTTGGCCATGTCCCCATCATTGGTGAATAATAAAAGACCCGTGGCCTCTTTGTCCATTCGGCCAACAGGATAAATGCGTTCTGCGCAGGCAGATTGCACCAGGCTCATCACCGTTTCTCTTCCTTTTTCGTCTTCGTCTGTCGTTAAAAAACCTTTGGGTTTGTTCAACAAGACATATCGGAAGTGTTCGGGACGGATGACACGATCATCGTATTTCACAACATCTTTCTGGGGATTGATCTTTTCACCCAATTCTGTAACCACCTTTCCATTGACGGAGATTAGGCCCAAGGCAATCAACTCATCGGCATCTCGTCTTGAAGCAATACCCGCTTGAGACAAGTATTTATTTAGGCGCACCAAGCCATCACGCTCTGTGCGGGAGATGAATGCTTTTTTGGGTGTGAAATCGGTATCGAGATCTTTGGAACTCTTTCTGAAACGCGGCTTTTGTTCGGCCTCATCGTTGTCAAATTTTCTTTTTCGCGGACCCACGCCAGGGCCTTTGGAAAAGGGTTTCTTTCCAAAAGGCTTATCTCCTCTGGGTTTGAAGCCTTCTGATCTTTCTCCAGATCTTTCACCACGCGGTTTAAAACCCTCTTTTCTTTCAGATCGGGTACTTCCGCCCTCACCACGAGACTTGAAACCCACTTTTCTTGGACCACGAGCGTCCCCTTCTGTTCTGGGCTTAAACTCTCTTTTTGGCGCAGATTTCTGATCGCGAGACTCACTTTTTTCAGGACGAGATTTACCTACACGCAAGCCTCCGGTGGATTTTGCACCACGGGGATCTTTTTCGCTGCTTCTGGATCTTCCTTTGTTTTGAGAAGGACGACCTCTTCTTTCACCACCCTGTTCAGAATCGCGTTTTTGAAACTTTGCCATATCGTTATTTTTGGCAAAATTAGTGAATCTAAAGCGAGCGAGCGGATAATAGGGTGGGATAAAAGTAAGATTCGATATGTGAAATGCGCATTTGAGGCCCTTCACCAAAGATGGTGATGAGATCAAATCGGGGCTCCAGAAGGATGTTGTATCGCACAATGTAGGCATGTGCACTTTTCATGATTCTCAGCTTTTGTTGCGATTGAACAATTCTATCGGCGGGAATTTCAAAACCATTTCTGGTTTTTACTTCGACAAAAACCAAGTTATCTCCTTTTTCAACGATGAGGTCGATTTCATATTTTCCCAATCGCCAATTTTGCTCACGGATATGATATCCGTTGTCTTTCAGAAATTGCGCCGCCTGATATTCGCCGTTTTTTCCTATTTCTGTTGTGTGCGTTTCCATAAGTGTATTTTATTTGCACGAAACTAAAATTGGTCCATGAAAAACCTTATTCTATTTTGCCTATATTTTATGCCGTTTTATGCGATGGCTCAGGATAACGTTCCTGTGGAGAAGAAAGGCCGAGAGTCTTACATCTATTGGGGTTATCACCGCAATTTTTACGCCCCATCGGACATTCACTATGTGAGTGATCGATACGATTTTACCTTGGTTGATGCCAAAGCCAATGATATGCCGGCGGATTTGGATCAATATTTTAAGTTGAAACAGTTTTCTGTTCCGCAGTTTAATTTTAGAATGGGAACGGAGTTGAAGAACAATTGGTTTTTGTCATTGGGTTATGATCACCACAAGTATCGATTGACCCAAACCCAGAACATGAAAATTGAGGGGTATATCGATCCGTCTTGTTTGACTTACTACAACCCGGATCCTGCAGATGGTTCAACCTATGTGGGTCAATTTAATGCAGGTGATACGGTGTTGTATAAGCGTTCTTTTATGGATTTTCATCACAGCAATGGGATGAATTATATCCGTGTGCAATTGGAGAAGCGAGGTACTGTTTTTCAATTTCCAAAAATCAAGTCGCGGCTGGATTTGTATGGAGGTGTGGGCACAGGAGCTGTGATTTGTTGGACCGATTACACCTTCATGCGTCAACGCTATTTGAACAACTTGCATTTCAGCGGCATTGGCATAAGCGCTGTTTATGGCGCTCGATTTGTTATCAATGATTGCTTTTTTATACAACATGGGTTTCAAAACGGGATCAATTACTTGTTCAATATTCAATTAGAAAAACACGCCGCAGGAGATGGAATTAATGACGGCAACGCCCGGGCCTCTCAGACCATTCACTATTTTGAGCGAGGTGTGCAAGTAGGGTATGTTTTTAGAGTAGGCAAGAAAAAAGAACCCAAGAAGAAATTTACCAACGTAATCAATCCTTCGTTTTAATGAACTATCCCTTTCATTATCCCATGCCAGGCACCCGCTGGAAACACTACAAAGGTGGCGTTTATGAAGTCATTACATTGGCCAATCACAGTGAAACCCAAGAGCCATTGGTGATTTACAAGAGCATTCCCTTTGGAAGCGTTTATGCAAGACCCTTGTCCATGTGGCATGAGCCCTGCACGTTGAACGATACATCAGTGGCTCGATTTACATTGATGCCATAAAAAAAGAAGGCGCATGGCCTTCTCTTTTGATATTTTTTCCTTCGAATTACATGTGAATGGCTCTATTGGCAGTGGCAGCAAGTGCGGCTTCTTTAAAGCTTTCAGTAAAGGTAGGATGCGCGTGACAAATGCGCGCGATGTCTTCGGCTGTGGCTTTGAATTCCATGGCCATTACAGCTTCGGCAATTAAATCAGCGCAACGAGGGCCGATCATGTGAACACCCAATACCTCGTCTGTAGTGGCATCGGCCAATACTTTGATAAATCCATCGGTATCCATACTTGCGCGGGCTCTTCCGCTGGCTTTAAAGGGGAAGTTTCCTGTTTTGTAAGCAACTCCTTTGCTTTTTAATTCTTCTTCTGTGTGTCCAACTGCTGCAACTTCTGGCCAGGTGTATACCACGCCAGGGATAAGGTGGTGATTGATGTTGGGTTTTTGTCCGGCCAAAATTTCAGCTACATAAACGCCTTCTTCTTCCGCCTTGTGGGCCAACATTGCGCCTTTTACCACATCGCCGATGGCGTAAATGTGGGGTTGTGAGGTTTGTAAATGGTCATTGGTAATTACGCGGCCTCTTTCATCCAAGGCAACGCCCGCTTTGTCTGCATTTAACCCATCTGTATATGGACGACGTCCCACAGATACCAAGGTGTAATCCCCTTCCAAAGTCAATTCCTCACCTTTGGCGTTGTCTGCTTTAACAATGACTTTCTTGCCTTTGTTTTCAACGGATTTGACCTTGTGAGACAAGTAGAACTCAAAGCCCAGCTTGGTCAATGACTTTTGTAACTCCTTACCCAAAGCTTTATCCATGGTGGGGATGATGCCATCCATAAATTCGACCACACTTACTTTGGCACCCAAGCGACCGTATACGCTGCCCAATTCCAGGCCAATTACCCCTCCACCGATGATGATCAAATGTTTGGGAACCTCCGTCATTTCTAATGCTTCGGTACTGGTAATGACACGTTTTTTATCGATTTGGATGAATGGCAAAGAGGCGGGTTTGGATCCTGTTGCAATAATGAAATTTTTAGCACTGATGGTGACCGTTTCTTTTTCACCAGCCACGGACAAAGTGTGGGCATCAACAAAACTTCCCATGCCGTGAAGGACCGTGATTTTGTTTTTCTTCATCAAAAACTGAATTCCTTTCACGGTATCAGAAACAACACCCGCTTTGCGGGTAATCATTTGCTTGATGTTGATTTTAGGAGCAGATGACAATTCGATGCCATGCTCGTTGAATTGGTGAACCGCTTGGTGGTAATGTTCTGATGAGTCCAACAAGGCTTTTGAAGGAATGCATCCTACATTTAAGCAAGTGCCCCCAAGGCTATTGTATTTTTCCACCAACGCCACATCCATTCCCAATTGGGCGCAACGAATGGCGCTTACATAACCACCAGGACCAGATCCAATAACAACGACATCAAACTGACTCATGATTCAATAATTTTTTACAAAAGTAGGAACATCGACAAGTAATTAACAAGGGAGAATGGACAAAGAATCCATTTGGAAAGTCAAAATCGCTGTAAAAAGTTTAATTTTCAACCATGATTATGATTTTTGACATCGTTATTTTTCTACTGTTGGGCTTGGCCGCTTGGCGGGGTTGGAAAAATGGTTTTATCATGGAGATCTTTTATCTGCTTTTCATTTTTGTTTCGTTGTATCTCTCTGTGCATTTTTCAGATTGGATTGCAGAGAAATGGGGCGGTCCTCAGCCCAACGGGACTGGGCTTAAAACTTTTTTGATTTGTTTGATTGGCATTGGGGTGGCGTTATTTTTTGTTGCTAAATTGGCCAGTGCAGCAATAAAGGCTGGCGGTGGAGGAAATGTCAACTCATTTGCAGGTTTATTTTTTTCCGTTTTAAAAACCCTCTTGGTGTTGAGTGTATTGTTGGTGGCTGGTGAGAAAATCAATGGAAAAGTGCGATGGATGCCCAGAGAGCAGCGAGAACAATCTTGGACTTATGATCCGATCTATCAATTTTCTTTTGTTGTTCTTCCGGTCATTGAACAGAGCGCTTTGTATCATAACGGCATAGAGCGCGTGAAAGATGAATTGGATTTGGAGGCAGCGCCATAGGAAAATAAAAAATCCTCCCGAAGGAGGATTTTAGAGGTCCCGAGCGGATTCGAACCGCTGTACAAGCTTTTGCAGAGCTCTGCCTAGCCGCTCGGCCACAGGACCCAAGCGGTGGCAAATATAAGACGGAACATCGAAAGAACAAACAACTTAATTTTGTAAAAAAATTTTTATGAATAATCGCGTTTACATCATTCTCATCAGCATCTTGGCTGCCTTGTCTTTGTTTCTTGGATACATGTTGTATTCCACCAAAAAAGAACTGACGGAAAGGATTGTCTACATTGACAAAGAGAATGGTACTTTGATTGACGAACGTGATGGCTTGCAAATGGAATTGGAACAAATGCAGCAGACTTTTCAAGGCATGGAGACGGACAATGCGCAAATGAAAGACAGTATTGCTTGGCAAGCCCAGCGTATTGGCTCTTTGTTGCAAGCTGCACGTAACAAGGATTTTGATATTAGAAAGCTTCGCGATGAAACCGCTACATTGCGTAAAATCATGAAGGGGTATATTCATGATATTGATTCTTTGCAACGCATGAATGACCGCTTGATCGTTGAAAAGCAAAACGAAACCAATCGCGCGGACCATGCCGAATCTCAATCCAAGCAATTGGCTACGGAATTAAATAGCACTCAAGAATTGGTGAGTAAGGGATCTGTGTTATCTGCAGCGGGATTCTCCAATCGAGGGATTAAAGAAAAGTCAAGAGGTGGAGAGAAAGAGGTAGAGCGCGCATCGCAAGCGGAGCAGCTGAAATCTTGTTTTACCATTCGCCAAAACACCATAGTAAAAGCCGGGACCAAGAAAATCTACATGCGCATAGAAGGACCTGGAGGAAGCGTAGTGGGCAATGCTGGGAGTGTAACTGTGGATGGTTCGCCCATGACGTACAGTGCGATGCGTGAAATTGATTATCAAAATCAAGACACCGATGTTTGTATTTATTGTAATGCAGGTGGAGCGCTATCTAAGGGCACATATAAAATCAGCATTTTTGAGGGGGGAAAGAAAATTGGTCAATCGGAATTGGTCTTTTCAAGATAGTCGCTTGGAGCGAATTGATTTGGTATATCTTTGCCACCTATTCATTTGAAAAAAAGTACTCATGGGTAAATTAGGAGCTACAGAGATTATTCTCATTATTGCAGTGTTGTTGTTGTTTTTTGGAGGTAAAAAAATTCCAGAATTGATGCGTGGATTGGGTAAGGGAATGAAAGAGTTTAAAGACGCCAGTAAAGGCGAATCATCAGACAACAAGCCAGAAAAACTGTAATGACCCCGCGTTATTCTTCTTTAGCCGAGATTCAAAAGGATTTGGGTAGTGGATCTATTACCCTACCTGAATTGGTCCGTTATTATTTGCAACAAATAGAGAATAAAAAGCATTTGAATGCTTTTATCGAAGTTTTTGCGGAGGAAGCGTTACAACGCGCAGAAGAATTGCAAAAGAAGTGGGACAGCGGTGAGCGTGGAAAATTGATTGGAATGGTGGTTGGATTAAAAGACAACCTTTGTTTCAAAGACCACCAAGTAACTGCGTCATCTAAAATTTTAGAGGGTTTTACATCGCTTTATACAGGCACTGCCGTTCAACGCTTGTTGGATGAAGATGCCATTGTGATTGGAAGATTGAGTTGCGATGAATTTGCAATGGGCTCATCCAATGAAAAGTCAGTATATGGACCCGTATTAAATCCCGTCAACGAAAAGTGTGTGCCCGGGGGTTCGTCAGGAGGATCAGCGGCAGCAGTGGCCGCCGATTTGTGCTTGGCCACTTTGGGAAGCGATACAGGAGGAAGTATCAGACAGCCTGCTGCATATACCAATATTGTAGGTCTCAAGCCAACCTATGGTAGAATTTCTCGTTACGGCTTGATTGCGTACGCCAGTAGCTTTGATCAAATTGGCCCCATGACCCACCAGATAGAAGATTCCTTTTTGATGTTGGAAGTGATGTCAGGTCCAGATGGTATGGACGGAACATTGTATGCTTCCGGATATCATAAAGAAGCGATTCCTGCATCACCCATGAAAATAGCGGTGTTGAAGGATTGCCTGCATCGTGAAGGGTTGAATAGTGAAATCAAATCGAGATTTTTAAATCTTATCGAAAAGTTAAAAGAGTCGGGTCATACAGTTGAAGAGGTTAATTTCCCCTACGTGGATCAATTGGTTCCTGCCTACTATGTATTGACAACGGCTGAAGCGTCATCCAATTTGTCAAGGTTTGATGGTATCCATTATGGATATCGCGCCAAAGATGCCAAGGGCATTGAGGCCACATACAAGCAAAGTAGAACGGAAGGATTTGGTACTGAGGTGAAGCGCAGAATCATGTTGGGAACGTTTGTATTGAGCTCAGGATATTACGATGCTTATTACAGTCGTGCTCAAAAAGTGAGAAGAGTAATACAGAATAAGACCAATGAAATATTGTCGCAATATGATGTGATTATTACCCCAACAACAGCGGATACCGCTTTTGAGATGGGTAAAAAATCTGCAGACCCTATTGCAATGTATTTGGAAGATATCTTTACTGTGCAAGCCAACTTAACGGGACATCCCGCAATTTCAATTCCCTTGGGAAAGAAAGAGAACGGAATGCCCTTTGCGTTGCAAATCTTGGCTCCAGCTTTTCAAGAAAACCAATTGCTCCAAGCAGCCAAACAAATGGAGCAATGTATCTCAGGTTTTTAATAACCCTGTTAACAAAACAACGCTGAATTTCGTTTAGGCACCTCCTAAACCTTCGGAACTTGTACCAAGTTTAGGATGATACATGTTTTTTGATAACCGCTAAAAATTTGGGTGTGAGATTAATTGTTTTATTATTTGTTGTTTTCATTGGAAACCTTTTGCAGGCGCAGCCTACAGGAGATGGCGTATTTTCAATTCAAAAAGATGACCCCGCAATTCAGGCCATCGATCGCGTCTTGGTTTCGGGATATTTGAATCACTTTTGTTATTCAACGGACTCCACATTACTCAATCCCTTTGGATATGAGAAAGACCAATTGCCCAGTTTTACATCTGAGATTGTCAGCCAGCGAATGAAGAATTTGGATGCAGACACGCCATTTGATTTGGTTTATAATTCCACGGTTCAGGGCTTTATTGATTTGTATGCTGTTAGGAGAAAAGACGTTACTTCTAAAGTATTGGGGTTATCCCAGTTGTATTTTCCCATGATTGAAGAGCATTTGGCCAAATACAATATTCCCATTGAATTAAAATATTTGGCGATTGTAGAATCGGCATTGAACCCAACGGCCATCTCAAGAGTAGGAGCCGGCGGCTTGTGGCAATTTATGCCCGCCACAGGAAAATTATATGGATTGAACATTTCCAGTTATGTGGATGAACGATTTGATCCTTACAAATCCACTGAGGCGGCTTGTAAATATTTGAAGTTTTTGTATGAAACTTTTGACGATTGGCAACTGGCCTTGGCTGCTTACAACAGTGGTCCTGGGAATGTCAACAAGGCCATAAGAAGAGCGGGCGGAAAGAAAGATTTTTGGAGTATTAAACCCTTTTTACCCAAAGAGACGCAAGGATATGTTCCTGCTTTTATTGCCGTGAACTACATCATGAGTCATGCACCAGAGTACAATTTATACCCCAAGAAGCCTTTGGTCACTTGTTATGAGATTGATACGGTAGATGTAAAGAGCAGAGTAGATTTTGTTACCCTTTCAAAAATTATCGGCATGAACGTCGAGGACATTGCCTATTTGAATGGAACGTATAAGTTGAAGCAAATACCAGACAATGGATACAGACATTATCTCACTTTGCCCATTAGCAAAGTCGGTTTGTTTTTGGCCAATGAGTCATTGATTTATGCACAAAGTGCCATCGTTATAGAAACACCCCGTTCTGAGGTTGCGAGTAATGGATCAGAGTCTGGGCAAACCGCAAAGAAAGTGCGTGAGAAGATAGTGTATGAGGAAGTATGGAAGACGCACAAAGTGAGTCGCGGGGAGAATATGGCTTCCATTGCGCGCAAATATGGAGTCACCACCAAGCAGGTTAAAGATTGGAATAAGTTGCGAAGCAATAGTGTCAAATCCGGGCAAAAACTGAAGATCAAAACCAAGGTGAAAAAGACCATTCAGATTACGGAAGATGCGCCGGTAAATGCAGCAGACAAGGCCATGGAGAACGCCACCGAAAACGCGGATTCAACCAAAGCCGTGACGCCTGCTCCACCTAAGGACCCCAAACCAACAGTTACGCCCAAGCCAGCAGCACCCAAATATTACACCGTGCGCAGCGGAGATACATTGACTCAAATTGCCAAAAAGAATGGCACAACGGTAACCGACTTGAAAAAATTAAATCCTAAGTTGAGCGATAAGTTGAAGGTAGGACAAAAAATAATCGTAAAAAAATAGACAATGAAAGTAGAAAATGGAAAGACAGTAGCGGTTCATTACCGCCTTCACTTGGATGCATTTGATGGAGAATTATTTGAAGAGACAACAGAAGACCAACCCTTGGAGTTTGCCATTGGAGCAGGGGAAATGATTCCTGCTTTTGAAGCAGCCATCATGGGCATGGAAGCTGGTCAGGAATTTCAAATTCACATCCCATGCGCAGATGCTTATGGAGAGGAGAAAGAAGAGTTTTACATGGAGTTCCCCAAAAGTGATTTCATAGCTGAAGATGGTGAGATGGACGATGAGTTGTTTGAAGTTGGAGAAGTGGTTCCCATGAACACTCCAGAAGGAGAAGAGGTTTATGGCGTTGTGGTTGAGGTGAAATTGAATTCAATTGTCATCGATTTCAATCATCCTTTGGCAGATGAAGACTTGTATTTCACAGGAGTAATCGCTCAGGTACAATAAACAATCATGCGTAGTTTTCTCAAGACATCTGCCAGTAAATCAGCTTCAATCAGCACCTTTATCGGTACCACCATGGTATTGATCTTGGTAGGATTGTTATTGGTATTTTGGATCTTGGGGAATGCATTGACACAACATTTTCAAGATCAGTTGGTGGCCCAGGTGATGTTTATCCCCGATGCCCACGAGAATGACTTGATGGTATTTAAAAAGCAGATTGAGTCAGAGCCTTTTTGTGAGTCTACCACCTTTGTGAGTAGTGAGCAAGCGGCGGAGATCATGAAGCAAGAGTTGGGAGATGATTTTGTTGCGGGTGTTTTGGGATACAACCCCTTGCCCGCCTCCTTGGATGTCCGGATAAACCCGGAAGCTTCGGATATACAAATGATTCGAAAAAAAGTAGAAGATTGGAAAAAGAGTCCGCTGGTTAAAGACGTCATCGTGCAGGAGAGTTTGATTGAAAAAATCAACCAGAATATTGCGCATTGGAGTTTGATTTTAATGACCATTGCGGGATTGCTTTTGATGATCAGCATCGCGTTGATAGTGAATACGGTGGAGCTGACCGTTTTTTCTCAACGATTCATCATTCGAAGTATGCAGCTGGTAGGCGCTACTCAGTGGTTTATTATCAGGCCGTTTGTCTTAAAAAGCATGTGGCAAGGGCTTCGCGCGTCATTGATTGCCTTGGCCATTATATTTTCAGGCTTGTTTCTAATCATGAAAGATTGGCCCACCATCATCGGGGTGTTAATGGATCATGGACGGGTGATTTGGGTAATCGTTGGAACCGTATTTGTCGGTCTAAGTGTTTCTACGTTGGCCACGGTATTTAGCGTGCGTAAATTCGTAAGGCTGAAGTACGACGAGATGCACGCCTAAATTTCACAAAAAGAAAACATGAAATTGTTTCCTTTTTAGGTCTTCCTTGCGTATGTTTGGCGCACTAAAAAATTTTATTCTAATTGTATGAGTCAAGTGAAAAAAACACAAAGCGCTGAGAGCAGCTTTGATTGGTCGGCAATTTTCCCGTACATCGCCATTCCTGTGGCTTTGGTTGTATCGGCATTGTTGTTTGTAAATGTATTGGGTGATCCAGCCAACTTTGAAGGCGGAGATGCAGAGAAGGGACATCCTTTGAACGTATTGGGAACCATCCACAAAGGGGGATTCATTGTACCACTTTTGATCACCGTAAACTTGGTGGTTATTATTTTCTTTGTTGAGCGTTTGATCAGCCTTTCTAAGGCAAAAGGAAAAGGAAGCACGAGCAAATTTGTTCGCCAGATCCGTACTTTATTGAATAACGGTCAAGTAGACCAAGCCATTGCTGCTTGTGATGCACAACGTGGATCAGTAGCCGCAGTAGTGAAAGCGGGTTTGACCAAGTACAAAGCGGTTGATGGAGATTCATCAATGGACAAAGAAGCCAAAGTAACTGCAGTGAAAAACGAGTTGGATGAAGCTTCAGCTTTGGAATTGCCAATGTTGTCTAAGAACTTGGTTATCTTGTCTACTTGCGCCTCTTTGGGTGTATTGGTTGGATTGTTGGGTACTGTACGTGGTATGATTACCTCATTTGAAGCGATGGCAACTGCAGGAGCTCCAGATGCTACAGCACTTTCGTTGGGTATCTCTGAAGCCTTGATCAATACCTTCTTGGGTATCTTGGGTTCAGCTGTAGCGATTATCCTTTTCAACTTCTTTAGCACACGTATCGATTCATTGACTCACGCCATTGACGAAGCTGGTTTCAGCGTAGCTCAATCAGTAGGAGCAAAGAAATAATATCGAAGGTAAGGTTCAATAAAAGGTAGCAATTATGCCAAAACCAAAAATGCCAAAAAGTGCCCCCAGCCTGGACATGACGCCCATGGTTGACTTGGGTTTCTTATTGGTGACCTTCTTTATCCTTACCGCTAAGTTTCGCCCCAACGAACCTGTTTTGGTTGACACCCCGTCTTCTACTTCAGAATTGTTGTTGCCAGAAAAAATTATGTTGGTAACCATTGACAGTGATGGACGTGTTTTCTTTGATATTCATGGAAAAGATGTTCGTCGTGAAATGATCAACGGCATGATTGAAAGACATCCTGAATTGAAACTTACAGAAGAGCAGCTCAAGCGTTTTTCTGTAATGGGAATGTTTGGAATGGATTTGGCGAACCTTGGTACTTACTTGAAAGAAGACGAAGCTGTTCGAGCTAAAATGGATCAAATGACAAAGGGAATTCCCACGGATTCATTGAAAAACGAATTGGCTGAATGGATTCAAGAAGGATACGAAGCTTTCATGATCGATGCACAGAATAAAGGGATTAGCGTAGAGGATCTTCGTGATGACGAAGGTTTGCGATACGCAATCAAAGCAGACGGTGCAACCGAGTATGAAAAAATCGAAAAGGTCATCGATATTTTCCGCGAGAAAAATATTTTTCAATTTAACATGGTAACCACGTTAGAAGCAGGAGTGGATATTTCTGCTGAAAGCGAGTAATCGATATCCTATGGCAGAAATCATAGAAAGTGGTGGTGGTGAAAAAGGTGGTAAGAAACGCCCCAAGAAAGGTGTAGTCCGCATGGATATGACTCCCATGGTGGATTTGGCTTTCTTGTTGTTGACTTTCTTCATCTTGGCAACATCACTCAGCAAGCCCAAAACATTAGAGATCATCTACCCCAAGGAAGTTGAAAACAATGACGAAAAAACCAAATTGGCGGATGAGTTGGCAACAACCATCTTGATCGGTGCGGGAGAAGAACATTTGTTTTACTACCACGGGAAATTTGATCCAGATACAACGGTTCTTCAGAAAACCGATTTTTCGAAGGATGGTTTTCGTAAAGTGTTGTTGGATAAGAACAGAACAATCAATGAGCGTGTATTTGAATTGAAAGCCGATTTAAATAGCAAGCAATTGAGCAAAGAGGAGTATGAAGCGCAATACAAAGAGGCATACAGCAAAATCGTAAACGATGAGTTGGCTCCCTTTGTTATCGTCAAGACCATTGATAAGAGTATGTGGAGAAACGTTGTAAATGCAATGGATGAATTGAACATTTGTAACGTTCGGAAGCGTGCCATCTTAGACATGGAAAAGAACGAGCAAGAAGCAGTAGAAAAGCGTGTTACAGAATTGGGTTTACCAGCAGCTAAAGAATCTTCGAACGATTAATGAAGTTGTCTGTACAGCCTTAAAAATCTAAAGTTATGGATACAATACTAACCTTAAGCATATTTGCCCTAGTGATAGTGGCGTTGAGCTTTGAGTCCGGTTGGAATAACTTATTCAGCCGTGACCGAAACGACTTGGTTTTTGAAGACAAGAACAAAGTCTATGGTGCTTATTACATCCGTAAGGGGTATGGTAGATTCTTGTTTTATGCCGTCATGTCTACGGTAGGATTTGCTACTTTGGTAGCATATTCTCCCAAGATATTGCGTGGGGCAGAGGGCGAAGAAGAAGCTTTTGAAGTTGAGTTGTCAGCAGAAATGATGACTCCACCTCCTACAGATCCAAATGAACCACCGCCACCCCCACCGCCACCCCCACCGCCACCCCCACCCCCCAAGATTCGTCAGATTCAATTCACGACAATCGAAGTAACGGATGAAGTAGTGGACAATCCTCCGCCCTCACAGGACAATTTGGATCGTCAGAACATTTCTACCGAAACCACGGAAGGAGAAGAGGGTCTGGTTGTTCCTCATGAAGACACCTACACGGTAGTTGACGTGAAGAAAGATCCCCCCAAAGTTTTTGACTTTGTGCAAGAAGAAGCAGGATACCCAGGTGGTCAAGAAGCGATGTACGCTGAATTGAGAAACTACATTGTTTATCCAGAAATGGAAAAAACAAACCAAATTGAAGGAACTGTATACGTATCTTTCATCGTAGAGGCAGATGGTTCTGTATCGAACGTGGAAGTTTTAAGAGGTGTAGAAGAAGGTCCAGGTTTCGATAAAATTGCGGTTGGTGCAGTACAGAAATTGAAAAAGAAGTTTGCTCCAGCTAAAATGAACGGAAATTCCGTGAGATACCGGATGAGAATACCGATTAAGTTTACGTTAAACTAATATTAAAAAGGGAGTGTAAACTCCCTTTTGTTTTCTAAATAAGGTAGGGTTATTATTATCCCTTTGTATCTTAGCGCCGCATGATGCTGAAGAAATTATCTCTTGCTCAACTCTTGTCTCTGTTTACCATTTTGGTAATGGTGTCGATGTTGGTTTTGGTCATGGGAAGTGATTTGTTTGACTCAACACTTCCTGGATGGAGGAAATATGCATTTTGTGGCGTGATGGCCTTGTATGCATTGGTGAGATCAAGAAGAATATTAAAGCAATTGAAATCATGAATAAACTAGTCGCTGTTGTCTTTGCAATTGTACTTTTCGGTTGCGGAAATTATGATCGCTCTGGGGATTCTATTTCTTCAGGTAAATTGAAATTAGGAGTGGATATGTCCTACCAGTTGATGATGGAGTCTGAGATTGATGTGTTTCAAGAGTTTTACTCCAATGCACAAGTCAATGCGCAATACCTTCCTGAGACAGAGGTGATTCAGTTGTTATTGAAAGACAGTATCCAAGGGGCGATTATCAATAGAAAGCTTACTGAAGAGGAGTTGAAAATGTTTGAATCCAAGAAGCGTTTCCCTGAAATGGTAAGAATAGCCATTGATGGTGTTGCGTTTATTGTGCACCCAGAAAATCAAGACACCGCGCTGACAACGGATCAAATCAAGCGCATCATGTCGGGTGAGTGCAAGACGTGGCGGGCTGTTGGAGGAAAAAGTAGTGGGGATATTCGCGTTGTGATAGACAACAAGGCTTCTTGTAACGCAAGATTTATCAGAGAGGAGTTTTTGCATAATGCACCTATTCCAGAAAACTTTTTTGCTACAGAAAAAAATGATGACGTTATTGACTACGTTTCCAAACATCCTGGGGCAATCGGCGTTATTAGCGTTTCATGGTTAAGTGATCGTGAGGACGCTACATCCAAGGCTATTCGCGGAAAGATAAAAACCGTTGGTGTCATTAATGACAAAAACAAATACCAGTCGAAAATGCCCCGCGGCCCTTATCAAGCGTATATTTATGATCAGACCTATCCGTATCGCAGAGACGTTTATGCGATTAGAACAGGCCTGAAAGAAACGGTTGGCACGGGCTTTGTCTCTTTTCTCGCAGGAGAAAAAGGACAGTTGATCATTCACAAAATGGGAATGGTGGCAGCCAAATCTCCAGTAAGAACTATTAAAATCAAACAATAAAGTTATGAATCAAGTGGTAAAGACCATCGCATTCACCCTCGTAGCGGTATGTATGGTATTGATGAGCAGTGCGCAAGTGACATTGCAAAGTGCGGGTCAGAAAAAAAGAAATGAGCAGTTTGGAAAAGCCGCGGCAGATTACCAAGCATTGATTGGATTTGCCAACGGAGCCATGGCGCGTCAAGAGCCAGGAGCCGCCTTAACATTGTCTACGGCTTATTATGAATTGGGAGATAACTACATGGAATGGGCGTTGACAGAAATGGACAACCTTGCTTTCATGAATGAAAAAGTGGATAGCGCCAATATTTATTTTGAAAAGGGAATTCGCATCATGGATGTAAACCCTCTGAATCACATTGGAGCCGGAAGAGTGAAAGGATTAAGAAAAGATCATGCGGGGATGGATACCAAATTGACTTATGCAGCGGAAAAGATTTCTGAAGGCAAAAAGAACAAGCAGATGAAAGACATTTTGCAAGATGCGATGTTGGAGTTGGCTGCGGTTTACGCCGCTTATGGAACAAAAGAAGATTTGCCCAAAGCTTTGGTTCAGTTGCAAGAGGTTGAGAAAAAGAACCCTAAAAACCGTGATTTGTATGTTGTTTGGGGTGATTATGAAGAGGCTGCACGTCAATTTGCAACCGGAATCGAAGCGAGTAACTTGAGTAAGGCGATTGCTTTTTATAACAAAGCCATTGCCGTTGACCCTTTGAATTCAGATGCTGTTTTGAGAAAGGGGAAATTATACAAGCAAGTAGAGAACTGGGATCAAGCTTTGGAGTTTTACAATGAAGCCATTAAAATCAACGCCCAGTACGCACCTGCGTTTCGTGAAAAGGCAGAATTGCTTAAATCTGCTGGCCGATATGCGCAGGCCGTTGAAACCTACCAACGATATTTGGAATTGAATAACTCATGTAGTGTCTCTCAACGTTATGCGACCTTCTTGTATTTGGCGAAGGATTATGCTAACGCGATGCAAAAGTTGGAAGCGGCATTGCCTTGTAATCCCAACAACTTTATCATGTACCGTGTATTGGCTTACACATGTTTGGAGACAGGTGATTATGCCAAAGGATTGGAGAACGTGGATTTGTTTATGCAAAAGGCAACTGATCCTTCTTATATCACCGGAAATGATTACGCTTTGAAAGGTAAATTATTGGCTTCCATAGGGAAAGATAGTTTGGGTGTAGCCATGATAGAGCAAGCTTTGAAAATGGATACGGCTTACCATGCAGGATATGAGGAAATCATTGAGATTTACAAGAAGGGTAAGAAATACGACCAAGCGGCCAAGTGGCAAGAGAAGAGAATCGCGAGATTTGGTGCTCAACCCATCGATCATTTTAATTTGGGATTGAACTATTATTTGTCAAAGAATTATACCAAAGCGGATTCAGTTTTGACATTGGCAGAGGAGCGATATTTTGATGCAACGTTGTTCAGAGCCAAGGCCAACAACAGAATGGAAAGTGCAACGGAATTCAAGGGATTGGCCAAGCCACACTTTGAGAAATTCATTGCTCGTGTGACCAAAGATCAGACGCAAATCGAAAAGAATAAAAAAGGGTTGATTGAGGCTTATGATTATTTGGGTGTATATTATGCAAGAACAGGCAATGATCCTTGTGCCAAGGCAGCATGGGGAGTGGTATTGCAATTGGATGGAGCGCACAAGCGAGCCAATGAGATGATGGCAGAAAAAGAAATGCAAGCCGTGGATCCTTCTACTTGTACTTTGATTCCTGCATTGAATCCGGTTAATGCTGAGCAGCCGCAGGATGCGCCAGCTCCGCAAGAAGAAAACAAATAATATCGAATACAAAAGATAGAAAGGCCGGATCATCCGGCCTTTTTCTTTAATATTGTGGTCAAACCAAACCGTATGAGAATATTATTATTGGCGTTGGCATTAGTGTTATGTCGACAGGTGGTAGCGCAAAGTTCTGATTATTTGAGTTATCAAGCGGTGTTACGGGATGCATCGGGAATCGCGCAAGCCAACACCAATGTTGTTGTGCGTATGAGCATTTTAGAGGGAGGAGCGTCTGGTGTTTCTGTTTATATGGAGACACATGCTGTTGTAACGGATGCCAATGGTTGGTTTCAAGTGTCCGTAGGAGCGGGCACGAGCACAGATGTTTATCAGTCGATCAATTGGTCTGTTGGATCCAAATTTTTAAAAGTTGAAGTGGACTCTGGCAATGGTTTCATTTTGTTGGGAGCGCAACCGATGCAAAGTGTTCCTTATAGTTTGTCTGCCAAGAACACAAAATTGCGTGTCAGTACCACGGGTGATAGTTTGTTTATTGGCGGGTCTTTTAGCATTGTGCCGGGTGTAAGCGCAGCCAATTTACCGAGCAACGTGGTAGTTGATTTTGATGGAAACACATACACTAAAGTGGTCATTGGATCGCAGACTTGGATGGGAGAGAATTTAAAAAGCACGCATTTTTGCAATGGTGATTTAATTCCTCAGATAACTTCTGATGTTTTGTGGGCCGGAGCGACAAGTTCCGCGTATTGCACCTACAACTATGATCCAGCATCTTCTGGAACTTACGGAAATCTCTATAATTGGTATGCGGCATCTGATACCAGAAATATTTGCCCATGCGGCTGGCATGTGCCTTCAGATGCAGAGTGGACGTCATTGGCTTTGAATGTCGATCCATCAACCAATACCGGATGCGGCCCATGCAATCAAAGCACTTTGGCGGGAGGCCCACTTAAATCTACGAGTCAATGGACGGCCCCCAATACAGGAGCAACAAACAGTTCTGGATTTGGCGCCCTTCCTGGGGGAGATGCCCTAAGTACTGGAGGTTTTTTAAACCAAGGAAATCAAGGGTATTTTTGGAGTAGTACCAGCTTCAGTACCAGCAACGCATGGTACAGAAGAATGAGTTACACTTCAGCCAATTTTTCGCGATTGAACGACAGTAAGAAGGATGGATTTTCTATACGATGTCTACAGGATTAAATAATAAATGAAAATAAAAAAGGCGATCGTTTGATCGCCTTTTTTGATAAGAACACAAATATTATTCGGCTAACACCACCACTTTGTTGTTGAGTACCTCAACAGTTCCTCCGTTAACTTCAAAGTTCAACTCTTTACCCGCATTGTCTTTTACGCGGAGCGTTCCTTTTTTTAAGCTGGAGATTAGGGGAGCATGATTGTTCATTACACCTAAACTACCGTCGCTACCTGGAAGGAAGACATAAGTTGCTTCACCTGCGTATAGCGTCGTATCGGGGGTGATGATTTCGATTTGCATATTAATTAAGCTTTGCTTGATTCAGCCAACATTTTCTTACCCGCCTCGATTGCTTCTTCGATAGAACCTTTCAAGTTGAAAGCCGCTTCTGGATACTCATCACAAGCACCGTCCATGATCATATTGAAACCTTTGATCGTTTCTTCGATAGGAACCAATACACCGGGGATACCTGTGAACTGTTCAGCTACGTGGAAAGGTTGAGACAAGAAACGTTGCACTTTACGCGCGCGGTAAACAGACAATTTATCATCTTCTGACAATTCATCCATACCCAAGATTGCGATGATGTCTTGCAATTCTTTGTAACGTTGTAGGATACCTTTTACTCTTTGCGCGCAAGTATAATGTTCGTCACCCACGATTTGAGGAGTCAAGATACGAGAGGTTGAATCCAATGGGTCAACCGCAGGGTAGATACCCAACTCGGAAATTTTACGGCTCAATACAGTAGTAGCATCCAAGTGAGCAAATGTTGTAGCAGGCGCTGGATCCGTCAAGTCATCCGCAGGTACATATACCGCTTGAACAGAGGTGATAGAACCACGCTTGGTTGAAGTGATACGCTCTTGCATCGCACCCATCTCAGTAGCCAAAGTAGGTTGGTAACCTACGGCAGAAGGCATACGACCCAACAATGCAGAAACCTCAGAACCTGCTTGAGTAAAGCGGAAGATGTTGTCGATGAAGAAAAGGATATCACGACCACCTGATTTCTCATCCCCATCGCGGAAATGCTCAGCAACAGTCAAACCAGACAATGCAACACGTGCACGTGCTCCGGGGGGCTCGTTCATCTGACCAAATACCAAGGTAGCTTGGCTTTTTGCCAATTCTTCCTTGTCTACTTTGGTTACATCCCAGTCACCTTGTTCCATACCATGAACGAATTCTTTACCATATTTGATAACGCCAGATTCGATCATCTCACGCAACAAGTCGTTTCCTTCACGGGTTCTTTCACCAACACCAGCAAATACAGACAAACCTTCGTATGCCTTGGCGATGTTGTTGATCAATTCCATGATCAATACCGTTTTACCTACACCAGCACCACCAAACAATCCAATTTTTCCTCCTTTGGAATAGGGCTCAATCAAGTCGATTACCTTAATCCCAGTGAAAAGGATCTCAGCTGAAGTTGTTAAGTCTTCATATCTTGGAGCAGCGCGGTGGATGGCATACCCTCCTTCTTTATTGACTTCACCAATACCATCGATTGCAGTACCCACTACATTGAAAAGACGACCTTTGATTTGCTCTCCAGTTGGCATTGTAATGGCTTGTCCCATTGCAATAACTTCTGCTCCTCTTTGCAAACCTTCTGTTGCGTCCATTGCGATAGCGCGAACAGTATCTTCTCCGATGTGACGTTGACACTCTAGAATCAATTCTTGACCATCTGGACGCTTAGCTACCATCGCATCAAGGATGTTGGGAAGCTTTTGTCCTGCAGGGAAAGTTACGTCCACAACTGGACCGATTACCTGCGCTACTTTACCATTGTTTTGGGACATAATAGTACTCATAAATTTGGGTGCAAATATATAGCATCACATTTGGATTTTAAAAGATAAAAGTCAGATTTTCAAGGAAGAGTGAAAAAAGCCGTAAAATTGCAAACGCAAAATATTTCGGCTTGTTTGTCGTTAGTAAACTCATTTTGTAAAAAAGTATGGAAAACTTGAACTCCTCAGTGTCCTCAGAGAATTTGGTGGTGATTGTTCTAAAGAACAGGAAGAAGTTGATGATTATCGGATTGGCGGCGGCAGTGGTATCTGCAGTGGTGTCTTTTTTTATTCCAGAACGATACAAGAGTACAGTGGTTTTGTTTGCTACCCAGCAGCACTCATTTGGTGAGCAGTTGATGGAGGAGCAAAAAAAGGAGGACGTCTTGGCGTATGGGGAAGAGGAAGATGCAGAACGTTTGATGCAAATTATCAATTCCGATCAAATCAAGGCCAAAGTGATACAGCGATTTGATTTGTGGACCGTGTACGATATTCCAAAAACAGAATCTGGGGCCAATACTTTAATTGGAAAAAAATACAACGACAACGTCAGTGCAAGTTTGACCAAATTTGGGGGTATTGAAATTGAAGTATTGGATGAGAGTCCAAAGCGCGCAATGGAAATGGCCAATGCCATTGCGGAGTATACAGATTCCGTGAGCAACAGAATGCGCAGTGAGCGAGCGAGAGATGCTTTTAATTATGCTGAGGCCACTTTGCGTTTCCAAGAATCTAAGTTGAACGCAATGGAAGACAGCATGAGTGTATTGCGTCGTCAGGGGGTATACGATTACAAAGACCAAATCAAGGCTTTGATGAAGGACTACAGCGCATCGATATCCAAAGGACATCCAGATAGGGCCAAGGAAATTAAGATGGAGATGGATCGAATTTCAAAATACGGAACCATTTTTAATAAGTTGGAGTTGGATATCGAGGCGGCCCATGAGAAGCTGGACATTTTAAAAAAGCGTCATGAATTGATGAAGATTGATATTGATTCTGATTTACCTTCCAAGTTCATTTTGGATAATGCCTCAGAAGCCGATAAAAAATCGTACCCCATTCGATGGCTGATTGTGGTGGTTTCTACTCTCTCTGCTTTGATTTTTGGTGTGTTTGTCATCCTATTCTCAGGATACTGGAAAGATTTGCGCTCTTCAGGTACGGTGTAAGCCATGCAAAACGGGGAATGGAAAAATAGAGCGGTCCTTGTTGGATTGCTTTTTGTCTTAACCATGGGCATTTCTCTCTATTTTGAGTTTTATTACATTCTTTTTTTACCCGTTGTTTTGGCTTTTGTCGCGGTGGCCTTTTTTAAGTTGGATTGGGTTTTTTATGCCCTGTTCTTTTTTACCCCTTTGTCCATCAATATCGAAGAGTTGGGTGTTGAAGGAGTTGGCCTTTTTTTGCCCACAGAGATTATCTCCGGTTCATTGCTGCTTTTGTACTTTGCCAGATTGCTGAATAAAGCCCCGGCCTTGGATTCCCATGTGATTCGTCGATGGGTGTGGATTTATTTTGCTTGGTTAATTGTTACTTCAGTAACCAGTGAAATGCCCGCTGTATCTTTCAAGTACATTTTAAGTCGCGCGTGGTTTATTCTGCCAGGATTGTTTTTATTGCTCCCTTTGTTCCGTCAAAAAGTGGACATTAGAAAATTGATGTTGTTGTATTTTATCACATTGGTTTTGGTGATGACGTACACGATTATTCGACACTCGATGTACGGATTTGATAAAGACTCTGCGCACTGGGTAATGGAACCATTGTTCCGAGATCATACGGTGTATGGAGCCGCATTGGCTTTGGTTTTTCCTTATGTTTTTTTACAGTTGTTTTCCAAAGATCAATCTGCGATCTTGAAGTTTTTTTACATCACGGGATTCGTAATATTATTGCTGGCCTTGATACTGTCCTATACCCGCGCAGCATGGCTTTCCGTGGTATTTGCAGCTGGAATTGGGTTTTTAATGCTGATGAAGGTGCCCTTTCGATGGGTATTGGTATCCGGATTATTGTTGGGCGGTACGACGTATTATTTTTTGGATGACATTCAAATTTCATTGAATAGAAATAAAAAGGAGAGCTCGGATAAAATGGATGAGCACATCAAGTCGATATCCAATGTGTCTTCAGATGCGTCCAATTTGGAGCGATTGAATAGATGGCATTGTGCGATGGAGCTTTTTAATCAGCGTCCCATCGTAGGTTGGGGTCCAGGAACCTATCAATTTGTATACGCTCCTTTTCAGCGAGCGGAAGACCGAACGATCATCAGCACCAACAGGGGGGATGGTGGTAATGCACATTCTGAGTATTTGGGCCCATTGGCTGAGCAGGGTGTTTTTGGAAGTTTGATTTTTATTGCTTTGGTTTTGATGGTGTGCTTCCTTGGCTTTAGGGTTTTTTACGGCACAACAAATTACGAGGAACGCTTGGTGGTAATGGGCTTATTTCTGGGATTGATTACTTATTTTGTTCACGGAGTGCTGAACAATTTTTTAGAAATGGACAAAATAGCAGTCCCTTTCTGGGCGGCTATTGCCTACTTGGTCCATTTGGATTTGCGAAAAAAGGAAGGCGGGTTGACTACGTAAGAACTGACAAGATCGCAATGTCATCAATAAAAGGCATTCCTTTTCTGAATTCCTCAATGGCTTGCATTAGACAAGCAGAAGTTTTTAAATCACCCTTAGCTTTCATGGCTTTTAGTACACCGAGTATCCCCGCTTCTCCAAAAGCCTCTTGTGCGGGGTTTTCAATTTCAACCAATCCATCGGTGTAGCAAAGCATTTCACTACCTGGAGTAAAATCAACCCAAGAGGATTGGAATGTCGGCAGTTGGGGAATCATACCCAGACCCGGAATTTGGGCGGCCAGCCACTGGTGAGAATTATCCGGGTGGTGGTAGATCAATGCGGGATTGTGTCCACAATTGATGTATTCCAATTGTTGTTTTTCAGGATGAAATTGCGCGATAAAAAAGGTGACAAATTTCTCGCCGTTGGCATTTTTGTCAATGACCCCATTCAGCTGTTTCACCAACTCTTGTAGATGGTATCCTTGTGTTTGGATAAAAGATTGAACATGAGCCTGAACGCTTGCCATTAAGAACGCGGCGCTGATTCCCTTTCCTGAAACGTCTGCAATGCAAGCAATCCAACCTTGGTTTGGAGTTAGAAAGAAATCATAGTAATCTCCGCCTACTTGCCCGTGCGCATTATAAAATGCATCCACTTGAAGTGATTCGCTCTGCGGAAGATTTTTGGGAAGCAAAAGATTTTGCATTTCTGCAGCCAGTTGCAATTCCCTTTTGATTGCTGCCTGCGCGATGGTTTGTTCGATGAGTTTTTTGTTCTGAATAGCGACCACCAAAACACCGGTTAGTGTTTGTACAAAACGCATGTGCTTCAGACTTGGGCTCATTTCCATGAGTTCTTCTTCACCATCACCCAATATTACGAAAGCAATGGGTGCTTCGTCTTTTTCGATTGGAATAATCACAACATGTGAGCCTTCAATTTCACGGGTTTGAATTTTCAGCGTTGTGTTTTTATACCAATCGTTAACCAAAGCCTCCCAATTGACAACATCCTGAAAACCCTGTTGAATCCAGCATTTGGCCCCGTCCTCGATGGTAAATAGTAGAATTTGAGGAATGTTGAGTAATTCAGAAAGTGTATTCTGGTATTGCGCAACCAAGTCCTCAACCGATAAATTGGCATTGATGGCTTTTGTAATTTCCAACAACGACTGCAGCTTGTAATCGCGCTGCTTGATTTTATCTTTTAATTTTCCTTCTCCCATTTCAACCGAAAGATGCAAAAAAAAAGCCCTCCGAGGAGGGCTCTTTGATTATTTTTTTACTCGATCATGGTATTGACCCGAGGCGGTGTCAACACGGATGGTATCACCCTCATTGATAAATAGAGGAACACGAACATCCACTCCCACGTCCAAAGTCGCAGGTTTCATGGCGTTGGTGGCAGTGTCTCCTTTTAATCCTGGCTCAGTGTAAGTAATGGTATATTCTACCAAGCTTGGTAGATCACATGACATGGGCTGATCATCTTCTGCATTGAACATCACGATGCACTTCATTCCTTCTTTCAAGAATTGAGGAGCGTTGATCATGGTCTCAGGGATAGTGATTTGCTCATAATCGTCCAAGTTCATGAAGTTGTATGAATCATCTTTGAACAAATATTGGTACTCACGCGTCTCGATGCGCACGGTATCAATTTTAACTCCAGAGTTAAAGGTGTGGTCAATGATTTTTCCGTTATTCAAATTGCGCAATTTGGTTCTAACGAAAGCAGGACCTTTACCTGGTTTAACGTGTAAGAACTCAATTACTTTGTAAATGTGTGTATCCATTCGGAAACACATACCATTGCTGATGTCTGCGGTTGTAGCTGCCATAAATTAATAATTGCGAGGCAAATGTAAGGGAAAAAGCCTAAGGCTTGTATTCAACGGCGCCTTCTAGGATGTAATTCATTTGATAAACGTCGTCACCATTCAGTTTAAATTTTCCCTTGAAGGTTAATCGCTCATCTGTTTTGTACGCCCGGTGTTTGGCTGTAAATCTGATGTCAACTACGGATTCAGGTCCCCCGCCCCCGCAGAAAAAACAGTTGGCGTATGGATATCTTGAGACCACGTAAAATCCTGCATCATAGTCGACCGGGATTACGTATCCGGTAATGTAGACTTCTTTTCCTTCCAATGCCTTGATGCTGGACCCAAAGGTGGGCTTCCAATAGTAAGCGTCCAATTCTTTGACATAAATGTCTTTGAAAGTAACATCAGTGAGTGTTTTCCAAGTCAATTCAATGGGCGTTCCTTGGGTGTGGTTGAGATTGACTTGGTGTAATTTTAAACTTGGGTTTTTTTCAAATGACTTTGGTTTTAATACCAATATCGGATCTGAATTTCCAAAAAGGGAACATGAGATTAATGACGCGGCTGCAAAAATGCCAAGAAATATTTTTTTATTCATTTGCCAGAGTTTTTGATATATCTAGTTTGTATGCTTGGTAGGCGGGAATCGCGCAAGCCAAAACACCACCAACAATGGTTATGCCAACCAAGATTAATTCTCCCAAGCTGAAATCTGAAATCTGAAATTGGTAGTGAAAGCTGTTATTCAATTGACTACTGAGAATGCTCAATCCCAATCTGCTTAAAACTCCGCCAATGACAATTCCCAAACAAGTGGTGATGATTCCTTCCAATTGAATCAGGGAAAAGACCTTCCATTTAGAGGCGCCCATGCTCCTCATCAATGCCAGTTCATATTTCCTTTTTTTCAATGAGTTGTATAATGAAACAAAAATGCTGACAAAGGAGAGCCCCATGATGACAATGGCGATGGCTTGAATGGTATCCATTCCAATTCCAAAATTTTGAGACAAACGATTGATTTCGATTGCGGGTAGGGCCAATTGCATTTTGGAATCTTTGATTAAGTTGGGAAGAATGATTTGCGCCATTGGCGTTCGTTTCTTCAATAAATACGCGGTGACTTCTTTGTTATCGTTGGGTCCGGCCTTGGGAGCATGAGCAGGTCTCAGCATCATCATTGGCCCTTTTTTCATGATTGGGGGTGCTGTAGCTGCGGTATTGGTGTCGGATGTTATTTCTGGATTTGCAGATTCTGCATCCGGTTCTCCTTCATGCGCGTGCCAAATGGTTTCTACTGGCGTTAGGATGAGTTTATCTATAACGGTGCCTGATTTTTCATAAATACCCACTACGGTATAGTTGTGATTGTGCGCATGTTCTTCGTCGCCTTGTTCTTGATCCAGACCGTGGGTACTCAGAAAAGTGTCTCCCAATTTTAAGCCCGTAGCTTGGGCAACTTCCGCTCCGATAGTGGCTTCATATTCAGATTGAAATTCCTGTCCTTGTTGGAGTTTCATGCCGTAGTGCAGGGCATAATTTTTATCTGTCCCCACAATGCGCCATTGTTGGAAGTTGTCACCATAGGCCAATGGAATGGCGGTTTCAATGGTGGGATTTTGCGTGATGATCTTGGCTTCGCCCACTTTGATATTGCCAGTTGGCGCATCCACGTGGTACACATTGGCAAGAATCAATTGCAACGGACTTCCCTTTGCACCCAATACCATGTCTATGTCTTGGATATTTTTATTGAATTGCTCAGTGGTTTGTTTTTCGACCAAAATCAACATGGAAATTGCACCAACCCCAAAGGCAAGTAGTAGAATACTGAGCGCTGAATCAAGCCACTGGTGCTTGATATTTTTAATCGCAAGTTTGACTATATTCATAGCTTGATGGTATGTGAAATGGCCTGGTTCCAGCGGTGATCGTGGGTTACCACTATGAGAGACGCATTGTTGGCGCGGGTTATCGAGGTAAGTAATTCTATAACGCTTTCCGCATTTTTATTGTCGAGAGCGCTGGTAGGTTCATCCGCCAAGACCCATTTGGGACCGTGAATCACTGATCGGATAATGGAAACGCGTTGTTGCTCTCCGATGCTCAGTTCTCCGATGGGTTTCTGAATTTTATGGTCGAGGTTGACAATGGAGAGCAATTCTTTGGCCTTGTTTTCGTCTTGAATTTTTCCAGATAACATCAAAGGCATCATCAGATTTTCTAGAACGGACAACGAGGATATGAATGCTGAGGATTGAAAAACAACACCCATATTCTTTCCACGAAAAATGTCGCGATCACTCGAAGATAAAGGGTCAAGACTTTGATTGTTGTATAGAATTTCTCCTTGGCTAGGGGTTCTTAATCCCGCGAGAAGGTGAAGAAGCGTTGTTTTTCCACAACCACTTTCTCCCAGAATGAGACAATGCTCATTGGTACCCAAAACAAAATCAGGAAAATGAATCATTTTGCTGTTGGGGTACTGATATCCGAGTTGACTTGTACTTAGCACACAACAAATTTAGGGAATACCTGATGGAAAAGTTTTGAAATGATGTGAAATGAATTTACCATTGCAACATGAAAAAATGGGCTTTTGTTTTTTTAGTGGGAGGTAGCGTTGCCTCTGCACAAGTGGATTCAAAATCGAATGTAAAAGAAGAGATTTTATTTACCGTTATCCAAAACAACGCACATGGTCACGTGGAGGACCAGTGTCAGACCGGAACATGTTGGAGTTTTGCCACCGTCTCTTTTTTGGAGGCCGAGGCGATGCGCATTAAAAAGATGAATGTGGATTTATCGGAGATGGTAAATCCGCGCTATATGTACAGTAAGAAGGTAGATTCCTATGTGCGTTTTCAAGGTAAACAGCAATTGGGTCCTGGAGGTTTGAGCCATGATGCTATTCAAGTCATGCGAGAATATGGGGTTGTTCCAGAATCTGCCTTTTCAGGATTTGTGCAAGGCACAACGAACTACAATCACAATGTGTTGGATACCTACATGGAGAGTATTGCCCAGTTGGTTTTGGAAAAAAAGTTGAATGAAAGTAATCCTGAATGGAAGGCGGGTGTTGAGGCTTTGTTGGACACATACATAGGGGAGTTGCCCAAGCAGTTTGAATACAATGGAAAGAAGTATACTCCCGTGGCCTTTAGAGATGAGCTGGGGTTAAATCCCGATGACTATGTTATGCTTACTTCATTTAGCCATCATCCTTTTTATACTTCGTTTGTGTTGGAAGTTCCGGACAATTGGTCAAAGGGTCAGTATTACAATTTGCCGATTCAAGAGTTGCAAAATGTTGCGGATCATGCGCTGAAAACGGGATATACCATTGCGTGGGATGCGGATGTCAGTGAGCCCGGGTTTTCTTTTAAAAACAACATGGCGTTGTTGCCCCAAGTCCCATTTAAAAAGGAGGAAATCTTTACGCAGAAACCCAACGAGATACAGGTTACCCAAGAAAGTCGTCAGGCCGATTTTGATTCTTTTGCCACCACAGATGATCATTTGATGCACATCGTGGGAACCAGCAAAGATCAATGGGGAAATGCATATTACATTACCAAGAATTCTTGGGGTGAGAAGAATTCCGCAAAGGGTTATCAGCACGTATCTCAGGCCTATTTCAAAGGAAAAACCGTTTGTATGGTGGTGCATAAGGATGCGTTACCCGCAGAGGTTAGAAAAAAGATGGGCGTATGATTCGTAAAATCCTGTTTTGGATTTTAAAGGCAATGGCCATTTTTTTTGGGGTCACTGTCCTTTGGGTGTTGCTTTATCGTTGGGTGAATCCACCGATTACTTGGCTGCACATTTCGGATCAAATTTTTCAAGAGGAGTCTTCCACCTATCATTATGAATGGGTAGATGGAGATCAAATATCTCCATTTATGAAATTGGCCGTTGTTAGCAGTGAAGACAACAATTTCATGACGCACAATGGGTTTGATTGGGAGGCCATAGAAAAGGCACGCAAGTACAATGAAACCCACAAGAAAAAGCGTGGCGCAAGTACCATCTCTCAACAGACAGCCAAGAATGTTTTTTTATGGCCTTCACGTTCATGGGTTAGAAAGGGATTGGAAGTGTACTTTACTTTTTTAATTGAGACTTTTTGGTCCAAGGAAAGGATATTGGAGGTGTATTTGAATGTCATAGAAATGGGGCCATGTGTCTATGGAGTTCAATCCGCCTCGACACTTTATTTTCATACTACACCCAGCCAACTGACCAGAGAGCAATGTGCTTTGATTGCATCATGCTTGCCCAATCCCAAAAAGTTTCAACTGGCCAAGCCGGGTCGTTATATGCGCAAAAGACAACAGGTTATTTTACGAATGATGTCTTGTTTGGGGAACGATTATTTTGAACGCAATCAAGAGGATAATGAAGTGCGTGATGTGGAAAAAGAAAACAAGGTCACCCGCCAATTGGATCAGCTCATAGAGGATTTGGATTTTGTGCCAGGCCCCACGGAGGAAACGGAAGACAGCATATCACCACCCAGCCAAGTAAGAGATAGTTTGTAGTAGCTTACAAGCTTGTAAGCAACCAATAGAGGAATATTCAGTGGCAGATTTGTCAAAAATATTTCACTATGAAAACAACACATTATTTATTGATCCTTGACAGAAGCGGCAGTATGTCTGGATGTTGGGAGTCTACCATGGGGGCTTTGAACGAGCAAATTGTTTCGATTCAAGGCACACAACAGCGCAATCAGAATGTCCCAATCAAAGCCAATTTGGTGACTTTCTCCAACGAAGTAAACTTTGAGTTTTTAAATGTGCCTGCAGCACATTTGGAAACCATATCCTCCAAAAAAATATATCCAGATGGCGGCACGTCCATGTTGGATGGGATTGGACAGGGCATAGCGCGTATTGAGCATATTATGGAGGATGGAGATGATGTCGTTTGTGTGATATTGACAGATGGGGAGGAAAATGCCAGCAGAGAGTATACTTACGAAATGGTGGGCAAGAAAATAGAATCGCTCAAAGCAACTGAACAGTGGTCGTTTGTGATCATGGGGGCGGATTTTGACATATTTACCACCGCGAGTAAATTGAATATCGATGCAGACCGCCAATTCAGATACAGTAAAAACCAGACTTCTGAGGTTTTTGCAGAGATGAGTCAAACCATGGATCATTATATCCAAGCAAAAAGTGTTGGAACCTTAAGAGATGTCTTTAAATTTGGTAAAGACGGTAAGCGTAAAAAACAAAATGATTAAAGCCCATATTATTCGGACAGCAGAGGTAGACGAGGATTTGTTTGCCTCTGTTGTTCAATATTTGCAACAGTTTAAAGGCGAGGTTGAATTTGTTGCTCACCAGGAAACCTTTGCGATGTCGGGTAAGGAGGATAAGGAAATCAGGATGGATGACGAAGATTTTGATAAAGCCTTTCCGGTGATGTGTGATTACAATTTGCAGATGCCATCAGTGTCCAAGTCATTTAAAAAGGAACTTGATTTTCCTTCAGTAGGCGCTTATTCCTGGGATAAGTTTTTTGCATTAATAGACAAGTTCAGAAAGAAAAAAAAGAAAGATCCACGCCCTGTTGGTTCGACCACAGATTCCAGAAAAACGGCCTCCGATCAAGTGAAGTCTGATGATCATGTTTTTATCTTAACCTACCAAGGCAATATTGAAAAATGGTTTGTTGGATCCGAGCGGCACAATGGCAGAAACCATTTCATTCATTTGCTGTATTGGAATCATTACTTGATGTCGGAGCCCATATATCCCGTGGCTTACCATGTCATGTCCACCGTATTGCGGAACCAGACTTTTGGCCATTACAACGAGTATATGGCGTTATTTCATGAGAAAGCCAAGGGTTGTATGATGGATTTGTGTTTGGATAAGCAGGACATTATTCTGAAGATGCGTACCGCTGATATTTGTTCGGTGTGCATGGAAGCCATTCAGAAAAAAGGGGTAAACCCAGCCTTGCTTAGACAGGCTTTGCAGGTGTTTGATCATGTTCGCGCTCAGGTATTGTTCAGAGAGCGATTTGTGCACGTTCCCATTTATTCAAGGCTCAGTATTGATCGACAAAAGGGGGAACTCGTTTTTTCCGACATGTCACATTTGGTAGTAAAACTTAACCCTTTGGAATTGACGGTTTACTTGTTTTTTTTGCGCCACGAACAAGGCATAATTCTCTCTTACCTTCCGGATTATTACAATGAGCTATTGGAGATTTATCAATCCTTACAACCGTATTTGGACCAAGAAGAATGGGCCAATCGCATTGGTGATTTAACCAACCCATTGAGTAATTCCATTAGCGAAAAGATTTCACGAATCAAATCCAAATTCAAAAATATGTTGGGCGAAGAAATTGCGGCGCAATATCAAATTGCAGGGCCCAACGGGGGGTTAAAGAAGATTGCGATTGGTCGAGAGTTGGTTGAGATTATTGCTTGATTGCGGTAAAATTCTTGGACATTGTGGGATTACTAACATGAATGAAATACACGCCTTGATCCCAGGATTGATTGGGAATGATGAAACGATTTTTTCCTGATTCAACCATCCATTTTTCAAGGGTGACACATTGTCCGGAAATCGAGAAGATAGCCACTTCCAAAACTTGACTCGCGTTGGCGTTATAAGACAATTCCCATTGATTGTTTTGGTGGGCCAAGGACCAATTATTATCCAATATTTCATTCACTTGATTGGGCGTATTGTCAAACCCAACGTACACAACAGTGTTGTTTCCGGAGTTGGGAATAGCGAGCGTATCGTTCTCAACGGCATAGCAGATATCCGCGGGAGAACTTAATCCACCAGCAACGGTAATGGTTTGGAAACTGGAGAAGTCATTGTTGAATTGCGTAATTCGGTTGGGAGACCAGCTGGCGACGTAAAAATTACCTTGACCGTCTAAGTCTATACCATCGCAATTGCCCAATGCAGTTGTAGTAAGAACGGAAATACTACCGGATGCGGGGTCTACAGATTTGATAGCCGAGTTGCTTCCCCATGATACAAAAACCAATCGATTATTGCTCGAATCAAAGACAATTCCATTGGGTGTTGAAGTTGTGTTGGAGACCAAAACAGATACCACGGGATTGTTGAGATCGGTCACTTGAATGGCGTGAATTTTTTTAGCAGAAAAATCGGTGACCCAAATCATATCAGTACCATTGGAAGCCATCCCATTAAGGAACGAAGCTCCGGATATAGCAATGGTTTTAAGCAAGGCACCTGATGAAAGATCAAAAACCTTAACGCTATTGTTGTGAATGGCAAAAAGTTGGTTGTTCATGATTTCCATACCATAGCCAGCAGCCATGGGACTGGGTAAAGTAGCCACAGCGTTACCCATTCCATCGGCGTGCACAATGGAGGAACCATTGCTTACCAGGAAGCGACCTGAATTGGGGTCATATTCAATGGATTCAATGGATTGAAAACTTTGTGCATGGGTAATCACAGCGAAAGTAAAAGCCGCAAATGAGGCAAGGAACATTTTCATATATGCAATGATACAAGGAATATTATGAACCGGAGTATCTTTGTGTCATGTCAAAATCTTGGAGCCAGCAACCGGTTATTGGAATCTTGGGTGGAGGTCAATTGGGCAGAATGTTCATTGAAGAAGCCGCCAGATATGATGTAAAAATTGATGTGTTGGATCCCCAACCGCTAGCCTCTTGCGTACATTTGGCCCATGCGTTTACAGTGGGTGATTTCAAGGATTACCATACAGTAATGGCGTGGGGAGAAGACAAGGACATTATCACCATTGAAATTGAGAATGTCAATTTGGAGGCCCTGAAAGCATTGGAGAATAAGGGAAAGAAGGTGTATCCACAGCCCCATGTCTTGGAATTAATCAAGGACAAAGGCGCACAAAAGCAGTTTTACGCGCAGCATCAAATCCCTACGGCCCCATTTGTATTGATAGACAACGCACAGGCCATCCAGGAACATTTGGAATACCTGCCTTGTATGCAAAAGTTGAGAACGGGCGGATATGACGGCAAGGGTGTTCAACCTTTGCGCGGTGCCGCAGATTTATCCGCAGCATTTGATGCTCCGAGTGTATTGGAATCTTGGGTGGATTTTGAAAGTGAAATAGCCGTAATGGTCGCCAGAAATGCCGATGGACAGATGAAGACATTTCCAGCAGTGGACATGGAGTTTAATCCAGAGGCGAACTTGGTAGAATTTTTATTTACCCCATCAGAGCGACCTCAGGCAGTCATTAGTAAGGCTGAGACATTGGCCATTGAGGTGGCTGAAAAAATGGGTATTGTCGGTGTTTTGGCTGTGGAGATGTTTGTGCTTCGCGATGGGTCCGTGCTGGTGAATGAAGTAGCGCCACGACCGCACAACAGTGGCCACCATACCATTGAGTGTTGTTATACTTCCCAATATGAGCAGCATCTCAGAGCCATCATGAATTGGCCCCTCGGTGACACGTCATTGATTCAACCCGCAGTGATGGTTAATTTATTGGGAGAAAAAGGAAGTCAGGGTCAAGTGGTTTATGATGGGATGCAAGATGTTTTGCAGATGCCCGGTGTTTATGTCCACTTGTATGGAAAAAAGACAACCAGTTCATTCCGCAAAATGGGCCATGTTACCGTTATGCATTCCAGCTTGTCTACCGCCAAAGAAATGGCGCGTGAGGTAATGCAGAAGCTGAAAGTAGTTGGTGAATAATTTCGTGATAATTCGCTTCTGACCCATTCCAAATGGTTGGAATGAATGATTAGTTTCGCTCTATGAAGCAGTACCATGATTTGTTGCAACATTTGTTGGACAAAGGCGTGTCCAAATCGGATCGGACAGGCACCGGAACAATGAGTGTATTTGGTTATCAAATGCGATTTGATTTGGGCGAAGGATTTCCTTTGTTGACGACCAAAAAATTGCATACCAAGAGTATCATCCATGAGTTATTGTGGTTCATCAAAGGCGAAACCAATATTGCATATTTGAAAGAAAACGGAGTTTCCATTTGGGATGAATGGGCAGACGAGCAAGGCAATTTGGGACCAGTCTATGGTTATCAGTGGCGCAGTTGGCCCAATCCAGATGGTTCGCACACGGATCAACTTCAAAAGTTGATTGATGGGTTGAAAAAAAACCCTGACGGCCGACGTCACATTGTATCTGCTTGGAATCCTTCTTTTATCGAACAAATGGCCCTTCCTCCCTGTCATTGTTTGTTTCAGTTTTATGTGGCCGAGGGAAAATTGAGTTGTCAGTTGTACCAACGAAGTGCGGATACTTTTTTGGGAGTTCCTTTTAACATTGCTTCTTATGCGCTCATGACCATGATGGTGGCGCAAGTTTGTGATTTGGAGCCTGGAGAATTTGTTTGGACAGGAGGGGATGTTCATTTGTACAGCAATCATATTGAGCAAGCGCAACTTCAGTTGACCCGTGATTTCAGGGCCTTGCCCACCATGAAAATTAATCCAGAAGTAAAGTCGATTTTTGATTTTAAATATGAAGATTTTACATTGGAGAATTATGATCCTCATCCGCATATTAAAGCACCAGTAGCGGTATAGTTTTATGCAGAAAGTATCCATTATCGTGGCCATGGGAGCCAATCGAGAAATTGGCAAGAACAATGATTTGATGTGGCATTTGCCTGTCGATATGCGTTTCTTTAAAGACAAAACCTTGGGTCATCCTGTGATTATGGGTCGCAAGAATTATGAAAGCATTCCTGAGAAGTATAGACCTTTCAAGGACCGCTTGAATATCGTCGTTAGTTCCCAATCGGATTACCTTGCTCCAGGGTGTATTTTATTTCAAGATTTGACTGCTGCAACATCTTATGCTCAGCAGCAAGACGCGGAAGAGGTTTTTATTATTGGGGGTGGACAGATTTATGCTGAGGCATTGCGTTTGAAAATGGTCAACACCATGTACATCACCCACATTGAATCTTCGTTTCCTGATGCCCATACTTTTTTTCCGGCATTTGAGGCGTCCGAATGGGAAAGGCAATTGCTATTTACCCAAGGTCAAGATGAAAAGCACGCCATGGCTTTCAGTACTTATCAGTATACCAAGAAAGTTTAACCTTTTGCTCCCAGGTAGGCCATTAATCCAATACCCGTAATTAATGCGTTTTCATCAATATCAAAGCGGTTGTTGTGCACGGGCGCTTTAAATTGTGTGCCATCGGGTGAGGCGGTTCCCAATCGATAAAAGCAAGAAGGTGCATGTTGCGCGAAGTAAGCAAAATCTTCAGCTGTTGTTCTTAAGGTCAATGGAACAACATTATCCTCTCCCAAATATTCTTTGGCCAAAGCAATGGCTTTCTCTGTAGTGGACTCATCATTAAATAACGCTGGATATCCCACTTTGATGTCCACTTCAATTTGTGTTCCCGTCGCTAGGGCAACTCCTTGACAGATGTCTTTTATGGCCTGGTGTGCTTGGCTTCTCCATTGCTCATCAAAGGTCCTGAAAGTACCTTCTAACAACGCTTCGTCAGGAATGATATTGGTGGCCCCATTGGCCATGAATTTACCAATCGTTAATACGGAGGGAGTGGCCGGCTCTGCTTGTCTGCTAACCACGGTTTGCAATTGAAGAATCAGTTGCGATGCAGCTACAATGGGATCAATACATTGATTGGGTTTGGCCCCATGTCCCCCTTTGCCTATTACTCTAAAATAAAGCTCATCGGTGCTGGCCATGTACCATCCCGGTTTGAAACCAACTTTTCCTACGGGGAGTTCGGGGTATACATGTTGACCATAGATGTTTTGCGGATGATAATTTTGAAAAATCCCCGCTTTGATCATTTCATTGGCTCCACCAGGCAAAACCTCTTCGCCCGGTTGAAAAATAATCTGAACCGTTCCTTCCCATTCTGATTTAAGACGATGAAGAATAATGGCCGCGCCAAGCACACATGTAGTATGGACATCGTGACCACAAGCGTGCATCACCCCTGGATTGGCGCTTTTATAGGCCACTTCATTTTGTTCCAATATGGGCAAGGCATCCATATCTCCCCTCAAACTAATCTTGCGCGAATCGGGATTTTTACCTTCGATTATTACTGTAATACCGGTCTTCACCCAACCCGATTCAAAAGCAATTCCCTCTTCTTTTAAAATGGATTGAATCCATTCTGAAGTTTTGAATTCTTGAAAGGACAGCTCGGGATTTTGATGAAGATGCCTTCTGTAGTTCACCCATTTGGGGTGAAGAGTTTGGGCAAGTTCTTGGATTTGTTTAAGCAATTTCATGGTTGACAAGGAGATTGATTTTCCATCCCTTTGCGTTGGATGTGAAGAATATTGGCTGTGGAGTCTAACAGTTCAATGGTTACACCAATTAAGTCGTCTTCGAGGTAGTAAATTTTATTGGATTGCTGAACTTGGCTTTTTTCAAAATTGATGCTTCCATCGTTGAGAATTTCTCGCCATCCGTTTTCATCAATGGCGTAGTATGACGCTTCACATTGTGCGGATGGGGTTAGGTTCCATTTTTTCTCTTTGATGGTTTGGCGAATTTGTTTCCCTGGGAGCCAGCCCAACCAATCATAATTGGGAAACATAATCCAAACCAAGGCACACCCGATGACCACACCGATCATAAAACGCAAAAGACGTTGCGAAAATTTCATGGTACAAAGATGATGATTTTATGAAAAAGCGCTATTCACGAAGAAAAGTTAATCTTCCGTAAAAATACCGATGAAATATTTTAAAATTCAGCTCATTTTTGGAAAATGGAAAAAAAGCGAATTGCCGTTGTATCTGGAGGCTTTAGTGGTGAGGCTGCGGTATCTATGCGCAGTGCCAAGATGGTGATGACCCACATCGACAGGGAAAAATATTTTCCTACCCAAGTAGTCATTGAACGAGAAAAATGGGTGGCTATTGTTGGGGATCAAGAAGTTTCCATCGATAAAAATGATTTTTCATATTCAGTGGATGGAGAGAAAAACAGGTTTGATGGGGTTTTTATGATTGTGCACGGCACACCAGGAGAGGATGGTATTTTGCAAGGATATTTTCAGTTGATGGGTATTCCATTTACAACAGGTGACGTTTTAAACATGGCCATTACTTTCAACAAAAAAGCCACCACGGATGCGTTGAGAAATTTGGGTTATGCCGTTGCCAAGAGCGTGATGGTGAGAAGAAATGAGGTGATTGATACTGAATCAATCATTGAAAAAGTAGGTTTGCCTTGTTTTGTTAAACCCAACAATGGAGGCTCATCGATTGGCACATCCAAAGTGAAACAATCGGCGGAATTGGAGGGTGCAGTACTTAAAGCTTTGAAGGAGGACAATCAGGCTTTGATAGAATCATTTGTTGATGGTGTTGAAGTAACCTGCGGGGTGATTCAATACCAAGGCAGAGTGACTGCGTTGCCTTTGACCGAAATTGTCACGGAAAATGAGTTTTTTGATTACCAAGCCAAATACGAGGGCGCTTCACAAGAAATCACCCCTGCTCGATTGCCGGAGGATATCAGCAATGAAGTTAGAGGATTGGCTGCCAGAATTTACAATGATTTAAAGTGCTCAGGCATGATTCGCGTGGACTTTATCATCCAAAATAACTTTCCCCATGTGATCGAGGTGAATACCGTTCCAGGATTTTCAGAGGCCTCTATTATTCCTCAGCAAGCGGCAGTATTTGGAATTGATAAAACCACATTGATTTCAACTGTTATTGAGTCATGTTTTTAACCAATAAAAAACTGTAAATCAGATAATTAAATTAGAAAAAATAAATAGTTGGTGTTAAGATGCGTTAAAAACTCCCTTTTTAATTATTTTAGCACCCTTTAATTAAGGAAAAATTTACACTAATTCAAACCAGATATGCGGAAAAAGATTACGCTATTGCTTGCAGGAATCTTGGTAACCTTGACCAGTGCGTTTGCTCAAAATTCGGGTACACTAAAGGGAAAGGTCACTGACAGAGACAACAAGCAGCCATTGCCATTCGTGAATGTAATTATCTTCTTGAATGGAAATTTGGTAACCGGGGGGCAGACAGATATCGATGGTGAATACACCATTAAGCCTGTAGATCCTGGAACGTATGATATTCAGTTCAACTTTGTAGGATACCAATCTCAGGAGTTGAAAGGGGTTCCAGTTTCAGCCGGAAAAATCCAATTTGCCAATGCAGAATTGTCAGCAGGAGCCGAATTAAAGACATTGGAAATCAGTGACTTTAAGGTTCCATTGATTGACAAAGATGGAGGTGCATCAGGAGGAACGGTAACCCGTGAAGAATTGGCCCGTATGCCATCGCGTGATGCATTGGGCTTGGCTCAAACGGTAGCCGGGGTGAGCAGTGCAGGTACTGGAGGTGGAATTTCTATCCGTGGTGCCCGTACAGGTTCAACTTGGGTTTACATCGATGGTATCAAAGTTCGTGGTTCATCTTCATTGCCCAAGTCTGCCATTGAAGAGGTTTCGGTAATTACCGGTGGTGTTCCAGCAAACATTGGTGACGTAACAGGAGGGGTAATCAATATCTCTTTGCGTTCTGCTTCTGCCAATTACACAGGCGGTGTAGAAGCGATTTCTTCTGGATTTAAAATTGGAGACAATGTGTATGGTTTGGATAAATACGGTTACAACCTTTTAGAGGGTTCTTTGTCTGGTCCACTTGTATTCCGTAAGAATGCGGATGGTACCAAGAGCAAGAAGCCTTTGTTGGGATTCTTTGTTTCAGGTAACTACACAGACATCGTTGATGGTGGTCCCACTTTTGGCGGTGTTTACAAAATGAAAGATGACGTATTGAAAGGACTTTTGACAAATCCATTGCGTCAAAACGTACAAGCGGATGGAACAGTGAATGGTGCATTGTACAATGCTGATTTCTTGGGTTCAGATTCATTTGAAAAGATTGATACTCGCTTGAATGTGCGTAATCGCACGGCCAACATCGTTGGAAAGATTGATTTGACGGCTACTCAAAATACAACATTTACAGTAGGTGGTACTGCGGCTTTCCGTCGTGGTAATGATTTTGATTATAGCAACATGTTGATGAACTACGCCAATAACCAACAAGCAACAGATTGGGATTGGAGAGCCTATGCTAAGTTCAGCCAACGTTTCAACAACTCTCAAAACGAAACAGGAACGTTGAAGAATGTATTCTACTCCATCATGGTGGATTACAGCAGCACCTATCGTTTGCGTCAAGACGCAACACATGGAGACAAGTTGTTCCGTTATGGTCACGTAGGTTATTTTGATTTGACTCGTGCACGTTCCTATTCTTTGGCAAACGAAGGTGGTTTTTATGAGCAAAACGGTTGGCAAGATGTCAACATCGCTTTCACCCCAAGCCAATACAATCCTGATTTGGCGGCAATCACCAATCAGTTCTTTACATTGTTTGATACACCATCGAGCGTAACCGAAGTATTGAATGGATCTGATCCCTACATTACCAATGATGGTTTCTTTGATCCAAATACAAATGAGTTTACAACAGAGGCATCACAAATTGGTGACTCTCCATATTCTTCATTAACCAATATCCAAGGAAACAACGGCTTGATCAATGGTCAATTGCCGACGGATACTTATGGTTTGTGGAACTACGTTGGAGGCCAGAGCAACAACTATAGCATGTCAAGCAACAAACAATTCCGTGTTTCTGGAACAGGATCAGCGGATATTGGTGACCATGCCATCCAAGTTGGTTTTGAGTTTGAGCAACGTAAAGATGCGGGTTACTCCGTTGCCCCAGTGGGTTTGTGGTTGCGCGCGCGTCAATTGGCGAACTTCCATATCGAGGAAATCAATGAAAATGATCCTTCATATTTCAGCTACCAAGGCATCACTTATCAAAACTATGGTGCACTGGTTGGTTCTGACCAATTTGAGTTTGACTACAATTTGCGTGAAGCCATGGGCTTGGATCCTCATGGTTCTGATTTCATCAATGTAGATGGATTGAACCCAGACGATTTGAGTATCGATTTGTTTGGTGCCGATGACTTGTTGAACCAAGGAAATAGTGTGGTTTCTTACTACGGTTATGATCCCTATGGAAACAAATTGTCAGGACGTCGTCCCACGATCAATGACTTCTTCTCTGACAAATATTCATTGGATGGCAAGCAGTTCAACACCAGAAGAATTGGTGCATTTGAGCCTACTTACATCTCAGGTTATATCATGGATAAATTTGCATTTGATGACTTGATTTTCAACGTTGGTTTGCGTATCGACCGTTATGATGCCAACCAATATGTGCCTATCGATCCTTATGTAATTAGCCAAGCTTACACTGCTGGTGAAGTAAACTACAGCCAGTTCAGTGCTTCTCGTCCATCCAATATTGGAGACAACTTTGTTGTGTACGTAGATAACTTGGATCAACCTACTGCAATCACCGGTTACCGCGATGGAAACAACTGGTACAATGCTTCAGGAACTTTGGTGTCTGACCCTTTCACTTCAGTTGCTTCTGGAGGATCTGTGAAGCCATTTTTGAAAGTGGATCCCAAGGCAGATTTGACTGCTGATGCATTCAAAGAATATGAGCCAGTGGTAAACTTTATGCCACGTATCGCATTCTCTTTCCCAATTTCTGATGAAGCTTTGTTCTTTGCTCATTATGATGTATTGACACAGCGTCCAACCGAAAGCAATCGCTTTGACCCAACCGATTATTTGTTCTTGGCCAATGCGTCAAATCCCATCATCAACAATCCCAACTTGAAGCCAGAGCGTACAGTGGATTATGCGTTGGGATTCCAACAAGTATTGTCTAAGACATCATCCTTGAAAGTAGAAGCATTCTATCGCGAATTGCGCAATATGATTCAGATTCGTTCTATCGTAGGTGCATATCCTGCTTCTTATAAAACTTTCGATAACATCGACTTTGGAACTGTAAAAGGTTTGACCTTGTCTTATGACTTGCGTCCAACTGGAAACTTGTGGATGAAGAGTTCATACACCCTACAATTTGCAGATGGAACAGGTTCTACAACACAAACACAATTGGCTTTGATCAACGCGGGATTGCCCAACTTGAGAACCGTTAACCCTGTAAACTTTGACCAACGTCACCGTATCGTAACTACAGTGGATTATCACTATGGTTCAGGTTCAGATTACAATGGTCCAGTTTGGTTCGATCGTCAAGTGTTTGCCAATGCAGGTGTAAACTTCATTGCAAACTTGGGGTCAGGTACTCCTTATACTCCACAAGTAATTGCAACTCCAATTACTGGTGAAGTTTCTCCAACTACCGAAGGTTCTATCAATGGTGCTCGTTTGCCATGGCAGTTCAATGTGGACATGAACATTGATAAAAACATCACCTTGGAATTTGGATCAGCAGATGGTAAGAAGAAAGCTGCAAACTTGAATGTTTATTTGTGGGTGAACAACTTGTTCAACACAAGAAACATCACCAGCGTATACCGCTTCACTGGTACACCAGATGATGATGGATACTTGGCGGCAGCACAATATCAAACTCAAATTAATTCACAGAACTCACCAAGTGCATACCGCAATTACTATGGCATGTACGTGAACAACCCATACAATTTGGGTTCTCCACGTCAGATTCGCCTGGGTATTCGTTTGGACTTCTAATTAATAAAGGAGAAAGGAATCATGAAAACGATATATATGAAATCAGTATTGATTGTAATGATGGCCATGGTGTCTTTGACATCATTTGGTTACAAGTCGGATTATGTTAGAGGAGGATCGGACAATCAAACAAATTCTGGTCAAGTTAAAGCAGCTGCTTGTGCTCCGGCAACAGGGATGCGCGACTTGGAGTGGAATAACGTTAAGGCGAAGATTGAGACCGGGGGTAACCTTTGGACTGATCGTGCCAACTCACGTGCAGCTTATGAAGTACCCAAGGGTGGTGGCGTTTCGTCATTGTACGCAGGTGCTTTGTGGTTGGGTGGACGTTCTCCTGACCAACAGTTGAAATTGGCAGCGATCACTTTCCGCGCAAATGGTAATGATTACTGGCCTGGTCCATTGACAAACGACGGTAGTGCTTCAGTAAACGAAGTGGTTTGTGAGCAATACGATAGATTCTTTGTTTCTTATCGTCAGGATGCGCAACGCCACAGAGCTTATTTCGATTGCATGGCTTCCGGTGGTGACGATTGTGAAGAAGATTATTCAGTACCTGGATATTTCTACACTTATCCAGCGATTGGAAATACTGCAGCTGGTCAAGATTTGTACTTGGCTCCATTCTATGATTATGACCAAGATGGATTTTATAATCCACAAAATGGTGACTATCCATGGTATGACTTTTTAAGAGAGGTAAACTGTGCGGGTCGTAAGCGTGAGGATATCGTTCCATTGTTTGGTGATGAGACTTTCTATTGGATTTTCAATGATAAAGGAAATGCCCACACCGAGTCACAAGGACAACCCATTGGAATGGAAATTCGTGCGCAAGCATTTGCTTTCAACTCCAACGATGAGATCAACAACATGACTTTCTATAACTATGTGTTGATTAACCAAGGAACACAAACTTTGACTGATACTTATTTTGGTTCATGGGTTGATGCTGACTTGGGAACATCTACCGATGACTATGTAGGATGTGATGTACGTCGTGGTTTGGGTTATTGCTACAATGGTGATAACAATGACCAAACGTCTACTTCTTCTTTGGGTTATGGGTTAAATCCTCCAGCGGTGGGTGTTGACTTCTTTGAAGGTCCTTACCAAGATGAGGATAACATTGACAATCCATTGACAGAGGATATTGTGAACGCTACAGACTCAGTGGGTATTCCTTACCGTGGATTGGGTATTGGCTATGGTGATGGCGTCGCAGATAACGAGCGTTTTGGTATGCGTCGTTTTGTATATTACAACAACAATCAAAACCCAATCAATGGAGAACCATCCGTGGCCATTCACTTCTACAATTACATGAGAGGTATTTGGAAGAACGGTGCAGAGATGTTGTATGGTGGAAACGGTGTTAGTGGAGCCGGTGTTTTGACAGGGGTTCCTGCGCAATACATGTTCCCAGACGATACGGATCCAGCCAACTGGGGAACTTTTGGTGTTCCTGTTGATCCATGGTCTGAGGTAAGCAGCGGAAACGTTGCGGCTGACCGTCGTTTCATTCAATCTGCAGGTCCATTCACTTTGGAGCCTGGAGATTATAACAACATCACAATGGGTGTGGTTTGGGCACGTGCTACTTCAGGTGAAGCTTTTGAAAGTGTTCGCTTGTTGCGTCAATATGATGACAAAGCACAGGCCTTGTTTGACAACTGTTTCGAATTGGTTTCAGGTCCAGATGCTCCAGATGTATCTGTTCGCGAATTGGATCGTGAGATCATTTTGATGTTGAGCAATGACAATCCAATTTCTACCAACTACAACGAGGCTTATGGTCCTGAGCAAGGTGGTTTTGATCCAAGCATTCCAGAAGAATTGGCTGACGGTACACAATTGGATACTGTTGCTCGTTCTTACAAGTTCGAAGGTTATATGGTTTACCAGCTTGCTAACGCAGACATCAAGGCCAATGACTTGGGTGATATTACCAAAGCGCGTTTGATTGCACAGTGTGATATTGAAAATGAAGTAACAAACATCGTCAACTTCACACGTGATCCAGTATCTGGATACATTGTTCCTGAGTTGAAAGTTCAAGGAGGAAACGAAGGTATTCGTCGTTCTTTCCAAGTGAAATCAGATGCCTTTGCGCAAGGCGATAGCCGTTTGATCAACCACAAGACCTACTACTTCATGGTATTGGCTTATGGTTACAACAACTACTTGCCTTATGACTTGGGTGCAGAAAGTGGACAGGACGAAGCGTTCTTGTCTTCTCGTAAAGGAGCCATTGGTGAGATTCCTGTAATCGCTGCGATTCCCCACAACAACCAACCTGCTTTTGGTGGTGCTATTTTGAACGCCCAAT
>CALJKR010000023.1 GCA_937974555.1 uncultured Flavobacteriales bacterium | reverse complement strand
ATTGGGCGTTCAAAATAGCACCACCAAAAGCAGGTTGGTTGTTGTGGGGAATCGCTGCGATGACAGGAATCTCTCCAAATGCTGATTTTCGCGAAGCCAAAAACGGTTGATCCTGACCCGATCCCAAAGCGATGTTGTATGCTTCATAATTGTTGTATCCATAAGCAACAGCCATGAAGTAGTAGGTCTTGTGATTAATCAAACGGCTGTCCCCTTGTGCAAAGGCATCCGACTTGACTTGAAATGAGTGACGAATACCTTGATCAGCCCCTTGTACTTGCAGCACAGGCATGATGGAAGAAGTTTCAACGTCACGCCCAAAGTTGACGATATTGGCTACTCCATTTTGAATATCACATTGACCAATCAATCGGGCTTTGGAAATGTCGTACAAATCTGCACTGGTCACGCCGGCATCAACCAATTGATACACCATATAACCTTCAAACTTATACTGACGATCTTCCACGGATAAGGGATTCAGCTGTGAATCAAATTCCGGAATAGTAGGATCCAACAAACGGTATTCTTCGTTGTAATTGGAGCTCATCGGATTGTTATTGCTCAGCATCAAAATAATCTCACGATCCAATTCGCGAACAGATACATCTGGCGCATCGGGTCCGGAAATCAACTCAAAACAATTATCAAATAAGGCTTGGGCTTTGTCATCGGCAACGCGCACCAAATTCACAGATTCGAAAGGCGTGCCGCTTTGGCTTCTTGCATAAACAACACCCACTGTGATGTTGTTGTAATCACCAGGCTCCAAGGTAAAAGGACCGGCGGACTGCATGAAACGTCTATCTCCCGCAGGATTGCCACTGCTTACTTCTGTCCATGGTTGAGTGGGCGTTCCCAAGGTACCAAAATTCAAGGGGTCAGTATCACCCGGAAACATGTAGTCCGCACCTATGGACAAATCGGCACCACTGGCTGCTGACAATGCATTACCACCATAAGACATCCGTTGTCCATTTTTCCAAAAACCACGCAAGTAGTTGTAGTAATGTATGGCAACTGTTGGATAGCCTGAAGGACCAGTTCCCGGACCGTGGTACAAGAATCGGCGCATCCCAAATCGCTCATTGTCCACCACACCATCCCCATAACCAATGCCGATGCCTTTGTATGGAATACCCTTTTGATTGATGGCTTCGACAAGATCGGTAGTCAAAGGATTATCGATATTGTCCTCGTCTTGGTACGGACCTTCAAAAAAATCGACTCCGACAGCAGGGGGATTGGCCCCATAGCCATTGGAAAGTCCCGTTGGATTATCCACTGCAGGGCCGTTGTATCCATATCCCAATCCACGCTGAACATCACATCCCACGTAATCGTCCGTGTGTCCACCGACATCACAGTCGATCCAAGTTCCAAAATAAGTCTCCGTTAAAGTCTGCGTCCCTTGGTTGATCAAGACGTAGTTGTAAAACGTCATGTTGTTGATTTCATCATTGGTATTAAATGCAAACGCCTGTGCGCGAATTTCCATACCAATGGGCTGTCCTTGGGATTCGGTATGGGCATTGCCCTTGTCATTAAACACCCAATAATAATTGACATCACCATATAGTGGAACAATGTCTTCTCGTTTACGATCAGAGCAGTTTATTTCCCTTGTAAAGTCAAACCAAGGATAATCCCCATTCTGCGGATTATAGACACCATCTTGGTCAAAATCATAGAAAGGCGCAATGTACATGTCTTGCCCTGCTGCGGTATTTCCCATAGCAGGATAGTTGTAGAAATAACTGGGAATGCTGTATGGACCACCCATCGTTTCTTCAGCATTACAACCTGGCGTATTTCCACATTCAAAAAATTGACGATGTCGTTGGGCATCTTGTCGGTAGGAAACGTAAAAACGATCCCACTGCTCACAATTGGATTCCGAGGTAGAGGCAGTGCCGTCATTGGTTAGCGGACCTGGCCAGTAATCATTTCCATTGTATCGATAAAGAACGGCCGCCATCTTCAATTGTTGATCGGGTGATATTCCACCCATCCACAAAGCGCCTGCGTAAAGAACAGATGCGTTCCCTTCTTTGGGCACGATATAATGCGCTCTACCAGTAGCTCGATCCTGCCAGAGCGAACCTCCGGTTTCAATCAGCGCACTGACGTTATTCCACTCCAAGTCTCTCAAACCCGTCGCTGGGACACAAGCCGCGGCCTTGAATTCTGAGACAACGCCCTCACCTAACTTGCGGGGAAGGACTTTTCCGTAGGTGACCAAATCTGGATGACCTTGCGCCCATGCATGATGGGCAAACATTACGGCGATGATATAAATTACAACTCTATGCATGTCAAATCTTCTGTGTAGTACAAATATCCGGTAACGGGTCGCTTCCAAATATCGGTTAAAACACGTAAATATTGATTGACTTGCATTTGGTGTTCTTGCTTCTTCCTTCCAGTCTTAAAATCGATCAAAACAATGGAATCATCGGCCACACAGAATGCATCTGGCCGCAATTCATTGGAACGTTCCAACAGCAAAGGTTGTTCAATGTACCAATCCCCTTGAAGCGATTTCCATTGATTTAAAACCCCTTGGGATTCCATTTTATTTTTCAATTCTTCTAAGGAATGCCATTCCTCTGTCGTGGTTTGAAACCCTCTTTGTTGTAAATAAAGCGACAATGCCGTTTCCGTATGTCCCAAAATCAAACCTTGCAAATAAGCATGGTACAACTCGCCCTTCTTCCTTGACGCTGAAAATTTCTCTCCCAGTTGCCGCTTGGTCGCTGAGTAGCGAATTCGAATGGAACGGGACTGGTCCGAATGATCCAAATTTTCTATTTGAACTTCCACCGCCTTTTTGGCTTCCGAAATGGATGGAATATCATCGCCAAAAATCCATTTGTTCTCCTCTTTTTCCTTGCCCTTCTCTTTCATCAATTCAATCAAGTGATGGGTAATTAGCGTTTCCCAGCTCAATTCAGATGGTGGAGCTGTACTGGCCCCTCCTTTGTCTTCTTGTAATATATACAGTCGTTGAACTGCCCTGGTTTGCGCGACATACATCAGATTTAAATCATCCAAAATCGACTCTTCATATTCCTCCACAAAAGCATCTGGATGGTAATATTTGGGCGCTCCGCCGCTGAAGCGCAGCATGGCATCTTGAAGCGGAACGCGGCTATCTTGAACAGGAACCCATATCTGTTGGTGCGGTTTTTTGGTCATAAATCGCGGATAGATCACAACCGGAAATTCCAAACCTTTGGAACGATGCACCGTCATAATCTGAACCGCCTCTGCACTTACCTGGCTATTGATACAAAGTTTGCCCTTGGCTTTGTCCCACCAGCGAACCAACTCTGAGGGATAGTATCCCCAAAATTGAGACTTTTGAGACAACTGATCCAAAAGATACTCGACATATTCATCCACCGCTATGCCCATGATGGTAATGGCTGTTCTGGCAATATCATAAGCAGAAGAACCCGATAGCCAGCGCATCGGCAAAGCAGGTCGCCATTGTTCTACAACCGCTGAAATCTCAGAAAGCTCCATGCGCTTGGTCCCATCCTTTCTCACCCTTTCTTGCATGCTGGACAACAATGCCTCATGTCGTGAAAATTCCTGTGGGAAAACTTCGGATATTGAGCGAATCAAATCAAAGCGATAATACAATTCCTTGGGTTGTGCCAAGTAGGTCAAATAAGCCATGAGCAATCTAACCTTGGGAGATTGTGCCAATAAAAAACTGTCTTGGGTATTGATTGGAATCTGAGCCGCCTTCAAAGCTTGTGCAATCGGACTAGCATCCGATTTTCCCTTGCGGGTTAATATTGCGATATCAGACAATGAGAATCCTTTGGCTTGGCAATCTTTTACCACAGCGACCAAATCTTCAATCATCAACTCCCGGGTTTTTTCTTCTTGCTGAAAGACATGATAATGGGCCGAACCCACGTGACTGTGCTTGTCTTTTTGCTCTTGGCCTTGGTACACGGCCTTCATCATCGGGGACATCTCGCCACCCAATCGCTCAAAAACGGCGTTGTTAAATAAAACCACATTTTTGAAACTTCTAAAATTGGAATCCAAATGCAAAGGCTGATAGCTCGACTGAACCAACGATTCCAAACCCAGCAATCCTGCATTCATAGGAACAACCGGCAATTGTACAAATTGCTTGACATCCCCATTCCTCCAACGATAAATACTTTGTTTTCCATCGCCAACAACAAATACCTCTCCACCCTTGGACAAACTTTGATGAACCAAAGGGAGGAAATTTTTCCATTGCAATTGCGAGGTATCTTGAAACTCGTCAAACAACAAATCGTCAAATCTTTCGCCTACTTTTTCATAAATGAAAGGTGTGGGATTGTCGATGATTACTTTAGAAATCACCTGATGAAAATCTTGTATCATCAAAAAATTTCTTTCTGATTTCAATTCCTCAGCCACATCGTGCAGGTAGTGCACAAGACCCAAAGCGTAAAAATTGGCAATCCATTTATCCACCAAGTAATAGGACTTGATCTCATCACTTTGGTACCATTCCCAGAGACCCAACACACATTGATTGACGGCGTCCGCATTTTGCTCAAATGCATCCTTGATGGACGACTTGCCTTTGATCTTGGTCCAAGCGGCTTCCATTGCACCCGTCCAGCGAGAAGAAAGTTCTTTGGCCATAAAAGGATTGTTCTTTTCATCAATCAATACTTGCTCTGAAAGAGATTTCAATTTGTTGTAGGGCTGACCACTGAAGTAGTGATGCTCTTTGATATCGGGGGAGCAAGATTCCAAAAGAGCAGCGGCATCCTTGGCGAGCTGCAAAGGCTTCTTGGCCAACTCTGCTCGCCATTGAATCAAACTTTGGAAAACCTGGGTAAAATCATCCAGGGTCAATCCTGCTTGACGCTCCAAAGCTTCCATGCCATTTTCCGTGTACATGGTTTTGGCAAATTCCAGCATGACTGTTTTGGGATTCCAAGACTTGCCTTCCTCCATTTGAAATTGAACCAACTTTTTCAAATAACCCGTGATGGAAGCCACCTTTCCTGTTTGATCCAAGCATCGATCCACCACCTCTTCCAAAACACGATCCACGTCCATCTCAATTTCAAAATCGGGATGCATCCAAAGATCTCGGGCAAAAGAACGTACGATGCGGTGAATGAAGGCATCGATCGTAGATACAGAAAAACGGTGGTAATGATGTAAGATGTGGGTCAACGTTTTTTGCGCACGTTCCTCCAATGCATACGGATCTATTTGCAATTCCGCGGCTATATCGTGGAACAAACCATAAGCCCCATCGGTGGACTTCATCTGCGTTCCATGTGAGAAATCGTGCAGGCGATCGAGAATACGTTTTTTCATCTCGGCTGCCGCATTGTTGGTGAATGTAATTGCAAGAATGCGCGCGTAGCGGTCTGGATGATCTTCTCGAAGGCACAATCGCAAATATTGTTTTACCAAATTGTACGTCTTTCCGCTACCTGCGGAACTTCTACATACCCAAAATTGCGGCGATTGAACTCTCATTCCGACGAAAATAAATGACTTTGTGACGTGTTTAACAGATAGTTATTCAATGTTGATATATTTTAGAACTATGAATAATTTTCGTCTTTTCATGGGCGCTTGCGCGATGATGCTTGTACTCACCCAATGCAGTGCGTGCAAGGAACCCCAGGAACCGGAAGGAAACACGGATGCTACGTACATTGTGCATTGGATTACAAAATATGGAAACGATGATTTAATCCAAGGTCAAACTTACCGCGACGCATTCAATCGCAGACTTCTTCTGGAAGATCTCCGTGGTTATATAAGTCAAGTAGCACTCATCGACGAAAACGACAGCAGCATTGTACTCAAAGATTTTGCATTGATGAATTGGTTTGCAGACCCCACCATCAGTACTGCGGCCCAACCCGCAAAAATCAAAGCCTTGCGTTTCTCCTTGGGCATTCCCGCTGTATATAATACCAGCGTAGATCCAACCACCTATCCCAATGCGCATCCCCTCTCTGTCGCTGGGGCTGCAGGCATGTTTTGGACATGGAATACCGGGTATATTTTTTACCAATTGAACGGCAAGTGTGATCTCAGTGGATCAGAAAACCAGCCACTCATAGACCCCATCGCTTATCATTGTGGAGACGACACATTATTTAGAACGATAACCCTTGACATTGCAGATGTCACCGTAAAAGCCGGTGATGCCTATCAATTCAATATTCTCTTTGATGCGCAAAAATGTTTTTGGAACGACCAAGACACCATGGATTTGGATGTGGACTATCTAACCCATACCTCAGGCAATTTGCCTTTGGCATTGCGGGCCATGGATTTGTATCAGAGTGCTTTTTCCATTCCATGATGAAGGGGTTGGTATTGGCCTCAATCATTCTGCTTTTGGTTTCCTGCCAATCCTCCATCCCGTGTGATTGTGATTTGAGCCCAGCGAAATTTAGAACCTTTGGTATTTTAAAACAACCCCAATTGCCTGCTGACAATCCATTTACCTTTTGCAGCATCGAATTGGGGCGAAAACTATTTTACGACACCCGACTCTCCGGTGACGGAAAAACCTCGTGTGCCAGTTGCCATGCCTTGGTGATGGCCTTTACCGATGGGCAATCCACTGCAAAGGGTGCACATGGCGAGCTGGGGAATCGAAATTCACCCACCCTTTTTAATCTGGCTTGGTCGCCGCATTTGATGATGGAAGGCGGCGTAAAAACCCTGGAGCTCCAGGGATTGGCTCCCTTGTTGGCCCAACATGAAATGATGGGCAGCGCCTTGGAATTGCCCGCCGCCCTCACGCAGGACAGCACCTATCAGCAGTGGTCGAGAAAAGCCTATCACCGGCCACTGGATTACTTTGTAGTGGTGAGGGCTTTGGCCAATTTTCAACGAAGTCTCATCAGCCTGGATAGTCACTTTGATCGGGTGGTTTATCATCAAACAGAAACTTTTACCGAATCTGAAGAAAGGGGATGGCAAATTTTCAAATCCGCAAAAGCCCAATGCACCCAATGCCACACCCCTCCCTTGTTTACCGACTATGGATTTTACGATATTGGAATTTCTGACACCCTGGACCAAGGGAAAGAAAGAGAAAGCTACCACCTGCGTGACCGATACAAATTCAAAACCCCCACCTTGCGAAACATCGAATTGACCCCACCTTACTTCCACCATGGACAAGTGGATCACTTGGAGGCGGTCATAGAATTTTACAACCAAGGCGGGGAAGTGCATCGACCCCAGAAAGACAACCGAATTCAACCCCAGCATTGGACAGAACAAGACAAAAAAGATCTCCTGGCATTTCTTCAAAGCTTAACGGATTGGAATGCTGTTCAAAATAAAAGGTGGTTACCTTTGTAAGACATGAAACTTCGCTCAACATACATTGGACTTTGCATCGCTTTATTGGCGACCGCTGTGGGTTGCAAGTATGACATCATGGAAGAAGACGAGAAGACAGTGGAGCGCGATGATTTTTCAAACACCACCGCATACAATCTTCAGATCCCCCCTTTCTTTCCGCCCATGGATATTCCCAATGGCAACCCATTAACCGTTGAGGGAGTAACCTTGGGGAGGTATTTATTTTGGGAGAAAAAATTGAGTTTAGACAACAGCATCTCTTGTGGAAGCTGCCATGCTCCTGAACACAATTTTTCAGACAGCAATCGCTTCTCAGCGGGTGTGGGCGGTACATTGGGCAATCGTCAGTCCATGCCACTCATCAACTTGGGATGGGCAAAATATTTCTTTTGGGATGGCCGCCGGGCGACGCTGGAGGAACAGATATTGGACCCCGTAGAAAATCCCATAGAGATGCATGAAGACTGGGACAACGTCGTAGAAAAATTGGCCCAAGACACTTTGTATCCACCTCTTTTTAAAGCCGCATTTGGATCAACCACCATCACCAAAAAACGAGCAGCCAAGGCCATTGCTAGTTTTATACGAACCATGATTAGCGCAGGATCTAAATTTGATAAACAACGCATCGGGCAATACAATTTCACGGATGAAGAATACCGCGGTTTTGTATTGTATACCACCGAAGGAGGAAGTCCGGATCAAGTTCCAGGAGGATCATTTGGAGCAGATTGCTTCCATTGCCATGGATTTGGGGATATGCAAATGACCGATGGCCTGTTCCACAACAATGGATTGGATTTTCATTTTCAAGCCGATCCGGGTCGCTACATGACCACCCTCAATCCCTTGGACAGTGGAAAGTTTAAAACACCTACTTTGCGCAACATCGCATACTCCGCGCCCTACATGCATGATGGGAGATTCACAACTTTGGCCGAAGTAATTGAACATTACAACTCTGGAGGCCATCCATCCACCACCATTGACTCCTTCATGAAATTTACCTCCGGTGGATTGCAACTTTCCGCCACTGCCAAAAGTGATTTGATTGCCTTTTTAAATTGTTTGACTGATACCGCATATTTGAATAACCCTGCTTTCCGAGATCCCCATGAATGATGAATACAAAAAATGGTTAGACAAAGGAAAAGCTGACCGCAAATTGAATAAGAAGTGGTTGTTGAATCAAAAGTCAAACAAAAAATTAGACGATCAATTTCATACCCAGCATGAGCAAATGTTTGAAAAAGTAGATTGCTTGGATTGCGCCAACTGTTGCAAAACCACCAGTCCCATTTTCAGAAACATTGACATTGAGCGAATCGCGCAGCATCTAAAAATCAGACCTGCTGAACTCACCCAAAAACACCTACACATTGACGAAGATGGGGATTGGGTTTTGAATCAATCTCCCTGCACATTTTTAGGTGAAGACAACAAATGCAGTATCTATGAGGTGCGACCCAAAGCCTGTCGGGAGTACCCACACACGGACCGAAAAAACATGTCACAAATTTTGGAGCTCACCTACCGCAATACCTTGGTTTGTCCTGTTGTTGCCAAGATTGTAGAAAACATCAAGATTCAATCTTAACAGGCCAAGGCTAAAAACCTTCAAATTTTTAGAAAAAAGCCCAACCTTTTTATAGGAACTTCGTATACTATATATGAGAGTTCTATTGTTATTGATATTGGGGTTGGTGGCTATCAAAAGCTACGCTCAACCTTGCCCCAAGGTTTTAGACAATGAAGGAGATCCTTCGTCTAATCCATATTGGTACAGCTGTGCTGGAGGGGATTTCACTTTTAATTTGCAGACGTTGAGTAACTGGGGAGATGTCGTCATCAACTGGGGCGATGGATCTGCGGTTCAAAATGTCACTGCCTTTAACTCAGGGAGCATCATCCCCCACGTATATGCGGCTGCGGTAGATACTTTCATCGTCACCATCGATCAATTGAGCTCAACTTGTCTGGTGACAGGTGTTGTCGTGATGGAGCAGCCCACTGCCGCCTCCATCCAAATCCCTTTTGGTTTTGATACCCAAGCCTGTGTTCCTGCCAGTCTATTTTTTACAAATAGCAGTACCAATGTTTCACAAACCACCGTTTTCGAATGGGATTTTGGTGACGGTACCACCGCTACTTATGACGCCTCCAATCTGGGGCAAACCATCGAGCATTTTTATGAGCCAGGCACCGTCAATTGTGAAACCGAAGTGACGCTGACTGCAGAGAACTATTGCAATACCCTACAGGGAAATGCCTCAATCGCTACATTTAACCCCATACACTTGTGGGACAAGGACCAACCCAACATCGGTACCACCACAATCACCCGTTGTTATCCAGACACCACCTTTTCATTTACCAACACCGGTACCCGAAACTGTTACAACCAAGGAAATATCTATCCGCGTTTGGTGCAATGGACATTTGGCACCCCATCTGAAGTGGGCGCCAATACCACCACGCCATGGTATCCCTACCCGCCCAACACTCCGCGAGTGGCGGCATTTCCTGGGGTGGGCGATTACACGATCATCCTATTGGACAGTAGCTACTGCGGCATCGCTTCTGACACGCAAATGGTGCACATCATCGAACCTCCCATAGCGGAATTCAGTATCTCACAAGACACCGTATGTGTTGGACAGAACGTATCATTCACTCCTTTGAATATCGGAGGAAATACCTACGCTTGGAATTTTAATGGTACATGGACAACCTTGCCTTCAGGAACAGTGAACTACGCCTTTACCGCAGCAGGAACCTATACCGTTTCTTTCAGAATCACCAACTCCGCTTCGCCTACGTCTTGCGTAGACATAGCCACCCACACCGTGGTTGTACTTCCCGCACCCAGCGCAACCATCACCTATTCCGGTGATGTCGGCTGCGATTCCTTGCAAGTCACTTTTGGCTTAACCTCGGTGGGTAGTCCCACCACCTTTCAATGGGACTTTGACAATGGTCAAACATACACTGGAGCCAATCCTCCCGCACAATGGTTTGTGGGTGGAGGACAATATGATGTTGTATTAAATGTCGCTGCCAATAATGGTTGCGTGGGGACTGCCACCAAGACTATCACCATCAACAACACACCAACAGCCGATTTCAGCGTGAGCAATCCTTGTGTTGGGCAGACGGTCACCTTTAACCAAGAGAGCACAGGGAATCCCTCCAACTACAACTGGAATTTTGGCAATAGCCTTACCTCTACACAATCTTCACCCACCACCACCTACAATGCAGCGGGTGATTACAATGTAAGATTAATCGCCCGCAGGGGAACTTGCCGTGACACGTTGTACCAAACCATCACCGTATTTGGATTGCCAACAGCACAGTTTACTTCTTCTGAAACCACGGGTTGTAGTCCTTTGGTGGTGGACTTTACCAACGCCTCTGCAGGCGCGGTGGAATACCTGTGGAATTTTGGCGACTCTGAAAGCGACACATTGGAAAATAGTTCGCATACTTTCTACGCCCTGGGCAGCACCAATCCCACCTACAATGTACAATTGACTGCAACTTCTGAACACGGATGTACCCACACCGTTAGTCACCCCATCACAGTAATCGCCGGGGCATTGGCCGACTTCCATTTGGAAAACCCAACGCCCACCTGCAGTCCCCAAGCGGTATCGTTTGTAAATGACTCACAAAATGCCGTGGGCTACAGCTGGAATTTTGACGATAACCAGACCAGCACCGAAACCAATCCCGATCACGTTTTCAACGCAACTGGGGTTAATGTTGTTTTTTATGACGTGCAATTGATTGCATTCTCCAATGGAGCTTGTCATGACACAACGACCGTTTCTGTAGCCATATTCCCAGCCCCAGATTTCACCATGTCTACTCAAAATCTTTCGGGATGCAGTCCGCTGAATGTCACCATGCCATTCATCTTGGGCGCGACCCAATTCCAATGGAATTTTGGAGATGGTGGAACCTCCACTTTGCCACAACCCCAGCATACTTTTGTGAGCACCGATGGATTGCCTGTTACGTACACCATACAATTGATCGCCCGATCTCCATTTGGTTGTTATGATACTTTGCAATCCACCATCGATGTAGCCGGTGCCCCAACAGCCAACTTTGATATTAACCTCAATCAAGCCTGCGAACCCGCTGTAATCGAGGTATACAACCTGAGTAACAATGGGACCACCTTTACTTGGAATTGGGGAGATGGCAACACAGAAATCTCGGATGAGGATACCCTGACCCATTTATTTACGCATCCCGATGATTTTGTTCATTATTACAATATCACTTTGAGCACTTCTTCGGTCAATGGATGTTCCAGCACGGCAGTCGAAAACTTCACCTTGTATCCAGAAGTAAACGCAGCATTCACCGTGATGAATCCTACTCAGAATTGCTCGCCGTATTCCGCTGCTTTTCAAAACAACTCCACCGCTGCCCAAAACTACCAATGGAATTTTGGAGATGGTTCGGCCACTTCTGAGGCCCAACCCAACCACATTTTTCTTTCGGGATTGTACAGTGACACAACCTATACAACCCAGTTGATTGCCTCATCCAACTTTGGTTGTAGCGATACGATGGAATTCGATATCGACGTAGACTTTACTCCGGCGGCTGTTTTCACACTGCCCACAGGTGAAGGTTGTGAACCAGCAACAATGACTGTTTACAATCAAAGTACCGGTGATGTTACGTCCACTTGGAATTGGGGAGACAATACCAGTGTTCAATCCGATGAGGATACATTGACACACATGTATTCCAACCCCGACAATTTAACCCATGTTTACAACGTAACATTGACGGTAGCCACAACTGGAGGATGTTCCAGTGCCGTTACCCAAAACTTTACCTTATTTCCAGAAGTGACCGCTGATTTTTCGATCATCAATTCAGGTGAGAATTGCGCTCCTTTCAACGCTGCATTTCAAAACAATTCCATTGCTGCGGATCAATATGTGTGGACTTTTGGAGATGGAACCGGTTCCAATCTCAATAGCCCGACACACACCTATGCCAACCCCATCTACCAAGATACCACCTACCAAGTGATGTTGGTAGCATTATCCAATGAAGGATGTAAAGACACCCTGTATCAATTCATCGATGTCTCACGTACACCGGTGGCCTTTTTTGCCATCACCGATACCACTGGATGCTATCCTGTTGCGGTTACCTTGGACAATGGAAGTGTTGGTGCCGATAGTTATTCTTGGAATTATGGCACAGGTGAAACCAGCATCAACCAAGAAGATGTACATACGCACAACTACTTCAATTTGACGCAAAATCCTGTAGTCAACAACATCACATTAACTGCCATGACCACCGCTGGCTGTTATGACCATTACACATTGCCCATCACCATACCGGCGGGAATCGAAGCCAACTTCACATACAATCCCGAAGGGTGTTCGCCATTCAATAGTCAATTTTTGAATCAAAGCAGTGGCGCAAACACCTATCAATGGACATTTGGCGATGGCAATACCAGCAGTGCCATCAATCCCAACCACACTTTTGTAACCGGCGCGGTGGATACCTTTTATACCGTTACCTTGACTGCCTTCAACACCTTTGGTTGTTCCAATACACTGAGCCAAACGGTGCATGTGTATCCTGTTCCACAAGCCGCCATATCTGCCACACCCAATCCACAAACTTGGCCGTTGCCTGTTGTCTTTACCAACAACTCCAACAGCGCACTTCCCACCAACTACATTTGGGACTTGGGCGATGGAACTTTGGTCAACGCAGAAAATCCTGGAGAGCACAATTATGCCACTTGGGACAACTACAACGTTCTTCTTTTGGCCAATAATGGGCATTGCAGCGATACCGCTTACACCACGGTCCAAATCATTGCACCTGATCCAGTGGCAGGTTTCATCGGTGATAGCATCGGCTGTGCACCCTTGGTGGTTAGCTTCCAAGACACTTCCCTTTTTGCCCAAGGATGGTTGTGGGATTTTGGTGACGGTGGCGCCTCCATCAACAGCAGTCCTGTGCATGTTTTCGACATTCCCGGAACGTATGACATCCGTTTGGTTGTTATCGGGTACAATGGACAAATGGACACCGCTACCCACTACATGGCCGTAACGGTTCATCCCCGTGCAGAAGCCGCCTTTACTGTTACGCCCAATCAAGTGGTTATACCACAACAGCCCGTCTTTACAGTCAATATCAGCCAAGAGGCCAATCAATTTCAATGGCAGTGGGGAGATGGAAATGTGGATACGACTTTATCACCCAGCCACAAATACACAGAAGCGGGATTGTATGACATCACCCTGATCGCCAATAACGAATTCAATTGTCCAGATACCTTGACACAATTTGCTGCGGTGAAAGCCATCGGTGGAGGACTTCTTGAATTCCCTGATGCCTTTACACCCTCCTTGCGCGGACCCTATGACGGAAATGTCGATGTCACCAGTTACGACAATGACCTCTTCTTCCCCAAATTTGAAGGGATCGAAACCTATACCCTCCGGGTGTATGACAAATGGGGTGAATTGATTTTTCAATCCCAAGACATACTGAAAGGTTGGGATGGTTATTATAGAGAGCGAATATGCCAACAAGACGTGTATATTTGGAAAGCCGATGGTATTTTCCAAAATGGACAATCTTACAGCATGGTGGGACAAGTCACATTGATAAGAAATTGATGCAAATGAAAAAACATCTACTCATACTCATGATTGCCATGAGCTGCGGACTCAACCTTTGGTCGCAAGATCAACAGTTTACGCAATTCTATGCAGTACCTACGGTCATGAATCCTGCTTTTGCCGGCGCGAGTTTGCAATCTCGATTTGCCATGCAATACCGCAATCAATGGTTGGGTATTCCCAAAGGATACCGCAGCTACGTGGCCTCGTTTGATTCTTATATCAACTCCATGAAAAGTGGAATTGGTGTGGTGATTCAAAAAGATGCCGCCGGTATTGGCAATCTTTCACGCAGCTCTGTTTCATTGCAATACGCCTATGAAACCCGAATCAAAAAAAATTGGTATATCCGTCCCGCCATTCAATTGGGCTTGGGTTCACGAAGTGTAAACTTCAATGATCTTACTTTTTACGATCAATTGATACGCGACAATGCCTCTACCACTTTGGAAACTTATCCGGGCCTGTCCAAACAATTCTTTGATACAGGAGCTGGAATTTTGGTCTACGGTCCTGACCTTTGGTTTGGTGCTTCTGCGATGCATTTAAATGCCCCTGACGAAAGTTTATTTGAAACCAATGCGTCTCTTATTCCCATTCGCTATGCGTTTCATGGCGGAAAACGATTCCGCATCAAAGGACATTCCTTGGGTCGATTGGACCACCATGTTTTGATTGCCGCCAATTACATGTCGCAAGGGAAATTTGATCAATTGGATTTGGGCTTTTCTTATGAATTTAAACCCCTGTTTATCGGTTTGTGGTACCGTGGTCTTCCAGTCAAATCCAATGGCTATAACCTACCCAATCGGGATGCCATGGCCCTATTGGTGGGTATCCAAACAGGACCCATCAATATTGGATATAGCTACGATGTAACCTTGTCTTCTTTGGGTGCTGGAAACACTGCTGGAGCGCATGAGTTGACGTTGTCCTACAACCTTGCAGTGAAGGTAAAAACCAAACGCAAGATTGTTCCTTGCGCGGCCTTTTAAAACAACAACTTTTTTACTTTCTAAAGGATATTCACCTCACGCTCGAGTGTGATTTTGAATCGCGCCGCAATGTCGTTGACGATCAGGGTGGATAGTTGATACACTTCGTTTCCTGTGGCTGCTCCATAGTTGACCAACACCAAGGCTTGCTTTTCATTCACCCCACAAGTGGCTTCCTTGTGTCCTTTCCAACCCGCTTGTTCAATCAACCATCCAGCCGGCACTTTAACCTTGCCCTCGCCCGCGGGATATGCGGGCATCTGAGGGAATGAACCTTGCAACTCCTTGTACAAGGACGCCTCTATGACCGGATTCTTAAAAAAACTTCCCGCATTGCCCAACACTTTGGGATCAGGCAATTTGGACTGGCGGATATTCATGACCGACTGACTGATCGCTACCAATGAGGGTGCTTGGTATCCCAATCTTTCCATTTCTTTTTGAATGTCGCCGTATTGGGTATTCCAAACCGGATGTTTTCTCAATTGAAAAGTGACCGATAAGATGATCCATTTTCCCTTTTCTGCATTCTTGAATATGCTATCGCGATATCCAAATGCACAGGCTGCATGGTCAAAAGAACGGATCTCACCGGTTTCAATATGCATGGCTTGCAATGAATCAAATACATCTTTGATCTCCACCCCATAGGCCCCGATATTTTGAATGGGACATGCGCCCACCGAGCCCGGAATCAAGCTTAAATTCTCTACACCTGCCCATTGGTTTTGAATACAATGCAAAACAAAAGAATGCCAAACCACACCCGCACTGGATCGAACCCAAACATGGTCATTGTCCTCCTTCACTTTTTCAATTCCTTGGATGCGGTTCAATAAAACCACCCCCTCAAAATCACGGGTAAACAATACATTGCTCCCGCCACCCAAAACCAAACGGGGCATGGTCAACCAGCGCTCATCTTGAATCACCTCCGCGATCTCCTCCACTGTCTCACACTCCACCATCCATGAAGCGCGAACCGAAACCCCAAACGTGTTGTAGGGTTTAAGGTCTGCATTTTGCGTCCAATTTTTCATTCCCCTAATCTCGATTAATTTTTATTCGCCACAGAAACCTCCGCCAAAAATTCATCAACTGAAATCTCCACAATATTTCCGTTTGTATTTTCCATCAAATCATGCAAATACCATCTTTCAGGCAAAGTGCCTGCAGACCATTCTTGACGCAACCACTGTGAACCAATACGCTGATACTCCACGACAGAGAGCGCTGATAAAACTTGATAATAATTCGTGCCAGCAAGAGTTTTGAAGAACCGAGGAAATTTTTCAACCATTTGACAAAGATGAAATAGAAACCATATCTTGTGCAAATGATGACTCCTTTTTTAAAACAATTTGCTGCTGATCTTATTCAAACCCACGGTTCCTTGTTGTCCAAGGTGGACATCATAGTCCCCGGAAAAAGAGCCGCGTTATTTTTAAAAAAGCATCTTTTTGATATTCAACAAGGCCCTGTTTTGTCGCCCAGTATCATGACCTTGCCCGAGTGGTTTCAAAAAATTGGTCAGAAAAAAAACATCACAGGATTTGAATCCACTTTGCTTTTGTACCAATGCTACATTCAAACCGTTGGTGACCCAGAAGACTTTCAAACCTTCATGAAATGGGCGGGACACGCGATGAACGACTTCAATGATGTCAATCAATATTTGGTTAACCCAGATTTGCTATTTCAAAATATCAAAGACATCAAAGCCATTGATTCCTGGAGTTTGCATCAAGATCCATTGTCGGAAGTGCAGCAGAAATTTTTGCAATTCTGGGATGAATTGGGGGATTTATATCGGGCTTTTGATGCGACTGCAGAAGAGAATGAACAATGGAATTATGCGCAATTCACGCGACTACTGGCTGAAAAAAAACGCGACCTTCATTCTGACGCGTCTCACACCTACTTTGTCGGCCTATCTCGACTCACCCCTGCCGAAGAAAAAGTGATCGAGCATTTTAAAAAGTTACATCCTGAGGTACACATCCGTTGGGATGCAGATCCCTATTATGTTCATAATCCTTCCCACGAAGCTGGCCAATACTTTCAACAAAAGCTGCGCCGCGGAGATGCCTTGGCCATGCAAAACTGCATGAATCAAGCGGATCGTAAAATTTCCATATTCAAATCCAACACCGCACTCGGTGCGGCCGCCATCTTGGCTAAGAAACTGTCTCACCTTCCGTTGGAAGAAAGAGAAGATACTGTTGTTGTCATTACCGACAACAACTCTTTGCTACCCATTATCACCCATTTGGACAATGAATTGCCCATCAATGTCGCCATCGGTTGGCCTTTGAAACTTTCAGGGGTATACCAGCTGTTTCTGTCCTTCATTCACTTTTGCATCAAAACACAAAAGCAAAAAAGAATCTACCACAAAGATTTGATTCAATGGATTGAACAACCCGTGCTCAGAAAAATAACCGAGCCCTGGCGCAATGCGCTGGCGAAACAACTCATCGATAAAAAGCGCGCCTACTTCACCGCAGCAGAAGTTCAAGCATGGATGATTGGAAAAACGGGCGACACAGCCTTTGCCAGCTTCTGGAAATTCTTGGATGTGGCCGATGACGCATCCAAAACCATCATCCAAAAAATGAATGCCCTGTGCGAAATTATTTTGGAAGACGATGACCTCGACGATATCACACGAGAATGTGCTTTGCAATGGCAAGAGAAATGGGAGAAATTAGAACCTGCACATGATCAATTCTTGTTTCTACAAACCATCGAATCATTGGAAATCCTCATACAACATGTCATCTCCAAAGAGTCCATAGCCTTGGAAGGAGAACCCTTGGAGGGATTGCAAATTATGGGCATGATTGAAACCCGTGCATTGGATTTTAAAAGGGTCATATTCAGCCACGCCACTGAAGAATCCATGCCCGGTCAAAGCCAAATGCAAACACTGATTCCCTTTGAACTGCGCAAAGCATTTGAGATGCCCATGCCCGGTGATCGCGAAGCCAGCTATGCCTACAACTTCTACCGACTGATTCAAAGAGCCGAGGAAATAGAATTTTACTATCCCTCCACTACCTCGGACTTCCGATCGGTAGAGCGAAGCCGATACATTCAGCAATTGGAATGGGAGTGGCCCCTGTATCACGACAAAGTGAAAATCATCAACCAAACCATCTCCCTGCCTGGTTCTCAAGACCTGGACTTTGAAGAGATTATCACCGCGGATGATTTTTCTACCCAACAACTGTTGGGTCAATTCAAAAATGGATTGAGCCCCTCGGCCATCAACCGATACCTTTCCTGTCCCATGGACTATTATTACCGGTACGTTTTGGGCATCGGCGAAATCAATGAGTTGGAAGAACAAGTGGATTCAGCAGGAATGGGAACCATTGTACATGCCGTATTAGAAAAATGGCATGCACCCATTTTGAACCAAGCCATGACAATGGATCACATCCAACAATGGCGAAGCGAGATTGACCTTGCATTGACCAGAGAATTTCAATACAATGACCCCAATGCCGTTGTCGAAGGATACAATTTGTTGGCCATGGAAGCAGCCAAGAAAATGATCGAGCGTGTTTTGAATTATGACCAACAACTCATTGAATCAGGCACACCCCCAACCATCATTTTTACGGAAAAACAAATGAGTCGTCCGTTGACCTTGGATGACGGAACGGAAGTACAGATTAGAGGAACACTCGATCGGGTTCACCTATCAGGAGGCATCTGCCATATCTTGGACTACAAAACGGGGAAAGTAGAAAGCAGCGATCTCTCGGTCAGTGACATTCAAATCGAAAATATTCTGAACGGAAAAAAAGCCAAGCTCACCCAAATATTATTGTACGCCTGGATGGCATACAAAGATGGATTAAGTCCGTTGAATCAATTGCAAGTAGGATTATTTCCATTGGGAACAGTGGGAGGCAAACCCCACTGGCTGAAAAACGCCGATCAGCTGCTTCATCCGGATTTTATGGCGGAATGGGAGGAAGGCATTCGCCAATTGATCATGAGCATGCTCAACCGTCCCCAATTTGCGCACAATGAGGAATCACAGTATTGTCAATTCTGCCGTGGTGCAGGGCAGTGATTTCTTATATTTGTGACATGAAGTATTCTCGCATCCTCCTTAAGCTCAGCGGTGAGTCTCTCATGGGAGACAAACAATTTGGAATAGATAACGAAAGATTGATGCAATATGCCCGAGAAATCAAAGAAATTTTTGATGCGGGCGTTGAAGTTGCCATCGTGATTGGCGGAGGAAACATCTTCCGCGGAGTGCAAGCACAGCAGGGCGGAATGGAGAGAACCCAAGGGGATTACATGGGGATGTTGGCCACGATGATCAACTCCATGGCTTTGCAAAGCGCATTGGAAAGCATCGAGGTTCCCACCCGTTTGCAATCTGCCATCGAGATGAAACAAATCGCGGAGCCATTCATACGACGCAAAGCCGTGAAGCACCTGGAAGTAGGACGTGTGGTCATCTTTGGAGCGGGAACGGGAAATCCGTTTTTCACCACCGACACCGCAGCATCGTTGCGCGCCATTGAAATTGAAGCAGACGTGATCTTGAAAGGAACCCGTGTGGATGGCATCTACACCGCCGATCCCGAGAAAGATCCAAATGCCACCAAGTATGAGCGTGTATCTTTCAATGAGGTATACGAAAAAGGATTGAACGTCATGGACATGACCGCCTTCACCTTGTGCAATGAAAACAAATTGCCCATCATCGTATTTGACATGAACAAAAGCGGCAATTTGAAGCGTCTCGTCAAAGGAGAAAATGTAGGAACATTGGTAGATTTTTAATACAAAGGAATATGTCAGAAGAAATTGGAATGGCCTTAGAAGAAGCCACCAGTGGCATGAACAAAGCCATTGATCATTTGGAATTTGAATTGAATAAAATTCGCGCGGGCAAAGCCAGCCCCGCCATGTTGGATAGTGTGAAAGTAGATTATTACGGATCGATGACGCCATTGAAGAACGTCGCCAACGTCAGCACCCCAGATGCACGCACGATTACAGTGCAAGCATGGGAAAAGCACATGTTGGAAGCCATCGCCAAGGCCATCATGGAAGCCAACTTGGGATTGAATCCACAGAACAATGGCGACTTGATCATCATCGCCGTTCCCATGCTCACAGAAGAGCGCAGAAGAGATTTGTCTAAGCGAGCGCACAGCGAAGGAGAAAACGCAAAAGTTTCTATTCGCAACGCCCGCAAAGAAGCCATCGACTTCATCAAGCAAGCCCAAAAAGATGGCCTTCCCGAAGACGAAGCCAAAACCGGCGAAACCAAAATCCAAGAATTGACCGATCGCTACAACAAAAAAGTAGAAGAAGTACTTGCCGCAAAGGACAAGGATATCATGACGATTTAAGGGGATGAAGGGATGAAGGGATGAGGGGATGAGGGGATGAAGGTTGAAAGTGGATCGGTGAATCGGAAATCTCCCCTTCTTCTCGAGCTCGCGAGAGAAAGGAGGAGGAGTTAACGGTTATGAGTTGACGGTTTGGGGTTATCGGTTTTGAGTTGACGGTTATGAGTTTTCTGTATACCCACTACCCTAAACCCATCACCCATTACACCAAACCTATCATCCAATACCCATCACCGCTTACCGAATCACAAAAAATCAAACTGCGACAACTCCTCACCGATTTTCTTTACTCCAGCTACCAGCTTTTGTTGTTGTCGCCAGGATGGAACTTTATTCCCGCTCATGTATTGGGAGAGTAACGCTGGGTTTATACCAATTCGCTTGGCAAACAAGCGTGCATTAAGAATACGGTAATGGTTAAAAAAAGAACGCCAATCCCATATAAATTGATGCGCGATTAGCGCTACCTCGCTTTCTTCTCTTTCAAAATACAACGCTTCGGCTTCATAGCAATGATTCAATAAATCTACCATCTCAACCGCTGTAGTATACAATGGCAATTTGCATTCGTACGCAGAAAAACCAGATTCGGTTTGCTCTATACGCCAACAAAATTTCTTAGGCAATTTTAGTTTCTTCATCTTATTTCAAACCAGCTTGTTTCCTAATTTTCAATTCCAATCCTTTACCCAACTCTGCGCTGCCATGATTGGGAAAAATGATTACTCCTTTTTCAGGGCTGTTGGGCAAAATCAACTTGACATGTGATCCTCTTTGACTAACCATCACCCAACCGTTCTTCATTAATAGTCTCAATAATTCATTGCATTTCATTCGATTTGCTTTACAAAAGTAAACAATTATTTACTTTATTTTTTCATCAAATCAAATCTCAAAAGAATTTCACGCATAGACAACCTATAAATTATGCGGAAAAGGGATGAGGGGATGAGGAGATGAGGAGATGAAGGGAAGGGCGAATAATTATTCGCCCGGCGCAGAGGTGAGGCGAAGAATTATTCGCCCGATGGATCGGTGGATTGGTGGATCGGTAACCAGTTGGAGGTGGACTTTAGTCCACCGGATAGGGAATAAAGCGAGAAACAGAATGAGAATGAATGCTAGGTGGGTATTTTTGTGGGGATATTAAACCCATTACTCAAAACCCATCACCCACTTCCCATCTCCTAAAATTGCGCATATCATTTTCATACCATGTGCATGATTTATAGGTTGCATTTGCGACTTGCAAGTGGCTACTTTGCGTTCAAAAAAAACATGAAAGCAATCGAACATCGAGTAAATTTTACACGTATTATTACAAGAAAATTTACACGTGAAATGATCACCAAACTCACCTTAACCATCGACAAGAAAATCATTGATGCCGCAAAGAAACATGCCAAAGAAAATGGCAAAAGTCTTTCAGCATTGGTCGAAAACTATTTGAAAACAATGACGACCAGGGAAGGAACTTCTGAACGGCTTTCTCCTAAAATCGAATCTCTGATGGGAATAGCGAAAGTTGGCCCTGACTTCAACGAAAAAGAGGAAATGGGTTCAATGCTCATCAAAAAGCACATAAGATGAAACATTGCTTCGTCGATACCAACATTATTTTGGACTTGCTGTTGGATAGAAAACCGCATTCGAAAAGCGCAAGCCTACTTTTTGACCTGGCAGTCAAAGGCAAAGTGAAATTGTACATGTCGGTTATCACCGTTCACAATTTGTATTACATCTTGCAAAAGTTGAAGAGTCACCATGAAGCGATGCGCATTTTAAAAAAGATTCAAACCTTCATGACCATTTTGGACACATCTGCATCCGATGTGCATGAAGCCCTTCAATCCAATCCGAAAGATTTTGAAGATGCACTTCAAATGCAAACCAGTCAGCGATATGCAAAAATCAACGCCATCATCACCCGAAACACAAAAGACTTCAAAGGTTCTCCGCTTCCCATTTGGTCAGCCGATCAAGCGATAAAGTGGATTGGTGGATCAGTAGATCAGTGAATCGGTAGATCAGTGAATCAGAAATCTCCCCTACTACTCGAGCTTGCGAGAGAAAGGAGGGGTGTCCCGACGAGCGTCAGCGCTGTCGGGACGGGGTGGTTATTTCAGAGTGAGAAACAGAAAGAAGATGAGAATGAAGGCTAGGTGGGTATTTTGGAGGTGGGGAAATGATACCCATCTCACTCTACAAAATACCCATAACCCAATACCGATCCACTGATCTACTGATCTACTGAATAACCAACCTCATTCTCTCCTCTCCTACCATCACGACATACACCCCACTGGCCAAATTACCGAAATCGACTTCTACTGAATTGTCATTCATAACAACCTGGGTTTGGAAAACTACCTTGCCCGTGATGTCCATCATCTTGATGCTTTTCACTTCCTCGTCGGAGGTGTGGTTGGCGGTTAGGATGAAGCGGCCCGTGCTGGTGGGGTTGGGGTATAGGGTGAAACGCACTTCCTGTTTGGGCGAATCATGATTCGCCCATTGCGCTGTACCGCTATTCGCCCATGCCTCTGCGTTCTCGCTCTGAGTCACCATCCCTGCCGTTCCCGTCTTCAAACACTGCACACTGCCCCAGCTGCCCACTTCGCCGTT
>CALJKR010000022.1 GCA_937974555.1 uncultured Flavobacteriales bacterium | reverse complement strand
TGCGAAACCTTCGCGTCCCTTGCGTTAAATAAAAATGCAATAAACGCAGAGATCGTAGAGCATACGCAGAGTACGCTAAGAATCCGTAAAGGGTCTTTAAGAAAACATCTCTCTCACTCGGTGAAAGAAGGATTTATCCTTGCTGCCTGGAGCGGGTTTGAAATGCTCAGATTCTCTCAATTTTTCAAGTAGTTCCTTTTCTTCAGCATTCAACTTTTGTGGCGTCCAAACATTGATGTTGATCAACAAGTCTCCATGTCCGTATCCATTGACCTCAGGCAATCCTTTGCCTTTTAATCGTAAAATTTTTCCACTGTGCGTGCCAGGTTCGATTTTAATCTGCGCCTTTCCTTTCACCAACGGAACTTCGATCGAAGCGCCCAATGCGGCGTCTGCAAAGTTGATGTACAAATCGTGGTACAAATTGACTCCGTCTCTTTTCAATAGTGGATGTTCTTCCTCTTCAATCTGAACCAACAAATCACCGGGCACCCCTCCAAAAGGTCCTGCATTGCCTTTGCCGGCCATGTTCAAGGTCATGCCTTCTCCAACACCTGCCGGGATGTTGATTTCGATAACCTCTTCTTCTCTTTTTTGTCCATTGGCGTCTGCATCCTTGGGTTTGGACTTGATGGATTTACCGCTTCCATTGCAGGTGTGACAGGTGGTCGCGGTTTGCATCGCCCCCAATATCGTTTGCTGCACTCTTCTGATTTGTCCAGACCCTTTGCAGGTGCCGCATGTATCATAGGTGACATCTTCGGCATTGACCATTTTGAAAACCTTGATTTTCTTGGTAACACCAAATGCAATTTCTTCTAAATTTAATTTAACCTTGATGCGCAGATTGGATCCTTTCATTCTGCGACTTCCACCGCGACTTCCTCCAAATCCACCGCCACCAAAGGCTTGTCCGAAAATATCTCCAAAGTTGGAGAAGATGTCGTCCATGTTCATGCCTCCTCCGCCGTAGCCTCCGCCACCACCCATTCCTGCATGACCAAATTGATCATAGCGTGCCTTTTTTTCAGGATCACTCAATACTTCATACGCTTCCGCCGCTTCTTTGAATTTCTCTTCAGCACTGGGATCATCTGGATTTTTATCGGGATGGAATTTGATCGCCAATTGACGATACGCTTTCTTGATTTCAGATTCTGAAGCTCCTTTGGAAACTCCTAAAATTTCGTAGTAATCTCTCTTTGCCATGGCTTATGCTCCCACTGCTACTTTGGCGTAGCGAATAACTTTTTCATTCAATGAATATCCTTTCTCAACAGTGTCCAACACTTTCCCTTTTAAGTCCTCTGATGGTGCAGGGATTTGTGCAATGGCTTCATGTACATCACTATTGAATACTTGACCATTGCTCTCAATGGGTTTTAATCCGTGCTTGTCTAAATTGTTGGACAGCCCTTGGTAAATCAATTGAAACCCTTGTTTGATGGCTTCGATGTCTTCCAGAGATTCATTGGCCTTGATGGCTCTTTCGAAATTATCCAAAATGGGAAGCAAGTCTTTGATTACGCCTTGCGCCGCAGTGGCCAACAATTCGCGGCGTTCTTTGGCTTGGTTTCTCTTGTAATTTTCAAAGTCGGCAGCCAAGTAATAAAACTTATTCTTCCAATCCTCTTGAGCGGGCTGTTCTGCAGGATTGTCAGTGCTATTCTCAGACGAGGATGGGTTCTCTGCTGTCTCGCTGGGAACAGTTTCAGTTTCCGTATTGTTGGTTTCTCCAGTATTTACGGGTTCTTCAGCAGGGTTAACGTTTTCTTCGGTCATCATGTTCTTCTGTTTTTCTTCGCTAGTTCAAACACCTTTCCAAAGCTTTTTGTTGGGTCAAAGTGTCAGTATTGGCAAAGGTAGTGTAAAAAAAAAGTCCCAATTTGGGACTTTCTATTTTGGTTGTGTTGCGCATTAATTCAATGAGGCAACATATTCATCCAATTTCATATGCAAGGCCATACCGCGAAGTTCTTTGGCGACAATGATTCCATTTTCATCAATCAAGAAACTCATCGGGATACTGGATACACCATAGATTTGGGCTGCGGCATTTTCCCAACCTTTTAAATCGCTTACGTGGTATTTCCAAATCAATCCATCTTTTTCAATGGCTTGTTTCCAGGGGTCGATGCTTTTGTCTAAACTCACTGAGAATACTTCAAACCCTTTGGCTGTTTTGAATTTGGCCTTTGAGTATTTGTTGTATGCGGCAACAACATTGGGGTTTTCTCTGCGGCAAGGTCCGCACCATGATGCCCAAAAATCAATCAATACCATTTTCCCTTTGAGTGAAGAAAGTTTGATTTTCTTTCCGTCCAGGCCGGCCATTTCAATTTCTGGGGCTTTGTCTCCAATGCTGGTTCCAACTTTGGCTTCCGCTACTTTGGTCGCTGCAGGTGTATTGGATGTATTGTAGATGGTCATGCTTGCCATCACAACAAAAAAGGCGGAGAGGGCAATAATTGTTTTTTTCATAATCTTGATTGTCTTTCAAAGTTAAACTTTTTTTGGCTTGCCAAAGACAATGCCAAAAAGATTAACGTTAAGGGATACGTTTTATTTCAGCTCCTAAAGCAGTGAGACGCGCTTCGATGTCCTGGTAACCACGGTCAATTTGTTCGATATTCTGAATGGTTGATTTTCCTTTGGCGCTCAAGGCTGCGATCAATAAGGCAACACCCGCACGAATATCGGGCGAGCTCATGGTGACTCCTTTCAAAGTGGATTTGCGATCCAATCCGATGACGGTTGCTCGGTGTGGATCACACAAAATAATCTGCGCACCCATGTCGATCAATTTGTCCACGAAGAACAATCGGCTTTCAAACATTTTTTGATGAATCAAAACCGAACCTCGTGCCTGGGTAGCGGTAACCAAAGCGATGGAGATCAAGTCAGGTGTGAATCCTGGCCAAGGAGCATCGGAAATCGTCATGATAGAACCATCAATAAAACTTTCAATTTCATAATGTTCTTGTGCAGGAATATGCAAATCATCCCCATTGACCAATTCCATTTTAATCCCCATTCTACCAAAAATTTCTGGGATAATTCCCAAATGGGGGTAGCCAACATTCTTGATGGTGATATCACCTTGGGTCATGGCCGCCATGCCAATGAACGAACCTATTTCAATCATATCTGGCAAGCAACGGTGGGTGCATCCTTTCAAAGAGGTGACCCCGTGAATGGTGATCAAGTTGGAACCGATGCCATCAATTTTTCCACCCATGGAAACGATCATCTTGCAAAGCTGTTGCAAGTAGGGTTCGCAGGCGGCATTGTATATGGTGGTGCTGCCTTCTGCCAATGCAGCTGCCATGATGATGTTGGCTGTTCCGGTAACCGATGCTTCGTCCAACAGCATGTAGGTTCCTTTTAACTTTTCTGCACGAACGGAATAGAAATGCTCAGTGGCATCAAAATCAAATTTGGCTCCTAGATTAATGAACCCTTGGAAATGCGTGTCCAATCGGCGTCTTCCGATTTTATCTCCACCTGGCTTGGGAATATATCCTACACCAAATCTGCCGAGCATCGGGCCCACCATCATGATGGATCCACGCAATTTTGCAGCCTTGGTTTTGAATTCGCTTGTGGTTAAATAATTCAAATCGATATCAGCGGCTTCGAAGCTGAAATGGCCTTTTCCCAATTTCTCCACTTTCACCCCTACATCCTGAAGAAGTTCGATCAATTTCAATACGTCAATGATCTCTGGGATATTGGAGATTTCCACTCTTTCAGGAGTGAGCAGCACGGCACACAAGATTTGTAATGCTTCATTTTTTGCTCCTTGTGGAATCACTTCGCCTTGGAGTTTGTGACCTCCGATAATCTCAAATTTTGCTGACATGGTACTTGTAATATTTGTTGCAAGAAAATCAAAAAATGGCCGCGAAAATCCAAACGAGAAAAGATTTATTGACATTCAAAAGCCAACATCCTTTACCAAGTCAAAGGGATTTACGACATTTGCCGCATGTCAGTGAACAAAGAGATCAGAAGAGTCACCACCCATACACTTCATGAGATGAAGATGAGAGGGGAAAAGATTAGCATGCTAACCGCCTATGATTACACCATGGCAGGATTGATTGATGCCGCGGGTATCGATGTTATTTTGGTGGGTGATAGTGCCTCCAATGTGATGGCCGGTCATGAAACGACCTTGCCCATTACATTGGATCAAATGATTTATCACGCTTCTTCGGTGGTTCGCGCTTGTCAACGTTCATTGGTGGTGGTGGACATGCCTTTTGGTTCCTATCAAGGGAACTCCAAAGAGGCGCTGAATTCAGCCATTCGAATCATGAAAGAGACGGGAGGACATGCCATCAAATTGGAAGGTGGTGCTGAGATTGAAGATTCGATAAAAAGAATATTGACAGCGGGAATTCCGGTAATGGGTCATTTGGGATTGACTCCGCAAAGCATATACAAATTTGGAACATATCAAGTTCGCGCCAAAGAGGAGATGGAGGCAGAGCGTTTAAAGCAGGATGCCAAGATGTTGGAAGAGGCCGGTGTATTTGCCATTGTATTGGAGAAAATTCCAGCCAAGTTGGCTCAGGAAGTAGCAGCATCGGTGCAGGTACCCATTATCGGTATTGGTGCTGGAGCCGGGGTAGATGGACAGGTTTTGGTTTTGCATGATATGTTGGGTTTGACACAGAATTTTAGTCCAAGATTCTTGCGCCGCTACGCCCAATTGGGAGAAACCATGACAGAGGCTGTTAAGCAATATATTTCAGATGTAAAATCATTGGATTTTCCCAACGCATCGGAGCAATACTAATGTCGACTACAGTTAAAAAGAATTGGGCCCAAGCGCCCGTGGCGCCGATTGTTTCGACAAGATTGGAGAATCTTCAAGTTTTATTTGAAGACAACCATGTCATTGTGGTCAATAAGCGGAGTAGTGATATCGTGCAGGCGGATAAAACGGGCGATGTGGTGCTGAGCGATATTGTAAAAGCCTATATCAAAAAGAAATACAATAAGCCGGGGGAGGTGTTCGTTGGAACGGTTCATCGAATAGACCGTCCCGTTAGTGGCATTGTGGTATATGCCAAAACGTCCAAGGCCTTGTCCCGATTGACAGTGGCCTTTAAGGAACGCGAAGTTCAGAAAACTTACTGGGCGGTAGTCAAAGGAGAAATGCCCAAAAAAGCAGATACCGTCATCAATTATTTGTGGAAAGACGAGAAGCAGAACAAGACTTTTTCCTTTAAGGACGCCGGAAAGGGACGCAAAGAAAGCGAGTTGAGTTATGAAGTAAAAGGCAAAGGCGATCATTATTCTTTTGTTGAAATATATCCCAAGACAGGCCGTCATCATCAAATTAGAGCGACCATGGCTTTTTTGGGATGTCCCATCAAGGGGGATGTCAAATACGGAAGTAAGCGAACCAATGAAAATGCTAGCGTTCACTTGCATGCCCGAAAAATAAACTTCGAACATCCTACCAAGAAACAACGAATCGAGATCACCGCGCCATTGCCAGAAGATGTACTTTGGGATGCTTTTTTGAGAACGGAATATGGGATGTAAGTCACTTGTTTAAAAAAACAGAAATATATATTTGCTAAAAATTAAAGAAAATGGAAGCTAACGAACACGTTCATTGTTTGATCATAGGCAGCGGACCTGCAGGATATACTGCGGCTATTTATGCTGCACGCGCCGACCTAAAGCCGGTGATGTACATGGGAAACCAGCCCGGAGGTCAATTGATGGACACCACAGAGGTAGACAATTTTCCTGGATATCCCCAAGGAATCAAGGGTCCTGAGATGATGGAAGATTTGAAAAATCAAGCCGCACGTTTTGGAACCGATATCAGAAATGGATGGGCGACCAAAGTGGATTTCACTGGACCCAAACATTACGTTGAATTTGACAATGGCAAGCACGTGGTAAGTGCCGATGCGGTGATCATTGCAACCGGAGCTTCGGCCAAATGGTTGGGATTGGAAAGTGAATTGCGATTGAGAGACATTGGCGGTGGAGTAAGTGCATGTGCGGTTTGTGATGGATTCTTCTACAGAAACCAGGACGTTGTTATCGTCGGTGCGGGAGACACTGCGGCAGAAGAAGCCACCTACTTGGCCAAGCTATGCAAGAAGGTATACATGATTGTTAGAAGCGATAAAATGCGCGCCAGCAAGGCCATGCAACATCGAGTAATGAATACGCCCAACATTGAAGTGATTTGGAATGCTGTAACAGAGGAGGTGTTGGGAACAGATGGTGTAACCGGCGCTCGTTTCATCATCAATGGAACCGAAAAAAGAGAGGTAGAGGCCACTGGATTTTTTGTCGCCATCGGACACAAGCCCAATACAGATGTTTTCAAGCCTTGGATTAATACCGATGAGGTGGGTTACATTTTAAATGTGCCAGGCACTTCAAAAACCAACATAGAGGGTGTATTTGTTGCAGGGGATGCTGCAGATAAAATGTACCGTCAAGCCATAACTGCGGCAGGAACGGGTTGCATGGCAGCCTTGGATGCAGAGCGTTATTTGGCATCCAAAGGCCATTGATTTTAAGATGAAAAATTGACTGAGGCAGAGGTGCAAAGAATTATCTTTGCCTCATGTCAAATTTCTCTTTGTCTATACATCAAACGGGCTTAAGCGCTCAGCAGACTTTATTGAATGATTATCGCCTCGCCTGGATCAGTCGCGAGGCTTCTTTATTGGGTAGAAAAGAAGTGCTTACCGGGAAGGCCAAGTTTGGCATTTTTGGCGATGGCAAAGAGCTGGCGCAAATCGCGATGGCCAGGGCTTTCAAAAAAGGGGATTGGAGATCAGGATACTACCGAGACCAAACTTTTATGATGGCGATTGGTGAATTAACGGTTCGTCAATACTTTGCTGCATTGTACGCCCACACGGACATTGAACAAGAACCTGCCAGTGGTGGGAGACAGATGGGTGGACACTATGCAACAAGAACCATCGATGCCCAGGGCAATTGGAAGAATTTAATGGAGATGTACAATTCATCTTCTGACATCTCTCCCACCGGAGGACAGATGCCGCGACTTTTGGGTTTGGCCCAAGCCAGTAAAGTTTTTAAGAACGTTCAAGAATTGCATGACTGGGTTCATTTTACAGACAAAGGAAACGAAGTAGCGTTTGGCACCATCGGGGATAGTTCAACTTCTGAGGGTTTGTTTTGGGAGACCATGAATGCTGCTGCTGTTCTTCACGTACCCATGTGTATGAGTGTATGGGACAATGGCTGGGGAATTAGTGTTCCCAAGAAATTCCAGACAGCCAAGGAAAGCATTTCAGAAGTTTTGTCGGGATTTGACCTCAATGACAACGGTGAGGGATTCAAAATATTTAAGGTAAAGGGTTGGAATTATGCTGAATTGGTGTTGACCTATGCCAAGGCGGTCAAGATGTGTCGCGAGCAACATGTCCCCGTGTTGGTGCATGTAGAAGAATTGACTCAACCACAAGGCCACAGTACATCAGGATCTCATGAACGTTATAAGTCCAAAGAACTTTTGGATTGGTACCAAGACTGGGATTGTTTGGTGCAGTTCAAGAAATTCATTTTGGCCCAAGGCATCTCCTCAGAAGAAGAGTTGGAAGCCATTCAGCAAGAGGCCAAAGCATTTGTACGTCAAGAGCAAAAAGACGCGTGGACCAGTTTCCGTGCCTCAATAGACGAGGATGTACAAACCACCAAGGCGCATTTTGAATCAGTGAAATCTATCCCCTCTTGTGCAACCATTGCGGAAGCTTTTATCAAGTCCAAGGAGCCAGGAAGGAAAGAAATGATGTCTTCCATACATCAAATTCTCCGTGCAGCAAAGGGAAGTGCAGAGGTGCAGGGACTCATCCAGTGGGCCAAATTTTTAAATGACAAATACACGCGATTATACAGCAGTGAGTTGTACAATGAAGGACCATTGAGTGTGATGAATGTTCAACCGGTGGATGCGGAGTATGATGCTCAAGCGGAGTTGGTGGATGGAAGAATGATTCTCCGTGATTTCTGGGATTATCAGTTGGGAAAACGTCCCGAGGTTTTGATATTTGGCGAAGATGTAGGTAAGATTGGTGGCGTCAATCAGACCTGCGAAGGCCTTCAGGAGAAATACGGTGAATTGCGTGTAGCCGATACCGGAATCAGGGAAGCCACCATCATGGGACAGGCCATTGGCATGTCCATGCGTGGATTGCGTCCGGTTGCGGAAATTCAATATTTGGATTACATCTATTACGCGTTGCAAATCATGCGTGATGATTTGGCCAGTGTGCGATATCGTACTGCGGGTGGCCAAAAAGCACCGGCCATTATCAGTACACGTGGTCATCGATTGGAAGGAATTTGGCACAGTGGAAGTCCAATGGGGGCCATTGTGCATAGTGTTCGTGGAATGGTGGTTTGTGTGCCCCGAAACATGACACAGGCAGCCGGGATGTACGCTACCTTATTGGAAAGTGATGAGCCTGCTTTGGTTGTGGAATGCTTAAATGGATACCGTTCAAAAGAAGCGATGCCCAGAAATTTGGGCGAATACAAAACACCCATTGGAATTGCGGAGGTAGTTGAATCTGGCGAAGATTTGACCTTGGTTTCTTACGGTTCTACCTTCCACATTTGTGCGGCGGCAGTAAAAGAATTGAGAGCAGAAGGTATTTCGATTGAATTGGTAGACGCCAGAACCCTATTGCCTTTTGATACCACTGGTATATGCGGAACTTCTCTGAAAAAGACCAACCGATTATTGATTGTAGATGAAGATGTACCCGGCGGGGCATCGGCCTATTTGTTGAATGATATTCTCACCCGACAAGGCGGTTATCAATATTTGGATTCAGCTCCTGTAACACTTACAGCCAAACCCCATTTGCCCGCTTATGGAACGGATGGAGATTACTTTAGCAAACCTTCCATTGAAGATGTTATTGACAGCGTACTTGGGATAATGAAAGAGGCAAAGCCAGGGATTTTCGCGTAAAAGCGCGATATTCGCTTTGTCATGAATATCAAAACACTACTTTTAGGGATCTTAATGTTCCCAGCGCAGTGGCTTTTTGGGCAATCCATCAAGGGTAAAGTCCAAGAAGGCAAACAGCGCATTCCTCTACCAGGAGTAGCGATTCAGGAAAAAGGAACCCCCAATGGCGTTATTGCTGATGAAAATGGTCAGTTTAATATCGATCCACAAAAATTTCCTTGTGTTCTTGTTTTTAGTTTTATCGGCTACGATACCCAAGAGATTAATTTTCCAAAACCGGACAACCAGGTGGTGGTGCTCATGCAAGAACCCACCTCTTCAGGTCCAGTATTGGACATTCGCGGTGAGCGTATCAGCGAAAAGGTGAAACAAGGTCCTTTGACCATTGAGACTTTGGATTTGAAGGCCATTAAATCCAGCGCTACTGGAAATTTCTACGAGAGTTTGGGGTCATTAAAGGGGGTAGATTTAACAACAGCTTCTTTGGGATTTCGGATCATCAATACTCGAGGGTTCAACTCTACATCGCCGGTTCGTACGTTGCAAATCATTGATGGAGTTGACAACCAGTCTCCGGGTTTGAATTTTTCATTGGGGAATTTTCTGGGTGCGCCTGATCTCGATGTCAAAAGTGTGGAAATCATCCAAGGTGCGAGCGGTGCCTATTACGGACCGGGTGCCTTCAATGGCGTGGTGAGCATGGAGACCAAGAATCCTTTTTTATTCAAAGGTGCCTCTGCCCAATTAAAAGTGGGCGAAAGAAGTTTAACAGAAATGTCTGCACGTTGGGCTGATGCATGGAAAAATAAGGCAGGCTATGATTACATGGCGTTTAAAGTAAACGTCTTTGCCCTGCGAGCTTATGATTGGGAAGCCACCAATTACGATCCAACTGAAAATTCGCCCAATGGTGCTAACAATCCTGGAAGATGGGATGCCGTGAATATGTATGGGGATGAGTATTTCCCTGCCAATGATTTGTCCGGTGCATCTCCTTGGAATTACAAAGGCATCGGAACATTCTATCGCACAGGATACAATGAAAAAGACTTGGTGGATTACAATACCAAAAATTACAAAGCCAATTTGGCTGCCCACTGGCGATTGAAACCCGAGTTGGAAGGCAACAGTCCGGAATTGGTTTTGGGTGGAAATGTCGGCGGGGGAACCACCGTGTACCAAGGCGATAATCGCTTTAGCTTGAAGAACATTTTGTTCTACCAAGGAAAAATCGAATTGAATAAAAAGGACAAATATTTTGTTCGCATTTATGCCACGGGTGAAGATGCTGGAAACAGTTATGATCCCTATTTCACGGCAATGAAAATGTTGGATCGCGCCAGAAGCAATGAAGATTGGGCCAAGGTGTACACCAAGTATTGGAACAGTCAGATCAACCCCAAGATTGCGGCATTGGGATACCCCGAGTTGGAGTTGAATCCCAGTTGGCCAGGACCGATTGCTGACCCTACGTATTCACAGTTTTATCTACCATACGATTATGACGCATTATCTGCGTGGACCACGCAGTACCATGATTCATTGGTGCAATGGCATCAGCAAGTAGCCAATCTAACCAACAATGGAAACGCAGGATTGCCCATTGATGAATTGGGCTACTATCAGCCAGGAACAGCCGCTTTTGATGAGAATTTCCAGCAAATCATTTCAGCCAAGAATAACAAAACGGAACAAGGTACACGTTTTTCAGATCGTTCATCTCTGTTCAACGGCCAAGCCCAATACCAATGGGAAGTGAGCGGATGGCAGATGAAATCTGGGGTAAGCGGAAGGGTATATCGTCCTTACAGTTTGGGTACCATTTTTAGTGACAGTACGGCCAGAATCACCACACATGAAATGGGATTTTATCATGGAGTGGAGAAACACAGTGCAAACGATGACATCATCGTAACGGCCACCATCAGAGCGGATAAAAACAAGAATTTTAATTGGATAGTGAGTCCCGCAGCCTCTTTGGTATTGAAACCTGCTGAAGGACACTATATCCGTTATTCCTTTTCATCCGCATTGCGCAATCCCACTTTAACTGATCAGTATTTACATTTGAATATCGGTCCTGCAATTTTAAGTGGCAATTTAGATGGAGCAGATTCTTTAATCACGTTGGCATCGTTTGGTGATTATCGAGCCAATTTAAATGTTAATCAGCTGCAGTATTTTTCTATTGACCCCATCAGACCCGAGCGTGTAAAAACATTTGAAGTGGGTTATCGAGGCGCATTCTCTAATCGCGTTTTTGTCGATTTGAGCGCATACATGAGCCATTACCGGGATTTCATTGGATATAACATCGGGTTACGCGCGGATTTTGACGCTCAAACGGGTTTGCCATCCGATATTGTGGTGTATCGCTATGCAGCCAATGCTGCAAGTAGGGTAACCACCCAAGGAGTGAATATTGGCGTGCAATATTATTTTCACGAAAAGCATACGGTTTCAGGAAACTACTCTTGGAATCAATTGGTAAAGGTTTCTACTGATGACCCCATTGTTCCCGCTTTTAATACGCCCAAGAACAAGTTCAATTTGGGCTTGACAGGCGAGAAACTTTGGACAGATCAACGGGGTAATGAGTGGGGATATAGCATCAATTACAAGTGGATTCAAGGTTTTATTTTTGAAGGTTCACCGCAGTTTACGGGTTACGTACCCACTTATGACCTCGTGGATGCCCAAGTGAATTATCAAATTAAAAAGGCCCATTTGAATGTTAAATTGGGAGCATCCAATCTATTAAACAATTATCAATTTCAGACCTATGGAGGTCCTAGAATTGGCAGATTGGCCTATCTTAGCTTGCGATACGAATGGAATAAAGTATCAGAAAAAAAGAAATAAATTAAATCAATAATCAAAACCAACCCTATGAAAAAACTCTACAGTTTTTTTGCCATTATTATGGCAATGGCCACCACATCTGTGAGTGCCCAAACGCGTTACTTGGATGAGGTGTTTACCGATGTAAACGTTGAGTCTAACGTTACCTACGGAATGAACGCAACCGTTTTGTATTACAGCGTTTTGGGACAAGCAGTTCCTGAGGCGCTTAAAATGGACATTTACACACCAGCAGGTGATGTGGAAACCAATCGTCCGTTGATGTTGTTTTTCCATACCGGAAACTTCCTTCCTCATCCACAAAATGGTGGAACTGGTGGAACCCGCACGGATTCATCAGCAGTAGAGATTTGCTCTCGTTTTGCTCGTATGGGTTACGTTGTGGCATCATGTGATTACCGTTTGGGCTGGAATCCGATTGATACATCTCAAGAAGGTCGTGTTTACACTTTGATTAATGCTGCCTACCGTGGTGTTCAGGATTCTCGCACTGCTGCTCGTTTCTTCCGCAAGTCTGTTGCTGAGATGAACAACATGTACGGTGTAGATACTACGCGTATTGTAGCTTTTGGTCAAGGAACAGGAGGTTATGTCTCTTTGGCTTCTGCCACGTTGGATGTATATGAAGATGTTGTTCTCCCTAAGTTTACTCGTGTGGTTCAAACGCCAAACGGACCGCTTCCTTTGCCCATGGTATTGGAATCTGTAAACGGAAATATTGATGGAACCTCTTGGGGAACCACTGCAGGTTTTGTAGCACCAGGAACTGAAGACACTTTGTGTTATCCTAACCATCCTGGATATTCATCTAGTATCCACGCTTGTGTGAACTTGGGTGGAGCTTTGGGTGATTCTTCTTGGTTTGATGGAGGCGATGGTCCTTTCATTTCTTTTCATACCCCAACAGATCCATTTGCACCTTATGCAGACGGAATGGTGATCGTACCTGGTTTCAATTTGAATGTTGTTGAGGTAAGCGGAAGCTACCGTGTTCAGGAGATGGCGAGTCAATTTGGTAACAATGATGTATTTGCAGTGTTGGAAGATCCAATTTTTGACCCATATCCAGCAGTTACTGCAGGTGCAAACTTGCACAACAATGGATTGTATGGAATGTATCCTTTTGTTCGTCCTGCAACTCAGCCATACGATTCAGCACCATGGGAATGGTGGGCTGATACCAATCCCAACAATGCCAATGGTTTGCAAACCAACCCAGATATGTCTGCTATGAAGGCTATGACTTTCATCGATACTATCGTTATGTATACTGCTCCTCGTTTGATGTGTGCTTTGAGTTTGCCAAACTCACCTTGCACGGATAATGTAGATGAAAATGCAGCGACTTCATTTAATGTATATCCAAATCCAAACAACGGAACTTTCACCGTTCAAATGACCCAAGGTTTGGAGCAAGTGCGTGTGATGAATAATGTTGGACAAGTGGTAAATATGTTCAATGCACAAAATGCAAAGCAATTTGAGGTTGCCATGTCTTTGCCCGCAGGTTTGTACTTTGTTGAGGTTACTTCCAACGGAAGAAAATTGACACAACGTGTAATTGTTGAGTAAGATCAATTGATTGATGAAAAAGCCACCGAGAGGTGGCTTTTTTGTTTTATGGCCGCTGCTTATTCGATTTAATTTCATGCGGCCCCCTGGGTTATTTGTTGACCCATTGACACTTTTCGAGGACTCGATGAGGTATATTTCAGTTCACGAAACGGAATGTTGTAGTATCGAAGTTATTTGTATTCATGGATGATATACGTGCAAAAAAAAACCTGTCCAAGGACAGGTTTTATGAGAAAGGAATTTCAATTAGTTGTGTGGAGCGCCACCTTGTTCTTTAACGGGAACTCCTGATGGAGCTGGAGCGTTTGGATCTGGCTCAACTTTACCTTTAATGCGAACCACCATCACAGGCTCGTTTACTGCATTTGAGTTGATGGTTACAGATTTGTCGATTACACCAGCGCGTTTAGTATCGTATTTAACCGTGATATTGGTGGAAGCACCAGGCGCAATGGGATTGGGCTCACAGGTTGGAACAGTACATCCGCAAGAACCTTTACACTTTGAAAGAATAAGAGGCTCAGTTCCAGTATTGGTTACTTTGAACTCACAAGTTCCGTTTCCACCATAGGGGATGTTACCGAAGTTGTGTACTTCTTTGTCAATGGTTATTTGAGGACCGCTAACTACGGGAGTTTGAGCCATCATTCCCAATGAGAATAATGCGGTCAAGGCTGTAAAAATTATTTTTTTCATAAGGGTGATTTTTCTTGAAGCAAATATGGATTCAAACAAAAAAAATGCCCCGTAATTAACGAGGCATTAACAAGATTGTTTGTGATGATTATTCAATCACTTCACCTTTGATAGTCAATACTTGTGATTTGTTTCCTTCAGGGCCGTTCCACATTACAGTGACGGTTTTAGTGAATGGTCCCAAACGCATTGTATCATAGTGAACTTTAATTTCAGTAAAACCTCCAGAAGCTATCGGATTCTTATCACATTGTGGTGTTGTGCAACCACAAGATCCTTGACAATTGCTAATAATCAAAGGTTGATCTCCTGTATTGTAAATCGTGAAAACACAATTTCCATCAGATGCTTTTTTAATTGTACCGTAGTTGTGCTCAATTTTGTCTGCAGTCAACATCGGACCTCCAACGGTGGTTACTTTAACTTTTCCAGGCTGAGCAAATGCTTCTGTTCCACACAATGTCATCGCGGCTAGGGCGAAGAAGAATACAATTTTTTTCATGTCTTATTTGTTTTAAAATTTTGTTTTTAGCGACTTACCACAAACTGTGCCGAAAATATCTGCTCAGTGGTACGGAGTGTAAAGTTATACAAACCATTGCTGAAATCAAATAGTTCAAGTGTAGTTTGTTCACTTGTAATATTCATTTTTCTGATGAGTTGCCCTTGCGCACTCCATATTTCAAGTGTAGCAGGAGTATGATTGCAATTGATTTGAATCAAGTCAGAGGCTGGATTAGGGAATAGATCTACAGACAAAGGCAAATTCCATTCATCTACATGTGGTGCGATGTAATCTGTTGTTATGCTGCTGCTATCACTACACCCCCAGCTGTTGGTAGTAATCACAGAGTAGTCATTTCCCAGGTTTGCGCTCAGGTTGCTCAGATTATTGTACAATGGTTGAGCGACATTGTCAATGGTCCACTGACTTTGCCAGCCGGGTTCAAAATTGGTGATATAGATGATTTCATTGATTTCTTCCAGCACTGGAGTAGGGACATCATGTATATTAATCCATTGTGCATTTTCCCCTTGCTCTACATCATAATAACAAGTGACCTGCACGTCGCCACTGTAACCTGAAACATAGGTATGCAAAGTGTTTACATCTGATATTACATCCCCAAATCCATCTCCCCAATTGATTTGGCATTGCAACCAATCCATGCCATCAGTATTGTTGGTTAAAGTTACTGGAGAGTTGGGACAGGCTTCGGTTGGTGATACAGTAAATACAGGTATGATGCTCCAAAAAATATCACTGGTTGAGTTACAGCCATTGGCATTGGTTACAGTGAGTTGATATGGACCGTTGGCATAGTTGTTTCCAAGGTCAATATTGGTTGAGGGGCCATTGCTGGATAACCCGTTGCTCCAATAGGTCCAGTCATAGCTCAGTCCGGATCCGCAGTTGATGCAAGCGACATTGGGTATTTGGGTTGCCAATAGCGGTATATTGGGACTTGCGTATGAGTCAAACTGATCTGTGAAATAACCATAACCATATGGGTTTTGACAATACAAGGTTAGACCCACTGTGCCTGACATGTTGTATGTGTGATCGATGGATGTTGTGGCTTGATTGAATAAGTCAAATTGTCCATCTCCCCATAAAACCTGGCAGTCATAATCATCGGGAATATTGTTATTGGTATTCATGGTGATGACATCACCTTGGCAGGCTTGCGCTAGGCTAAGGTTAAATTCAGGTTGAAGCACATAAATGGAATCTCCTTGGGTTAGACAGCCATTGTTGTTGATGGCGTTCATTCTGTACCAACCTGAGACATATTGAGTGCCATCGAAAATTGAAAAATTACTATTGGTAGCTCCGGTGATCCATTGTCCATTTTGGAACCACAAATGTGTTTCCGTGGCGTTGAAGTTGGTACATGATACATTGCCCAATGCATTGTATGCAAGTGATGGGGCAGCGGGTGATTGAGTGATCCAAATAGAATCAGCATAACTCATACTGGTACTTCCCAATTGACAGGTCAATTCAATATTGTACCATCCTGCTACATCGTAGTTGATAGAAGCTTGACTAGTACTGATCGTACTGATATTGTTTAAATTCCAATTGCACGTCATCCCGTTGATTATTTCGGATTGGTTGAATACCATTCCGCTGTATGAGGTGCATGAAGAATCAACGGGTGTAGTGAAGTATGGTTGAACTACCACAAAAGGTTGGGAAAGTATGCTGCAGCTATTGCCGTTGTAAGCAAGAATGGTAAAGGTTCCATTGTTGTATTGATTGCCAATGAAGTTATTGTATTGAGTTGTGGTTTGTCCGGGAATCGCTACGCCATCTTCAAACCATTGATAATTGGTGTTGGCTTCGATATTTTGAATGCTCAAAGTCCCGGTGGTATAGGTAATGAGGGGAGAACTTGGCAAAGCGTATATCGTTATGGGTTTGGTTAATTGTCCGGTGGTTCCATTTTTGGTACATTCCACAGTGATATTATAATTTCCGGGAAGGGCGTATTGGTGGGTATTGACACTGCTCGGCGTAATGATTCCGTCTCCCCAATTGATGGTGCAAGTAACCCCTGCAACATTAATGGGTACGATAGCTATTGAGGCTGTATCGCTTTGACAAATCGTATTGTCGGCAATGCTAAAATTGGGTTGTAGGACAAGCACGGAAGAGGAAATGCTTGTACATCCATTGCTGTTGGTCACCCACAAGGTGAAATTACCATTGTAAAATCCGTTGGGACCAAGGTTATTAAAAGTGGGGGCGTTCACCACAGGATTGATCATGGCGTTATTGGCGTACCACGCATAAGTTCCAGGTACCCCATTGGTCATAGAAATAATGCCTGTATTGGGATTGGAGGTAATGATAGGAATGGCAGGCTTTGCATAAACATTGATGTTCATGGTGTAGGAGGACAAGAAGCCGTCGTAGTAGTAATTGTAGATTATAGAATAGGATCCGGGCTGTTCAAATAACACACTGAAATTGGGAACACATCCATTGATGGTGTCCCCAGTTGAAATGATAAATTGACATTGAGACTCTGGAAACGATACGGTTTGGTTGGTCACATTTAACGTAAATGGGGCGCAGCCATTGGTGGAAGGCGCCCACAATGAGGCTTGCAAATACACGCAAGAACCATCATTGAAATTGGCACCGGCATCGTAGTTCAGAGCCGTATTGTCAGTGCAGCCATAGTAAAGACAAGAATTGTCGTCAATGGTCGCCATGGGATCATAATTGTCTGCATTGGGATCCATACAGCCCAAGTAGAAGCATGAACCATCGTCTTGATTGGCGGTGGGGTCAAAATTATCTGCCAACGAATCAGTACAGCCGATATAGATACAAGATCCATCATCGATGTCCGCATTGGGGTCAAAATTGTCAGCATTGGTATCGGTGCATCCGGTGTATAAACATGAGCCATCATCGACAGTAGCTTGGCTATCATAGTTGAAGGCATTGTTGTCAGTACATCCCAGGAAATAACAACTTCCATCGTCCAAGTTGGCCGTTGGATCATAGTTGTCCGCATTGCTGTTGGTACAACCCGAAATAATACAAGAGCCATCGTCCTGATTGGCGGTGGGGTTGTAGTTGTCCGCATTGGAGTTGGTGCAACCTACGATGATGCAAGAACCATCATCGGTATTGGCATTGGGATCAAAATTAATTGCCGCATTGTCGGTGCAGCCCAAATAAATGCAGGAGCCATCGTTTTGGTTGGCCTGGGGATCATAGTTGTTGGCTAAACTATCGGTGCAACCCGCAAACAAGCAGGATCCGTCATCCACGTTGGCCGTTGGATCAAAGTTGGATGCAGTTGCATCCATACATCCCCAATATTCGCAGGGCACCATAATGGTAGCCGTTGGATTGTAATTATCCGCCACAGGATCCATGCAGCCTTCATAACCGCATGAGCCATCATCCCAGTTGGCGGTAGGGTCGTAATTGTCATATTGTGATTGCGTACAACCAGGATAATCACAGGATCCATCGTCCGTGGAGTACGATGCGCTGTAGTTCATGGCCAATGGATCCGTACATCCTGGCGTTGCACCCGAATTGAAAATCTTTAGCCTTACCATGGGAATTCGCAACAAATAGTAGAGATCTGTTGAGCTGGGATAGTGGAGATATGTGGTACCTGCCGCAGCTTTTCCGCTGCGTGCTATGTAAAATGGCGCTTGGTTATCTAAGACGCGAACCATGGCGGCTACCACATTTTGAAAAGGATTGGGTTCCGTTTCCATGGTGGTGCTATCAATGACGATATCAGGGAAGGTAAGGTTGGCATTGGATAGCGTAAATGGTGTAACCAAGGGGAGCGTAATCATTCGCTCATCTCCAATGGCATTGATATCTGCAAGGTTGATGGTGTAAGGAACCGTTTCAGCCAAAATGGAGTCCATTGTGGGGATGTAGATATAACCTTGAATCTGTGTGCCAGGTAGAGTTCCCTCGCCGATACAAACTTCTATGGAATAAATCTTTTTATTGTTGTTAGATGGCAAATAATACAGAGTTCCAGTTTGTGCGATGGTATTGGTTTGTAGGGAACGCACATTGTAAAGATTGTCCGTTTCTCCTTCATCATATTGCAATCGGTAGGGATGAATGGAAAAGTCCAAAGTGTCGGTATTGTTGGCCGGATTTTCATCCACCTCCGTTTGGGTGACCGAGTAGGTCACTTGATAGTCTGCAGTGACAGGACCAATGTTTACACTGTTGGTGTTGAGGTTGATGGAAGCGCCGCTGGCCAGTGTTATGGGGCTGGTGTTGTTGTTGGCTATCGTAGTGGCAGTGGTCAGGTTGATGGTCTTGTTATTTAAAACCACGTTGGTTTGATCATACGTTCCCAAATTGGCAATGTGCGCATTGGGGAAAACCAGTGGCGGCATGAAACTGGGATAAACGTCGTACATGGGATTGACAAACGGATCAGCAAGTTCATTGTAATTGGTGAATTGCGGTAGTGATAGTTCAAGATTATTATAACTGGGAACATATAGCGCGATGTCATCCAAACACCAATGGTAGTAAGTGCCTTGGAATTGAAATTTGAATTTGACTGCGCTTTGGTTGGCGACCCACGAAGACACGTTGGCCGTTTTCCACTGAACATTGGGTGAGTTGATGATTCCCGATTGAGTTAATGCGGTAATTTCAGTCCATGTCGATCCATTGTTGGTGGATACATATACTTTAACGGAAGCGGAATAGGAGCGTAGTTGTTGTTGATAGGTTATGTAAACATTGGTTTGTCCAGAAAAATCAAGTGTATTGGTTATCATCCAAGCATTGTGCGGTGCTGGATCCTGCCCCGTTCCCAATCCACCGCATTGATTGTCATTGTCATCCCAATAATTGGAGTCGAATATCATGAATCCATTACTCTGTGTGAGAGAGTTGGGAGGGAGAGTGCCACTGCCGCAAGATCCTCGAGAACACACCGCATTGCTGGGTGTAGTATTGGGTCCGCGGTATTCAAATCGGGCCAGTGCGCTCTGACCACTGTTGGTCCAACCGGACGGGATACTATCCGCAAAATCCCAATAGTAAATAGGATTACCAAGTATTTGCGCTTGGCTATTTTGTTGAACAATACAAAACAGGATGGAGACGAATATGGCAATAAGAGACTTCATAGTTTTTGGCTTATTCAAATTTAACCAATTGTTGGTCTAATTCTTTCGTAATCAAGCTTTCTATGAATAACGCATTGTCGAAAAGATAGGTTGCAATTTTTTTTTCGATGTGGTGAACAATTTTCTTGGCACTCCTATACATTTGCTTGGAATTTTAACCATGGCCTCAAATCATCAAAAGCTAAGCGCTGCTGGCGTATTAGTCACCCTGGGTATCATCTTCGGAGATATTGGTACCTCCCCTTTGTACGTATTGCGTTCAATCATTCAAGACAGACCCATCACTGAAGTACTGGTGTATGGCGGTGTTTCCTGCATTTTCTGGACATTGACGATACAAACGACTTTCAAGTACATCTTTCTTACGCTGCGTGCGGACAACAATGGGGAAGGGGGAATTTTTTCGCTTTACTCTTTGGTGAAGCGCAAGGGTAAGTGGTTGTTTTGGCCTGCCATGATTGGCGCGGCAACTTTGCTTTGTGATGGAATCATTACTCCGCCAATTTCAGTTGCTTCGGCAGTGGAAGGGATTTCAGGATACAATGAGAGTGTCCCCGTCATGCCTATTGTATTGGCTATTTTGACTTTGATTTTCATTATTCAGCGATACGGAACCAAGTTGGTGGGAGTGGCTTTTGGGCCCATTATGTTGATATGGTTTACCATGTTGGCGATTTTGGGTCTGTCTCAAGTGATTCAAAATCCGGAGGTCATTAATGCAATCAATCCCAAGTATGCCATCGCTTTGTTGACGGAATATCCCCAAGGCTTTTGGTTGTTGGGTGCTGTTTTCCTTTGCACCACGGGAGCTGAGGCATTGTATAGTGATTTGGGTCATTGCGGCAGAGAAAATATCAGGGTGAGTTGGATTTTTGTGAAGGTGGCTTTGATTCTGAACTATATGGGACAGGCTTCTTGGATTATGAAGCAAACTTCCATTGAAGATAACAATCCTTTCTATGCCATCATGCCTGATTGGTTTTTGCTTCCTGGAATTATTATTGCCACCATGGCGGCCATTATCGCCAGTCAGGCCTTGATTTCTGGTTCTTTTACTTTGGTCAGTGAAGCGATGAACTTGAACTTCTGGCCCCGTGTAGGGGTTAAATTCCCTACAGAATTAAAGGGTCAATTGTATATCCCTTCTGTCAATTGGTTGCTGTGGGCGGGATGTATGGGTGTGATGCTTTATTTCCGAGAATCCAAACACATGGAAGCTGCTTACGGTTTTTTCATTACGATAGCCATGCTGATGACCACTTTGCTTTTGAGTTATTATTTGATTTTCAAAAGAAGATGGCCTGTTTGGTTGGTGGCCATTACCATTGGGATATTTTTTGCGGTTGAGATTTCTTTCTTTGTAGCCAATATTCTCAAGCTAAAAGAAGCTTGGATGATGTTAATCGTGTACGTGGTTATTTTACATGTGATGTGGATTACGCATACGTACCGCAAGTTGAGCAACTCATTTATTCAGTTTACGGATCTCGATGATTATGTAGCAATATTGAAGCAATTGTCGGGCGACACGCGAATTCCAAAATATGCCACGCATTTGGTTTTCCTTACCAAGGCCAATCACCGCCATCAAATAGAAAATAAGATCATCGATAGTATTCTATCCAAGACGCCCAAGAGAGCGGATGTGTATTGGTTTGTGCATGTGGATCGTACCAATGAGCCCTATACCAAAGAATACGAGGTGGACGAAGTTGAAAACGATTTGATTATCAAAGTGAATATCCGTTTGGGTTTCCGTGTTCCTGCCAAAGTCAACAATTTCTTCAAATGTATTTTGGATGACATGGTGAAGAGAAACACCTTTGATGTTTCTAAAAAACCCGAGCCTTATCAAGATTACAACAGCAATTTGGATGTCAAATTTGTGGTGTTGGAAAAATATCTATCTGCAGACAATGATCTTTCTGTTAAAGAGAACTTTGTTACCTCAGGTTATGAATGGATGAAAGAGCAGGCTTTGAGTGATATTGATGCATGGGGATTGGAGGAAGCGGATACTGTATTGGAGAAAGTTCCATTGGTGGTTAAGCCATCTAAGAAGATAGAATTGGTTTGTAAGAGCTAATTCTTCAGGAAAGGATAAAAAAAAAGAGGCCGAGGCCTCTTTTTTATTGCGCACCCTCATCATTGAGGAGCTTCATTTTGTCTTTGATCTCCGAGATTTCCAATTGGCAACTCTTGATTTTCTTTTCAATTTCTTTTCTCAGTGCCTCTGCACCTTTTCCGGTGAAGATACCCATGTTGTTTTCGTATTGCTTGATTTGCAAATTCAAGCGATCTATTTTGTCTTGAAGCAATGATTTTTCGCGTCTCATGACATTGCCTCCGCCTTGTGTTTTTAAATTTTCAACGCGAGACTTGTATTGGCTGATATTTTTTTCTTGACGATTGGCATTGATGCCTCCGTACAATCGATCCAAAGCGGCATTGTAGCGGGTGCTGATGTCTGTGATGTTTTCCTTTGGAACATGACCCACTCCTTTCCATCGTTCTGAAAAGTTTTTGAGGAATCCCAAGTCTGCGCCTTTGTTTCCTGTAAGTGCATAGGCTTCTAACTCTTCCAAAAGCGTTGTTTTTAAACGCAAATTTTCTTCTTGCTGTCCAGACATGCCAGCAAAGTGCTCCTTCTTGCGATTGAAGAAATGGTCACAAGCGGCTCTGAATCTTTGCCAAAGTTTATTTTCATCCTTGGGCTCAGCGTTGCCAATGGTTTTCCATTGCTCTTGCAGTTTTTTTAACTCTTCTGTGGTTTTTTTCCAATCATTGCTTTCGGACATTTGTTTGGCTTTGGCAATGATGTCTTCTTTCTTTTTCTGATTGTCACGCTGCACGGAGCGTCGCTCGTCAAAATAAGATTTACGCTTGGCAAAAAAGGCATCACATAGTCCACGGAATTCCAACCAAGTTTCTTCGTTGTCTTTTTTACGCGTCCATCCGATATTTTTCCAATCATCCTGTAATTTGATGATTTCATCGGTCCACTTGTTCCAAGCATTGGGTTGAGTGAAATCCATATTCAGGATTTCTTTGGTTTTGTCGATCAATGCTTGCTTGGCTTGCAAGTTGGTGTCGGCTTCTTTTTGAATGGCATCGTAATGGGCTTGAATTCTCAATTGAGCCTCGCGAAGTATTCCAAAGAAGGTATCTCCTGTTTCCTTGTAAGTTTCTTGCGGTGTGGGTCCTACATTGACAAATTCTCTTTGTAGTTTTTTGACCATCACCTCCAATTCATTGATGCTTTCAATGCTGGCTAAACTCTTGGCCTCTTCAATCAATTGTTCTTTGGACTTTTGATTTACCTTCAAATCATGCGCTTGAAGTTCTTTGTAAATGTTGATGTTGTAGAAGAAAGCATGGTTGAGGCGTTGCCAATTCTCTTGAATTTCATGGTACTTGTCACCGGGAACATCACCGATGGCATCCCAACGCTCACGCAATTCTTTATGCCAAACAAAAGCCTTTCCTACATTTTCTTCTTCTTGAATCAATTTTTGAAAATCAGCAATGACCGCCATTTTGGCTTCGAAGTTTTTTTGACGTTCTGCAGCCAATACTTTGCCTGCTTCTTCAATACGGTCTTCGTACTGTTTGCACAACTCTTGAAATTGACCTTCCATCTCATGGGGATGGTAGATAAACTCAACCGTTTGTTCAGGCTCAGTGGCCTTAAATGCTTCTAGCTGCAATTGGCGCTCTTTCACCGTTTCAGATTTCCATTGGTTACGGATGCCGCGGACAGTATCACGAACAGACATGATGTCTTCTGTTTGCAATGCCGCCGTAAGTTGTTCTATCAATTGTTCTTTCATCACTTGATTCTAAGTTGGACAAAAATAGCAAACTAGCGAGAAAAATTGGTTAATTTGTGGCATGGCTGAATCTTTCATCGGTTTTTCTAAAGAATGGCTAAAAATCAAGCAGTATTGTGACAAGGCGGAGCGTTGTCATCAGGATGTACAATCCAAATTGCGCAGCTGGGAATTGCCCCATTCAGTGAGTCAATTGATGATTGTCGAATTGATAGGGGAGAAGTTGTTGAATGAGGAGCGATATGCCCGTGCTTATGCACATGATCATCATGAATTTAAACGTTGGGGAAAACAAAAGATCAAGCAGGGTTTATTTCGCAAGGGTGTTTCGCAAGCCTTGATAGCATTGGCTTTAAAAGACATACCCGATGTGGACGAGTGGGAACAATTGAAGGAACAAGCGACCAAAAAGTGGAACGCTTTGTCCAAGGATTCTGTTTTGAAACGCAAAGGAAAGTGTATGCGTTATTTGTTCAACAAGGGTTATGATTCAGAACAAATTCACCGCGTTATTCGATTGTTGGCTGGGTCTGATGATGAATAAACAAGACCGATTTGGTTTCATTTTCTACGCGGCACCAATGCGCAATTTGTAATCCAAGTATCAAAGCGATGCCTTTGTTGGACTCGAGTACCCAATATTGATTTTTTTGAATGGCGGGAATTCCTTTTTTATTCAAAAAGTCGGCAACTTTCATTTTTCCTTTCATGCCCAGGGGCTGAAATTCATCGCCCAATTTCCAGGGTCGAAGGGTTAAGGGCGATGTCAATTGCGCCATGTCCAATTGGTGTGCATGGGGCAATCCATAAAGTGCTGGATTGACTTGGGGTTGAATTTCAAATGACCACACCTGTTGCAGGCAGACTGTCCAGGGCAATTGCTCGATGACCATGGGACTAAGCGGCAAAGGGTTGCTAAGGTTTAAAATCCATTGTCCGTGATGAAAAACAACAGCGCCTGATGTGTTTTCAATTTTTGATCCGGATTCGCTGTAGGGAAGTTGGGCGATGGCCTCTATTTCTTTGCTTTCAAATCCATAAGGCTGTAACCATTTGTACAATATCCATTGGGCTGGGAGGTGGTTGGGAATTTTTTCACTACTCAATTCAATGTTGTATTGATCTTGGTGTAGGATATTTTCTTTCAGCCATTGTTCCGCAAACCATTCCATCCATTGCCATTGGTTTTCGGCTCTTTTTTGAAAATCAATGTGCGCTTGAGTGGAGGTGGGGAATCTTTTTTCAACTTGTGGAATAATCTCATGACGCAACCAATTTCGGTTGTATTTAGTGTCAAAGTTAGATTGGTCGTCTCGGAAGGGAATTTGATTGTGCTGTACGTATTGCTCGATGGTATTTCGCGCGATGAAAAGCAAAGGTCTTAGTATATTCCCTTGAATGGGTCGCATGCCCATGAGGCCGTTGATGCTGAAACGAATAAATTTCAGCCATTGACTTTCTTTGAGATCGTCTGCGTGATGTGCAAGTGCAATCCAACGGCCATCATAATTTTTTAGCAGTGAATCAAAAAAATGGAATCTTATTTTTCTGGCCCAGTCCTGCACATTGCCTTCGGGTGCTTGATCCACATGGTGCACTTCCAATGGGATTTGGTTTTGATGACAGTACAATTGAACGAGCGTTTGATCTTTGTCGCATTCTTCTCCTCTTAGGTGATAATTGACATGGGCGGCGATCACATTGATTTGTAGTGTATGCAGAGCGTGAAGTAGGGCCATGCTGTCTTTTCCTCCGCTGGTGCCAACGATGATGGGACGATTGGAATGATCCAGACGTTGAAAGAAATTTTTGAGGTCTTGAATCATGCCAGCGGTTGAATTAGGGATTGTGCTTTGAGCCAACATTCTTTCCATTCAGACTGGGGGTCTGATTGCAGGGTGATGGCACTGCCAATGCCAATTTTAGCGAGATTTATTTTTTGATTGTAATGGATACTTCTGATGATTACATTAAAATCTGCATTTCCGTTGGGTTCGATAAAACCAACGGATCCGCTGTACCAACCTCGGGCTGATTTTTCAAATTGGTGCATCAATTCTACCGCACGTCTTTTGGGAACTCCAGTCATGGATCCCATGGGGAAGATGGATTGGAATGTGGATGCGGCGTTGTGGTTTTCTGGTAGAATACAGGATACGGTGGAGATCATGTGATGCAGTTTGGGAAAGGTATAGATGCCATAAAGCTCATCTACTTTTACACTTCCTTTGGTTGCAATTTGGCTGAGATCGTTTCTTACCAAATCCACGATCATGACATTTTCATTTCGTTCTTTGGGACTTTGAAGCAGCGCTTCCTTCAGGGTCAAATCTTCTGATTCACTTGCACCGCGTTTGATGGTGCCTTTGATGGGTTGGCTGATGAGTTGATTGCCCCGGATTTGAAAAAACCGTTCAGGAGATAGACACAGCAAATGGTGTTCATTCCACTGCCAATAGGCTCCAAAGGGAGCAGGATTGAGGTCAAATAATTTTTTCCAAACTTCGTAAGGCCTTTCCCATTGGGGATGGCTGGTTAAAAAAGTGCAATAGTTTGTTTCGTATATGTCCCCCAGGTTGAGGTGATGTCTAATTTGCTCCAATGCTTCTAAATAATCACGTTCTGATTCGATGGAATCAAAATGCACAGGTGCAATGGGGGCATGTTCAGTTCCCTCTTCCGATTCAGAATGGATATGAATGTTTTCCGGGATTACCCAAATGGCTTGAGGCGCTAGCGCGATGTCTTTTTTGTATGGGTTGATTTGAATGGCATGAAATCCACTTTCGAAACCTTGAATCCCCAAAATCCAATTTCCTTTCCATCGCGTTGTCCATTCTTCCAGCTTTTGCCAGGAGGCACGATCGGGATTGTCAGGAAATGCAAAGTAATCACGAACCCCGCTGGCTGTGATGCCGATGCCGCGTTGGGCGGAATAAGGCAGATGACAAAAGAAAGTATTCATGATAAAAAAAACCCGCCGGAGCGGGTTTAATGCGGATGAAAAATGTTAGTCGCGGCTATTGCCAAATACGCGCAACAAATAGATAAATAGATTGATGAAATCCAAGTACAAGCTCAATGCACCCATCACGGCCAATTTAGAGGCAGTGGCAGTTCCATACTCGACACCCATACCAATTCTTTTTAAACGTTGAACATCGTATGCGGTTAGGCCGGTGAATACCAAAACACCTACGCAGCTGATGATATAATCCAATTGGCTGCTGTGCATGAACCAATTGACAATCGAAGCGATGATCATTCCAATCAAAGCCATCATCAGCAATGTTCCCATTTTGGAAAGGTCTGTCGATGTGGTGAAGCCTAGGATGGCCATAGTACCAAATAATCCAGCTGTGATGAAGAATACTTTGAAAATTGTTCCCAAATCGTAAATCAAGAAAATGGTGCTCAAGCTCATTCCCATGACCACTGAAAATCCAATGAATGTCAATGAAAGCGCCATTGGGCTTAGTTTATTGAATCCAAAGTTCATTACCAAAATGAAAATGAACGGAGCAAACATCAAGGCATACATCATCAATGAGCCACCGCCCATGAGCATGCTCAACATGGTTTCTGAAAATTGAAAAGCGGTAACTCCAGAAATCAAAAGTGCGATGGACATCAATCCAAACACACGATTCATGAATGCTTTTACACTACCAGTCTCTACTTCGTGGATAGAGTAGTCTCTTTGAAAATCAGGTGTATTCATATTACTTCAATTTATTTGCTATCAAATGTATAAATTCTTTTCTTGTTTTATCATCGTTCAAGAAGGCACCGCTGAATGCAGACGTGGTTGTTAACGAATTTTGTTTATTTACACCGCGCATTTGCATACACAGGTGCTGACATTCCATAACAACCGCAACGCCCAAGGGATTTAAGGTCTCTTGAATGCAATCTCTGATTTCGATGGTCAGGCGTTCTTGAACCTGCAGTCTTCTTGCAAAAACATCCACCACTCGCGGTAATTTGCTCAATCCCACGATGGTTCCATTGGGGATGTATGCGATGTGTGCTTTTCCGAAGAAAGGCAACAAGTGGTGTTCGCAAAGCGAATAGACCTCGATATCCTTCACCAATACCATTTCCGAATAGGATTCAGCGAACATCGCGGAGCGCAACACCTCATTGGCGTCTTGGCGGTAACCTTGGGTTAAAAATTCATAGGCCTTGGAAACACGCTCAGGCGTTTTCAAAAGCCCTTCTCTATTGGGATCTTCTCCGATATTTTCGAGAATGGTTTTAACTGCGGTTTCAATGTTATTCTCCGCCATAATACTCTACAAAGTTGTTTTCTGTTTCATACAATTTCACGCAGTGCAATTGGCAGCCTGATTCTTTGATTTCTTGCTCTATTCTTTCCCAAATCACCACAGCAAGATTTTCAGTGGAGGTTTTCATGCCTGCCAACCAAGGAATATCGAGATTTAAATTTCTATGATCCAAAACATCGGTAACCTTGGTTCTGATGATGGTGCTGAGTACTTTCAAATCCATGCAGAAACCCGTCTCTTCTTTTAGACCGCCTTTTATGGTTACAAAGAGTTCATAGTTGTGCCCATGCCAATTGGGGTTGGAACATTTTCCAAAAACCTCCAGGTTTTTTTCTGCGCTCCACTCTTCATGCCACAGTTTGTGTGCTGCATTGAATCTTTCTCTTCTTGTAACGTAAACGATTTTTGACATGCTAGTAAATTTTTAAATTTTGTAATAAATAATTTTGAACGTAATCCTTCACCCCTTCTTCCAAAGTATGGAATGGGTGGGGATAGCCAGCCGCCTTCAGCTTGTTCATATTGGCTTCAGTAAAGTATTGGTATTTGTCTCTGATGTCAATGGGCGTATCGATAAAGGAGATGTTCTCTTCCTTGTCCATGGCATGAAAAGTATTTTTGGTGAGGTCCAAAAAAGTACGCGCCTGGCCGCTACCCAAATTGAATATTCCCGATTGCTTTCGGGCCTCCATCAACCAAATGCATACATTGGCCACATCCTTTACATAAACGAAATCTCTCATTTGCCCACCGTCGGTGTAGTTGGGGTTGTGTGATCGAAACAATTTCATTTCCCCGTTGGCATTGATTTGATTGAAAGAATGCCAAACCACAGAGGCCATGCGGCCTTTGTGGTACTCATTGGGGCCATAGACGTTAAAAAATTTCAAGCCAGCCCAGAAAAATGGCGTTGTGCTTTGTTGCAACACCCATTTGTCAAAATCGTTCTTGGAATCTCCGTAAGGATTCAAAGGCTTGAGTTGTGGAATGATGTCGTGGTTGTCATCGTATCCCAGGTTGCCATCTCCGTAAGTGGCAGCCGATGAAGCGTAAACCAAAGGAATGGCATACTTGACGCATAAATTCCAAACGGATTGACTGTAATGCAAATTGAGTTCGTCAAATATGGCCGTATTAAATTCCGTGGTGTCGGTGCGCGCGCCCAAGTGAAAAATGAAATCGATTTGATTTTCATTTTGTTCGATAAATGCAAATAAATCTTTTCTATCGAGTAGCTGTCTGAACTTTTTATTCTCGTAATTGACTTTTCTGTTTTCGCGAGAAAAGTCGTCCACCAAAACCAAATCAAAGTAGCGCAGCTCATTGAGTCTGGCCACCAAAGCCGAGGCGATAAATCCTGCTGCACCTGTAACTATGATCATGCTATTGTTTTTTGCGAATTTACGCTGAAATGGTAGAATCTATCCTTTGTAGCCAATTCAGTGCAGTATTCACTGAGTTAATGTTTTGAAAGCTCATTCTCAATGTTCCATCTTTTTCATACATCTTCACCTCGTGGCTATATTTCTTGAGGAACTCGAGCACTTTGGTAAAGACGGCGCTTTGATAGAAGGGAGAGTCTTCTTTGGAAATAAAATAGGCGATCATCTTACCGCTTTTCATGATGAGTTTTTCCATGCCCAAGGCATTGGCGGTCCATCGTATGCGCATGGTGTTAATCAAGGCCAAAGTGGGTGCGGGAATCGGTCCAAATCGGTCAATCAGGTTTTTAATAAACGACTCCATTTGTCCTTCATTTTCTAGATCGTCGAGGGCTTTGTACAGTGCAATTCGCTCTGTGATATCATGCACATATTCATCAGGGATGTGCAACTCTAGATCGGTTTCCAAGGTGGTTTCTTTGACAAATTTGGAAGCCCGATCCAGTTCCTCTTGATAAAGATCTTGGAAGTGTTCTTGCTTGAGTTCTTCCAAGGCCTCGGCCAATATTTTTTGATAGGTTTCCAGACCCATTTCATTGATGAAACCGCTTTGGTCGCCGCCCAGTAGGTCTCCGGCTCCGCGGATATCCAAATCGCGCATGGCAATGTGCATGCCGCTTCCTAGGTCACTAAATTGCTCAATGGCGGAGAGTCTTTTGCGCGTATCGTCTGGCATCATGTGAAGGGGAGGAGAGATCAAGTAGCAAAACGCTCGTTTGTTGTTTCTGCCCACGCGTCCGCGCAACTGATGAAGGTCGCTCATTCCAAATTGATGCGCATTGTTGATGATGATGGTGTTGGCATTGGAGATGTCAATGCCACTTTCTACAATCGAGGTGCTTACTAAAACGTCATATGCCCCTTCAATGAAGTTGGTCATCACCTCTTCCAGTTGATCACTTTTCATCTGCCCGTGGCCGGTTCCAACGCGCGCATCGGGGCACAGGCGTTGGATCATTCCTGCTACCTCTTGCAGATTTTGAATTCTATTGTTGATGAAAAATACCTGACCTCCGCGTTGGATTTCGTAGCTGATCGCATCGCGAATAATCTCCTCATCCAAGGTGATGATTTGCGTGTGTATGGGATGGCGGTTGGGAGGTGGGGTTTGAATGATACTCAAATCACGGGCGCCCATCAAGGAGAACTGCAAGGTTCGGGGGATGGGTGTGGCGGTCAAGGTCAATGTATCGACGTTGGCCTTGAGCGTTTTTAATTTGTCTTTTGCGGCAACACCAAATTTTTGTTCTTCGTCAATGATGAGTAGTCCCAAGTCTTTGAATTTGACATCCTTTCCGATGATGGCATGGGTGCCGATGAGAATGTCCACTTGACCTTGGGCCAGTTTTTCTAATGTTATTTTTTTCTCTTTGGTCGTTTTAAATCGACTGATGTGGTCGACGGTAACGGGAAAATCCTTGAATCGATTGGCAAAACTTTTATAGTGTTGCAAGGCCAGGATGGTTGTGGGCACCAGCACGGCGACTTGTTTTCCATCGGTGGCTGCTTTGAATGCGGCCCGCATGGCCACCTCGGTTTTACCAAAACCCACATCCCCGCAGACCAATCGGTCCATGGGCGCTGAAGATTCCATGTCTTGTTTAACAGCCGTGATGGCCTTGGCTTGGTCCGGTGTGTCCTCGTACATGAAAGAAGCTTCCAACTCCATTTGCATGTAGCCATCGGGCATGAAGGCGTAACCTTGGGTAGTTTTTCTTTTGGCGTATAACTTGATCAAATCAAAGGCAATGGTTTTGACCCTTGCTTTGGTTTTGTTTTTTAGGTTCTGCCAAGCAGGACTTCCCAGTCGGTCCATGGAGGGAGCAGTACCTTCCTTTCCGCTGTATTTGCTTATTCGGTGTAGACTGTGAATGCTGACATACAGCGTATCTCCGCCTTTGTACACCAAGCGAATGGCCTCTTGTTCTTTGCCATTGACATCGATTTTTTGCAGACCAGCAAATTGGCCTACACCATGGTCGATATGCACCACGAAGTCGCCGGGCTGAAGGGAAAGAATCTCTTTTAAAGTAAGGGCTTCTTTGCTTTTTTGAAAACCCTCTTTGAGTCTAAAGCGGTGGTATCGTTCAAATATTTGGTGGTCGGTGTAGAGTGCCAATTGAAGCTGATTGTCCACAAAACCTTCACTCAGTTCGATCAGATGCGGGGTGTATTGTACGACAATTTGTTTGTCTTCAAAAATCTGGTGCAGGCGTTCCAATTGTTTGGCCTGTCCTGCGGTAACCACCTGATCAAAATCCTCTTTCGATTTTTGAATGATGTGTTGGCTGAGTAGGTCAAAGTTTTTGCTGAATGACGGCTGTGGCGTCATCTGCATTTCAATCGCGGGTGCTTCGATAAAAAGTGCGGTGGGCCCCATTTCAATCAAGCGTCTACTTTTCAGAAGGCGGTACCAATCGGTGCTGTGTGCGTATAGGTCTTCAGGGGATTTGTGTTGAATCACTCCACCCAGCTTTTGAAATTGGGTGTGCGCTTTGTCCAATTCTTTTTCGAGAATTTCAGGCGCGTTGGTGCATTCAATGGCCCAGAAAATGGAATCAGGAGCGACAAACTCCAGAAAGTTGATGGTGGTATCGATTTGATTTTCGTCTTGCACATTGGGGACAATCGTTGCGCGTTGCATATTGCCTGTGCTGAGTTGATCTACTGGATCAAATTTTCGGATACTTTCAATGGTTTCGCCAAAGAGCTCAATGCGATAGGGATGGTCATAGGAATATGAGAATACATCGATGATGCCCCCGCGAACGGCGTATTGTCCAGGTTCATATACAAAGTCCACTTTATGGAAATTGTACTCTTGAAAAACCTCATCTACGATTTCAGGATTGAGGCGGTGACCGATTTCCACTTCAAACGTTTTCTGTTCAAGGGAGAGGAGACCGATTACTTTTTCGGCCAGTGCCTCAGGATAGGTCACAATCCATTGGCCTTGTGGTTTTTTGCGAAGGGCATTGAGCACCTCAGCGCGCATGGCCACATTGGCATTGTCTACCGTTTCCAGTTGGTAGGGAACGCGCGCGCTTCTGGGGAAGAATAGGATGTTTTTTTGTTCAATGCTTTCTTTCTGGTAGTTTTGAATGTTTTCAATGTCATTCAGAAAGTAGGCCGCTTTTTCTTTGTCTTCTAGGACAAAGACATGAGACGAGCCCATTTGGTTGGCAACGGCATTGGCGATCAGGGCTTTGGCAGAACCTACAGCGCCTCTCAGGCGTAGTTTGGCCCCTTCTGAAGAAAGAATCTCAGAAATGTTTTTTTGGGTAATCCAATCGTCGTAACGATTGTAAAAAGGAGCGTTCGACACGAATCTAAATTGTGGTGTAAATATACGTCCCCGATCAACAAACAAAACGGAGGATGTCGAAACAAAATGATGTGCGATAGAAGGATAGAAAAAGTGTTGTTTCCATTGTGTATTATTTGTATAATGTTAAAATACCAAGCGCGTGAATTGCAGTATAATAATCTTAAATCATGAATTGACGTTTTTTTTGCGATGCATTTAAAGACATAGTCTGCGCCGTTTATGAGCAAAAAACGGCAAATTATGTATAAATAATGTATAGTCATTTTTAGTACAAATCCCATTAGGAAATACAAATTATTGTGTTTAGGTTTGATTTATTCAATGTTGTTTAAAAAAGCAACACAACCTTAACCCTATGAAAAAGAAAATTACATTTATTGTTTTATCCTTAATTGGATTAACTGTTTTATCGCAAGACCAAGTAAACGTCATTGGCACCTCCGGGAAAATAGGCGTGAATACCTCAACACCAGAAAATGAGTTAGAGGTTGTCGGTCAGACAAAATTGGACGGGGATGCCGTTATCACGAGTGATCTTTCCTTGAATGGAGATTTGGTCCTTTCAAGTCTCGCTAACCCCAGCTGTACAGAAGGTCAGTTTTTATCGGTTTGTGCAACCGGAAAAGTTCTTCCAATGGATTTTGTTGCGCTACAAAAACTGATTTATGGGGTTAAATTCCCTTGTTTGTTGGAGAATGATCCACAATTTATGTATGCGCCCCCTGTATGGAACAGTGAAGCTGGTCAAAATGTAAGTGACCGAAAAATATATACGGGTGATGAATGTCCTGCATTTGTTGGGATCAATACAGCTTCGCCATCATATAATTTGGATGTGATAGGAAATGAGCGCATATCTGAGGATGTATTGGTTGGAGGTCGTATGGGAATAGGAACCACTTTACAAGAAGGATATTCCTTGGCGGTTTGCGGAATGGTTGGAGCCAGAGAGGTAAAAGTTCAGGCCAATGCGGGTTGGTGTGATTATGTGTTTGAGGAATCTTATAAGTTAAAAGATTTAGGTGAATTGGAGGCTTATATTACAGAAAACAAGCATTTACCAGATGTGCCAAGTGCCACAGAAGTTACAGCCAATGGAATTGAAGTTAGTCAAATGATGACCATCATGATTAAGAAGATTGAAGAATTGACCTTGTATACCATTGAACAGGAAAAGGAAATGGCGCGCATGCGGAAGGAGCTTTTGGAACTTCAGGAGAAAAGTAGAAATTGAAAATTCAACCCAGTAATAGATTGAGTATGTTGAAAACAATACAATGGGCATTGGTACTGTTATTTTTTAGTGCGACCTTAGGATCATGCTTGAAAGATTACCCCAAGGACATTCCCGATTGGCTGAAGGAGAAAATCAAGGGGATTGAAAAGAAGAAAAAAGGAGCTTGTTGTTGCATTCTTGATGGCTGTGGAAGTATCGAAGAATGGACAGATGGCAGTAATACGATTTTCTTTTGGCGAATTGGAACAATGGGACCATCTACATTTTTTGTGTATGATAATGATGGAAACTATCAGTGTACCATGGATGATTGGGATCATGTTACTTGTCCATCAGTGGTCAACTTTAACCAATATCATTTTGAACGTTTAATTTGGGAAGAGGAGTATAAAGATCAAAAGTTTCTCATAAGTATATAGATTGGTAAATGATATGAAAAATTTAGCTTTATTTGTTTTAATAGCTACGTCTATTTTTAAAATTGAGTTGTGTTCGGCTCAGAATTCAGATAGCTTGAATGTAAAAGAGGATTATGATCATTACAATCAGTTGTTGTTAAATAAATATCCAATTTGTAATGATAATTCCAACCTAAATGGAGGAGCATTGGGGGATAAAATAGCGTATCTGTTGGAAAGTTACTTGGAATTGTATGAAGTTACCAGTGATAAAGGGTATTTGTATCACTTTATAGATGTTTCGCTCTGTGTTATGCAAAGACGCAAGGATTTTTCAAATAATGATCTTCCAATTTGGGTGGCTAGTCTTTACCAGAATGGAAATATTGTGGCAGCACTGTCTCGCTTTGTATTTGTAGTCAACAGTCACAATTTACAAATTGAATACTTGCACCCATTTCCATTCATTGTCAACAATGTATTTGGAATTGAATTTTCAAATTTTGGTTCTTATTCCAGTTGGATTCAAGATCGATGTGGTGAGACGATTTGGCATTATATCAACTTGGGATACTGGAATGATAGTTATGGATTCAAAAAGGAGAATTATCAGGAATTTGGTGCTGAGATAAATATGCAATCTGGATTTGCTCGTGCCTTACTATTTTTAGGAACTGGCTCGGGAGAATCACAGTTTATTCAATACATATCGGTTTTAGAAGATTTATTATTGAGTGATGTTCAAATTAATGATTACTGCCATGGCTTTATTGAAGAATTTCCAGTTTTAGATTTGGACATTTCTACGGATGCATATGGTTGGTTCAGTTCTGGCTGGCAAATAGGCAAGCACTCCTGTCTTGAGATATTCGAAACAGATGATATGGAGGCATATTTTCAATACCAAGAGGACATAAGTCATGGGGCAATCGTCATGAATATGGTGATGGATTTTTACAATTATCATAATGGAACGGATCTCACGGAGTCTGATATGGAGCGTTTTAAAAATATGTTCACCCAAAAAATTTATTTGTCACCAGGAAAATTTGCCAATTCGGTATTTGGAACCATGGGACCAATTTATTTTAATGATAATCAACCAACGGACTATTTTGACACTAGTTTTTATAAAGTTAGGGCGCTGCATTACGCGCCACTATCCGTATTTGACGGGGGAAATGATACCAGTAACAATGTTGATGTTTATGATATTATTATGAACTTGTATTTAACGGATTATGCCAATTGGGATACTTTGCCCTATACTCCTTTGGACAATTGGGGTCATGCCAAGGTAGTTAAAATGCAATGGGATAATTCTTGTCCGGATTTACATCTTTACAGACGACAGATTGTGTACGATCAAGATTTTTGGTCGAAAGGAGATTTGATTATTAATGGAATAGATGAAAGGGTAGATTACACTTTTATGCATCCGACAAATTTTGATTCACCGGTATTTGAAATTGTTTCAGGAGTATCCTCCGCAATCTCTTCGTCGCAGGAAGTTGATTTACAAAATTTCCACGCCAAGGAAGGATCTGATGTTCACATTTTTGTCAATGATGAATTGTGTGAATTTAAATCCAAGTCGGGTACAGAAAAATCAATGAGTATTGTTGAGGAAGAAAAGGATACTTCAAATTTAACTCAAGACATGGGCTCTATCGAAATCTTTCCCAATCCGTGTGCCGAAAATTTCACAGTTAGTTTAAAAGGTAATTTGGATGATATCCGTGTGATTCAAATTATTGATTTAAGGGGAAAGATGGTTCGTAGCGATTTATATGAAAGCAATGATAGAGCAAATGCGCATCAAGTACTTTACGAAATTGGAGATTTGAAAAGTGGAGTTTATATTATTCAGCTGATGAATGCTGCAGGGCAATGGAAATCGCAGAAATTGATGATTCAATAAATAGAAAATGATGAAAAATTTTGTAATTGTTTTACTTTCCATTTTGCTGGTGCTGGGTCTAAACGCATGCAAAAAGGATTATCCCGAAGATATTCCAAAATGGTTGAAGAAGAAAGTTAGAAAGTTAGAAAGACAAGATAAACTTCACAAAGAGTCTAAGCGTGAGGAGTATCTCATGCGTATCGATGAATATTCAGATGGACAAAAAACTATTTTTCTCATGGTAACCGGGTCAGTATTTCCCAAGCCTTGTTTGATTTATGATTATGATGGAAATGAACTGTGCTATTCTTCATACATAGGTCAAGGTAGCTGCGGGGATATTGAACATTTGGAGGATTTTAATGAGGTACGAGAAATTTGGCATGAGGATCCAACGAAAAGATGAATGTTGATTAATACAAACAGATATGAAAAAACTTCTTTATTCTTGTTTACTGATATTATTTATTTTGGGTATATCTTCCTGTAAGAAGGAATATCCCAGGGATATTCCCAAATGGTTAAAGAATAAAATTAAGGAATTAAAAAAGGAAACAAGGCGTAAAAAAGGATGCGGGTTGGGGTTGTGTGCCAGTATTGAGGAATTTACAGATGGTTCCAATGTTTTTTATCTTTGGGTTACCGGTACTGCTGAGCCCGCGGGATATATCATATTTGACTATGATGGTAATTTCCAATGTCAACAGTTTAATTATGATTCTGGAGATTGCGGGGACATCAGTAATTTGGAGACCTACTATTTTACACGACACATCTGGGAAGAAACCAATTATTAAGTTCAGATTTTTTTTCAAAGTAGAAGTTGTTTTTGGCTTTGTAAATTCATATAAATAATATGAAGTCCTTTTAAATAAATGACAAAGAAAGATTCACAAGTAGTCACGGAGATTATTCAATGGGATGTGGCATCATGGTCCGTCTGTTTAGATTTTTGGGAAGAGCATGTGAATTGGGGTAAAGTACATTTTGCATTGGAATTGGGTTGTAAAAAAGGAGGGTTATCTCTTTGGCTGGCGCGTAAAGGTATTGCTGTCATTTGTTCGGATATAACGAACGCCGAAAAAAATGCAGAAGAACTTCATTTGAGATATTCCTGTAATCAGCAAATTCAATATCAAAATATTGATGGAACGGATATTCCTTATAATGAATATTTTGATGTGATCATTTTTAAGTCCATTGTAGGAGGGGTTGGAATCAACAACAACAAAATGGCACAAACCAAACTTTTTCATCAAATTTATCAGGCACTTAAGCCGGGAGGTGTGGTATTGTTTGCGGAAAACTTGGTATCCACTCCTGTTCATCAATGGATGAGGAGGAAATTTGTTCATTGGGGAAAGGGTTGGAGATATGTGAATTTAGAAGAAATGGATTCTTTTTTAAAGGAATTTACATGTGTTCAAATGAAGACTACAGGTGTGATTGCTTCAATGGGAAGAAGTGAAACACAACGTCGCATATTGAGTTGGATAGATAGAGGAATTTTGAATTATATTACTCCAAGAAGTTGGAAATATATTGTTTACGGTGTAGCTCAAAAACCATTTTCTTGATGAGAAAAGGAAATGACGCGCATGCGGAAGGAGCTTTTGGAGTTACAGGAGAAAAATAGAAATTGATAATAACACCCCTAAGTAGAATGAGTATGTTGAAAACAATACAATGGGCATTGGTACTGTTATTTTTTAGTGCGACTTTGGGATCATGCTTGAAAGATTACCCCAAGGACATTCCTGATTGGTTGAAGGAGAAAATCAAGGGATTTGAAAAGGAAAAGAAAAGCAAATCCTGTTGTTGTATTTACTCCGATTGTATGGATATACAGGAATATACAAATGGTACAAATACAATTTTTAGGCTCAAGTCTGGAGGTTACAGTGGGCCTGGCTATTATTTCTTTACCTATGATGGGGAACGCTGTCTTCTGGATGATGAATGGAATACGGATTGTGATTTGATACCGAATTTAGAGGATTATCATTTTTCACGCCTGGTGTGGGAGGAGGAATACGAAAAACCACTTTTTTAATAGGATGAATAAATTGATATTGGCTTGTTTAATGGTTCTCCTCATCTTGGGGACATCTGCATGCAAAAAGGATTATCCGGATGATATTCCAAAATGGTTGAAAAAGAAGGTGCGTCAATTGGAACGACAAACCAGCTTTCATCGGGGGAATAAAAATGGTGGGGCAATGATCATCGATGAGTGGACCGATGGGAGTGAGGTTATCTATATTTTCCATACGGGAATTCACTTCTGGATTAGTCTAATCGTTTATGATCAGGACGGTAATGAGCAGTGCAATACGAGTGGTAATTTTGTGGGTAGTTGCGGTGAACTGAACGATTTGTCCAAATTTAATCTCACTCGGCAAATATGGAAAGAAAAACAAGGGTGGTAAACATGAACTAAATCTAGTAGGATGAATAAATTGATATTGGCTTGTTTTATGGTTCTCCTCATCTTGGGGATATCTGCATGCAAAAAGGATTATCCCAAGGATATTCCTGATTGGCTGAA
>CALJKR010000021.1 GCA_937974555.1 uncultured Flavobacteriales bacterium | reverse complement strand
AGCCAGAGCAATTCATCTCTTCGTTGTTTGAAAATCAAAATCAACCCAAGTTTGCGGAGTTGTTTGATTCCACCTTGTTGGATATTGCCAAGGAGAATACCGATATTTTTTCGGTGATCACCGATGGTGGTGAGAAGATCATGTTGTTTGAAAATCTCAGCCGTTATGTGATTGACAAGCGTGACGAGTTTTGCAAAGCCATCGTCAACAAACTGGTCCATTTTTCTTTTGAGCACATCTTTCATGAGAAGTTTGATTTTTATGCGACGATTTTTGAATACCTCATCAAAGATTACAACACCAACAGTGGAGGGAAGTATGCAGAATACTTCACACCTCATGCAGTAGCCAAGATCATGGCTTCTTGTTTGGTTACGGAAAAGGTGAAAAGTGCCACGTGTTATGATCCGTCGGCTGGTTCTGGTACTTTGCTTATGAATTTGGCGCATGCCATTGGAGAGGACAAGTGTACGCTATACTCTCAGGACATCTCACAGAAGTCTTCCAATCTGTTGCGATTGAATCTGATTCTAAACAACTTGGTTCATTCCATACCCAATATTGTCAAAGGAAATACCTTGTTGGATCCTTATCACCGCGAGAAAGATGGCAAGCTCAGAAAGTTTGATTTCATTGTGAGTAATCCGCCGTTTAAGTTGGACTTCAGTGATTTTGTAGAAGACTTGAAGAGCAAAGAGAATCACGAGCGCTTTTTTGCGGGGATGCCCAATGTGCCCAAATCCAAGCCCGAAGGGATGGCCATTTATCCCGTGTTTATTCAGCATATCATGTATTCTTTAAATACAAAAGGCCGCGCAGCCATTGTCGTACCCACAGGATTCATTACTGCGCAAAGTGGGATAGAAAAGAAGATTAGAGAGCGCATGGTGGAGCAGAAAATGTTGCGTGGGGTCATTAGTATGCCCAGCAACATCTTTGCGACAACAGGAACCAATGTCAGTATTTTGTTTTTGGATAAAGCCAATACCAAGGGAGATATTGTATTGATGGACGCCTCTAAATTGGGCGAGACCGTGAAGGATGGCAAGAATCAAAAGACCGTTTTGCGCAGAGATGAAGAAGATAAAATCATCAACACATTCAACGAACACAAAGCGGTAGAAGATTTTAGTGTAGTCGTTAGCTATGAGCAAATAGCAGAAAAGAATTACAGCTTCAGCGCAGGGCAATATTTCGATGTGAAGATTGAATATACGGACATTACCCCAGCTGAATTTGCCGCGAAGATGAAAGGATTTCAGAGCAATTTGGATCAGCTATTTGCAGAGTCGCGCGAGTTGGAGAAGGAGATTCAGAAACAATTAAAGGGGTTGAAGTATGAGTAATTTTATTAAATATAGGTTAGGAGACGAATGTATAGTAATAAATGGAAAAGCATACAAGCAAGAGGAACTTCTTGAATCAGGA
>CALJKR010000020.1 GCA_937974555.1 uncultured Flavobacteriales bacterium | reverse complement strand
GAAAGTGTTGAAATGGTTTGGAGTAATGCGTCCTGTGGACTTGGATAATTTCTAAGCGAAATTATTTGTGTCCTTCAGAGTGAGCAGAAGTATCAGCAGCTGCGGTATGCAAAGTATCGCCTTCCGTAGCTGTTGAGTCTTTTAACTCAACTTTGACATCGCTGAAATCGCCAGCCAATTGTGCTTTTGGAGCAACGGTATTGTTGTTTACAGAAACAAACAATAAAGTCAATAAAACTGCAAAAGGAATGATCGTCCACAACATTGGAGATTTTTCTGAACTGTGATTTTGAGCCATGTCTTAAATTTTAGAGCCACGAAAATAATCAAAATCCAGTAATTTCCAAGTATGAGTTGGGGAGGCATGTCTTAAATCAGCTTATCTTTAAGGCATAATTGAATTCCATGGAAAAGAAGCGATCCATAGTATCTGCCTTGGCTCATGAGGCTGCCCTGTCTCCCAAAGAGGAAATGTTGGAGGTAAAGAAAAACAAATACCATCTAACCATCGGCATACCCAGAGAAATGAGTTTTCAAGAAAGACGCGTGGCATTGGTTCCGGAGTCCGTGGGATTGCTCGTCAACAATGGTCATGAGGTGATTGTGGAATCTAACGCAGGAGCCGAATCAAAATTTTCAGACCATGATTATAGCGAAGCGGGAGCTACCATCGTTTACGATAAATCCGCGGTTTTTAAAGCCGATATTTTATTGAAAGTTGCTCCCCCGAGTGCGGAGGAGTTGGATTTGATGCCGGGCAAACAGACTTTGATTTCGGCTCTGCAATTGAGTGCGCAAAAAGAGGAGATGTTCCGCTCCATGGCGGCAAAAAAAATTACCGCTGTGGCATGGGATTTTATTCAAGACGAAGCGGGAATTTTTCCTGTGGTCCGAGCGATGGGAGAAATTGCGGGTTATACAGCGGTTCAAATCGCATCGGAATACCTGTCCCATAATCATGGTGGTCAAGGGTTGATGTTTGGGGGTATTTCTGGTGTTCGACCCACTGAGGTGGTTATTCTGGGTGCCGGAACGGTTGGTGAATTTGCAACCAGAGCCTCTATCGGAATGGGTGCTTCTGTGAAATTATTTGACAATGATATTTATCGTTTGCGCAGATTACAAAATGACTTGGGCATGCGCATATGGACTTCTACCATTCTTCCATCCGAATTGAGAATAGCACTTGAAACGGCAGACGTTGTCATTGGCGCTATACATACTGCCAAGGGTCGCACACCCATGGTGGTTACAGAGGATATGGTGAGCAACATGAAATATGGAAGCGTGATTGTCGATGTCTCCATTGATCAAGGTGGATGTTTTGAAACCTCCCATGTTACCAACCATGATCAACCGGTATTTCAATCCCATGGCGTCACCCATTATTGTGTTCCCAATATTGCAGCGCGAGTTTCCCGCACGGCAAGCTATGCATTGAGCAATATTTTTGCATCCAATTTGATGCAAATGGGAGACGAAGGGGGAATTGTCAATTTGATTCGTTCCCATGCTGGATGGCAAGCTGGGGTTTACATGTACCACGGTACTTTGACCAATGAAACCATTGGGTCTCAATTTGATCTTCCTTGGAAACCTTTGGAGCTGTTGATTGCTACGGGGTATTGATCACTTGACCCGAAGGCCAAATACGAGCACATCATCGATTTGATCGTTTTGATCTTTCCAATTTTGAAACTCTTTTTCAATGGCTTCCTTTTGCTGATCCGTGGACAAATGTGCGATGGACAAAAGGAATTTCTTAAAATTCTTTGAAAGGTATTTTTTATTTAAATCACCGCCCATTTGATCCGCAAAGCCATCGGTGAAAAGGTAAATCCAATCGCCTTCTTCCAATGTTATGGTTTGCAAAGTGAAAGGTTTTTCTTTTCCATAGTGTATACCTATGGGCATACGATCTCCTTTGATTTCAATCAATGATTGGTTTCGTACAATCCAAACGGGAAAATGGGCCCCTGCAAATTCCAATTTTCGATCTTCTGGATAATAATGGATGAGTCCCAAATCCATGCCGTCCTTTTGCTCTCCCAACACCCCCGTTTGCTTCAGGTTAAGGGTAATTTTTTTTCGCAGTTGATCCAAAATTTGATGGGGAGAGTACAGTGCATCTTGGGCATAAATTTCTTGAATAGAAGACATACCCAAAATACTCATCAAAGCTCCGGGAACGCCATGACCCGTGCAATCTCCGATGGCGACATTCAATAGTTTTTTGTCATTCTGCTCAGCTTGATTGAACCAATAAAAGTCTCCACTGACAATGTCCTTGGGTTGGTAAAATACAAAGCATTCATAGGGCAGCGCCGCAAGGTCTTTTTGTGACGGAAGCATGGCATCTTGAATGCGCTTGGCATATTCAATACTATCCAAAATGTTCTTGTTTTTATTGGCAATAACACTGCTGGCAGCAGCCAATTGAAAACGATAGGTAATTTCTTTCGTCAAGGCGGTCATGCGGGTATGAATCGGAATAATGGCACATATAGCAACCATGAGCGTGAGGAATGCGCCATTGGAAAGAAATTCATTCAAGGTCAACGGGCTCATGGAAGCAAATAAAATGGCATTGAGCCCAATGCTAAAAACCACAGCCAGTATCGAAAGTCTCAGATTCCAAATGGCAAACAACCCAGCACCGATGAATGTTGTAATAAAAGATAGCGTGAATTTCTGAAGGGTGTCCGCATCCAGAACATTGTACATGTATGAGTTTTCTATGATGCATCCCAAATAGGCAATGTACAGTGTCCATTTGGGATGAATTTTTAAATTTTCTTGAAAGTAATAAACGGAAAAAAAGATTGTGGTGATGACGATTCTAATCAGCAGAAAGCTGAACCAAAAGTCAGGTGCTGTGAAGTAATCACTGACTGCAAATACAATATTTAAAACAGAAACCACACGGATGACCAAGTCATGATTGGCTTGGGTCAATTTTGTCAATTCAATCTTAACTTCTTGGGATACGTTGGTTAATTCCGAATTGACCATAATCTGTGTTTCAAAGGATATTGTTCATGCTCGATTATCCCCTAAGCTCAGCGCCCAATGGATCGCAAATTCCTTTTTGAATGCGCTCCATGGTTTTTTCAATTTGCGTGTCAGTTAAGGTTGCACTTTGGTCTTGGAGTACAAAACCCACAGCGTATGATTTTTTTCCTTTCGGAAGCTTATCCCCTTGGTAAACATCAAACAAGAAAACATCGCGAAGCAATTTCTTTTCATTTTGCAAAGCGGCTTTCTGGATATCCTGGAACTTCACCGTCTCATTTACAAGCAAGGCCAAGTCTCTTCTTACTGCAGGGTATTTGGACAAATCTGCAGAGGCCATTTTCTGACGTTCCATGGCTTTGAAGAAGGCATCTGCATTCAAGCTCAAGAAATATACGGGCTGTTTGATATCGTGAAGTTTCAATAGGGACTGAGACACTTTACCCATATTCAAAACCACTTTCTTGGCTTCATATTGCGCACACTCTGAAAACCCTGATTTCTCGATGGCTTTTCCTTCGGTGAGATTTTGTGACATCAATTGGAAAAGTTGTTCTGCGTAAAATCTTAAATGTCTAAATCCAAACGCTTGGGCTGTGCCATGGGCGTGTATTTTCTCATTTTGTCCTGTAAGCCAAATTCCCAAAGTCAATTCTTCTTGATATCCAGAATCGTTTTTAGAATACACATTGCCCAATTCAAATATGGCCACATTGCTCTGCTTGCGATTGATGTTAAGGGCGATGGTTTCAAGTCCGCTGTGTATGATTTCTCGGCGCATGATCCCCAAGTCTTGACTCAAAGGATTGACAATACGAATGGTATCCTCGGTTTCTGAATATTGATTTTTGGTCAATGAAAGACTTTGGATTTCGGTCAATCCCATCGAACAAAGCATTTCGGCCAATTGGTTTTTGCGCTGATGTTGTGAAGTGGTTTGTTGTTGCCAAGAAAATTGGAATTGGGCACTGGGATCTACTTGATCAAAACCATAAACACGCAAGATCTCCTCAACGACATCAACTTCGCGGGTTACATCCACCCGGCATCCGGGAACTTGGAGCATCCACGACTTTTCTGTTTTGACCTCTATGCCAAATTCCAAGTGACGGAGTATGTCTTGCATCTCAGCATCGGGAATTTGTTTTCCGATGAGGGTGCAAGCTTTTTGGGGATGAAAAAGTATGCTGGTACGTTCAAAGGGCTGCAATATTTTTTCTTGCATGGACTTCACTTCAGCACCACAATATTCAACCAGTAATTCTACCGCACGCGCACGTGCCATTTCAAACATTTCAGGATCTACCCCGCGTTCAAATCGGAAAGAGCTGTCACTGTGAATCCCGTGATGGCGGGCTGATTTTCTTACGCGTACGGCGTCAAACAAGGCGCATTCCAAGTAAATTTCAGTAGTTTGGGCATGCACGCCACTGGCACTTCCACCCATCACTCCAGCCAAACAAGCAGCTTGGGTATCGCTGGCAATGATGACATCACCGGCATTTAATTTTCGCTCTACACCATCCAGTGTAGTCAAAACTTCCCCATCGTTGGCGTTGCGAATGACCATCTCTTTCTTCATCCATTGGGCGTCAAAAGCATGCATGGGTTGACCCAATTCATGCTGAACCCAATTGGTAATGTCTACTACGGGATGAATGCATTTTAAGCCAATGGCTTCCATGCTTTTTTTCATCCAATCGGGGGTTTGTGCCTGGGGATTGATGGAGATATGTAAAAGTGAATAGCGTTTGCATTGTGTATCGGCACTCACGGACAATTGCCAATCACCATGTCCAACCTTGGGTAGGTGATTGATTTTTTGGAGGAAAGAATTGGATTTGATTTCCCCATTGGCACCAGCAATCAATTCTCTGGCAACCCCGTAATGGGACATTGCGTCGGTTCTATTCGGAGTCAATCCAATTTCAAGAATTTCTTGTGCGGACAACTGCAAGTATTCTGCAGCTGGGGTTCCAATGGTTGCGTTTTCTGACAACACCATGATTCCAGCATGGGAGGTTCCAATACCCAATTCGTCTTCGGCGCAAATCATCCCCATGCTCTCCACACCACGAATCTTACTTTTTTTAATTTTAAGCGCTTCGTCGCCGCCCCCAGGATACAAAGTAGCTCCAACCAGAGCGACCAAGACTTTTTGATCAACGGCTACATTGGGCGCCCCGCAAACAATTTGAAGTGGGGTTTCAGCACCGACATTGACTTGGGTGATGCGCAGACGATCTGCATCGGGATGAGGAACTACCTCAATCACATGACCGACGACAACCTCCTGAAGACCACCTTTAACGGATTCTACTTTTTCTATCCCTTCAACCTCAAGACCTACACGGGTCAATATCTCGGCAGCTTGCTCTGCGTTGGGTAATGGAGAAACGAATTGAGCAAGGTAATTGTAATGTATGCGCATAAAAGAAAATCGAAAAAATACTTATTCAAAAGTGATTGGAATGATCACTTCAGAATCAATGTTGGATCCATTGCGTTGCGCAGGAGTCCACTTGGGCATGCCCATGATGAATTGCATCGCTGCAGCGTCTAATTCGGGTGAAACCCCTTGAGAAATCTTTGGGTTTTTTACATCACCTTCGGCATTGATGGTCAACTGAACATAAACGGTTCCTTTGGTTCCGCCCATAATGGCCTTTTCTGGGTATTTCAAATTTTTGTCAACGTAGCCATCAAAATCCGCAAATGATGCGGGCGTTGTGGCTTTGTTTGAAAGTTCTTTTGCAAGATCTTTTTCCACGGGTGCATTGGCATAAGTGCGCGAGGGGAGCGGAGCTCCTTCTTCGTCCCAACGTTTCCAAGTTCCCACTTTCATTCCCAAATGATAGTCCCCTTCGGTTTGTTTGTTTCCGTTTTGGCTGTAAAATACAAAATGACCATTTCTGATTTCCAATGCTTCGTCTTGATATTTTCCCGTCATAAAAACTTGACCTCCTGAAAAATTGACGGTGACGTCAAAACCACCCTCAGCATTTTTGGTCCGGGTTCGGGTGTATGCCGCCATGTCTTCAGATTCGATGATCTGAAATTCACTATTCAAATAGTCTTTCTTTTGTGACCACGAAGTGACACTAAAAAACAGCCCAATAGCAAGTAAAATAATTGCGTTTTTCATGAGGATAAAATATGGCCGAAGATACGGAAAAATTCAAGTTCATGAAATTTATACGACTTTTGCCCAATGGATTATCAATTTGAAAAGACATGGTTGGAAACCGTGCGAAAGATACAGGAGCGTTTTGATATGGGAACCCCCGATATCACAGCCATTATTTTCGTTGTGGGTCTCCAGGAATTGCAACGTTTTGATATGACTTTCAAGAAAGATCAAAAGGTGGATATCATGCACGTGGGAATATGCAGTTTATTGATGCCCTTTGGATATTTTGAATTTATCGGACGTGACGAAGAGGGATGGCCGCATTTTGAGCGCAAAGATGATTTGCCGGAGTTATCTCCTGCCGATCAAGATCGGTTGATGCGAGAGGCGATAATTCGTTATTTCGAAGGTTAATCAGCCGCGAGGACGGTCCTCTAAAACTTCCAACCCCTGAAAGAAATTTCTTAGAATTTGATTGTTACACGCCACGTATTGACGCTGGGCTGGATTTCTAAAGAAGGCGCTGAGTTCATGTTTGCTTATTCTGGTTTCTACCGAAGCCAAAATTTTGATGATGTCTTCATCGATTAGATTCAGCGCAATTCTCATTTTTCGGAAAATCATGTTGTTGGTCAATTCTTTCTCCGCGATAGGCAATGGACCATCTTTTTTTCCTCGTTTCAGAATGATGAATCCATTTAAAAAAGCGGCAAGCTCTTCATCCTTCATGTCCAAATAATCTTCATGCTCTTCTTTATTCAACCAGCGAATGATTTGGGTTCTATTCACCACAACCCCCACCAATTTAAAGATGTCGATCATATCCTGATCACTGAAGTTGTATATAAATCGGATGCGGCGGAAGATGCTGTTTTTGGTCATAGGTATAAGATTTTCTTTGGTGCTAAAGGGTTTCTGAGAGTTCGATAATTTTATTTTTCAAAGTGGGGATGTCATTTTGGATGATTGCCCAAACGGCCGAAATTTCTATTTTATGGTATTCATGTGCAATCAAATTACGGAACCCTCTTACCAGATGCCAAGGATAGTCCACTTTTTGTAATTTTTCCTGATTAATATGTAGAATAGCCTCGCCGAGAATACTGAATTGGAATAGAACAGCGCTTTGAATCAAGGAATCTGCGCAAAATTTTTCTTCAGATATTCCAGTGGTGAATAATTCTATTTTTTCAATGGCTAACCTCAAATGAGCGATACGATTGGAATCGCGTTCAAATTCTATCATAAATCAATTTGAGATCAACTTCGATTTGCCGGATAATTTCGGGTTTCATTGAATTTTTGAACCCGATATCAATTTTGATTTTCAGCTTTTCTTCTGCTTGATGTTGCACATCTGCCAATTGAAAGTAGCTAAACCCATGATCGGCAGCGATGACAATATCAATGTCGCTGAGCTCATTATTTTCACCTCTGGCATATGAGCCAAAAATCCATGCGGATTGAATCGCTTGAAACTTTTTGAATATGGATTTTAAGGCAGATTGAATCTTAGCGATGCTCAAATTCTCATTGGTTGAATAAAGCAACTGTGTCTCGGCTAATTTCAGAATTTCCTGCGGGTGATCATACCCTTGAAGAAGGGCAACTACCTCTTCTGCTTTGACAGCTTTTTGAAGCGTCTTCAAATCCAGCTTATACAATTTGCAGAAGGCTTTCAGTTGTTTTTCTGAAATCGGACGTTGACCTCTTTCCATTTTGCTGATAAGGGCGATATCAATCGCCAATCGGTCAGCAACCGCTTGTAGCGTCAGTTTTTTTTCTTTTCTTGCTTGCCTGAGTTGGATAAACACCGGATTCATAATTTGACAAAAGTAGTCAAAAAATTAAATACGTCTACAAAAAAAGCCTTCCGAAGAAGGCTTTCAATTTTTAGTCGGGATGACAGGACTTGAACCTGCGACCACACGCCCCCCAGACGTGTACTCTACCAACTGAGCTACATCCCGTTGGAATTTTTCAGGGCGCGAAAATAGTAAATTTTATTCGCAATCCGTAGGAATTTGACAAGTTCCTGGAACCAATGTTACAGTTTCCTCATTATTGGCCTCTTCAGAAATCTTGATGATGCCTTCAGCAAACTGCCCGTCTTTGCAAGCCATGATATCCAAAACTGCAAATCCAGCTTGTCCACTTTGGTAGTATGAACTGAAATCAAATTCGATAGATCCGTCTGTACTGGTTACACCACAAGTGTCAAAACGCACCGCATTGGAGGGCGGTGGAAATTCTGAAGGCAATGCATAAATACGCACCTTTGAAAATCGTACAGGTACTCCGTCCATGTCAACCACACGAATCAACGCTTTGGTGGGTTCAACCTTATAACGATTGCAACTGCTTAATACGGTGGTGAACAATCCAGCCAATGCCAAGAATAATCCACCCAATACAAAACTAATTTTTTTCATTGCTTTCTTTTAAATTTCGCAAAGCATTAAGTTTGCAAAAAACAAAGAAACAAAAAAAATGATGAAAACCCTAAAATTTCCTCAGCCCCTGTCCCTAATGGTTGCAGGTATTTTGATTTGGACAGCATGCGGGACTCCCAAAAATTCATCGGAACAATCTCAAGCACCGGTGGAACCTGCATCTGCGGTGGAAGAAGTAAAAGAAGAAAAGCCAACACAAAGCAATATGAATACAAGAGTGAAAATTACAACCTCGCAAGGGGTGATGATCGTGGAGTTATATGATGAAACTCCTTTGCATAGAGACAATTTCATCAAATTGGTGAACGAGGGATTTTACAATGATTTGTTGTTCCACCGTTGTATCAAAAACTTTATGGCACAAGGTGGAGACCCCGAAAGCCGCGGTGCTTCTCCTTCAAAAATGTTGGGCATGGGCGGTCCTGGATACACAGTGCCGGCTGAATTTAATGCCAACTATATTCATAAAAAAGGGGCTTTGGCCGCCGCCCGTCAGGGTGATCAGGTTAATCCAAAAAGAGCATCAAGTGGTAGTCAATTTTACATCGTCCAAGGTCAACAATTGAACGATAATCAATTGACGCAATTTGAGTCTCGTGCTGCAATGAAAATGCCTGGTTTTAAATACACAGAAGAACAAAGAAAAATCTACAAAACCATTGGTGGTACTGCCATGTTGGATATGGACTACACTGTATTTGGTGAGGTAGTGGAAGGCTTGGATGTGTTGGATAAAATCCTTGCCCAGCCTACCAAACAGGGTGATCGTCCTTTGGAAGACATCACGATGAAAATGGAAGTGATAAAGTAATGAGCATTCAAGAAAAAATAGCGGCACTTCTTTCGGAAATCGAAAAAACAGAACTCGCCTCCGCAGAACAAGCGGAGCAATTCCGTATTCAGTATTTGGGAAGGAAAGGGGTGATGAATGATTTGTTTGAGGAATTTAAAACGGTTCCCAACGATCAAAAGAAATCGCTTGGAAAAGATTTGAACGTCCTCAAGATGGCAGCCCAATCCAAATGGGAATCTTTCGGGAGTGGACAAGAGGTTGCAGAATCTATCAATCCCAATTGGGATTTTTCAATTCCTTCTGGATTCCATGGTCGCGGCAGACGACATCCATTGTCTTTGGTGCAAAATGAGATCATTTCGATTTTTGAAAAGATTGGTTTTCAAGTGGCAGAAGGTCCAGAGATTGAAGATGATTGGCATGTGTTTTCTGGTTTGAATTTTCCACCAGAGCATCCTGCCCGCGATATGCAGGACACGTTTTTCGTTCAAACCAATCCTGATTTTTTATTGAGAACCCATACCTCCAGTGTGCAGGTTCGTGAAATGGAAAAACGCCAGCCGCCTTTCCGCATCATTATGCCTGGACGTGTTTTCAGAAATGAAGCCATCAGTGCCCGAGCGCATTGTCAATTTCATCAAATTGAGGGATTGTATATCGACAAAAATGTCTCATTTGCAGACATGAAGGCCACGTTGTTGTATTTCGTTCAATCGTTCTTTGGTAAAGCCAAAATTCGCTTGCGCCCTTCATACTTCCCTTTCACGGAGCCCAGTGCGGAATTGGATGTGTACTGGGGTTTGGAAACCGAAGCCGATTATCGAATTACCAAAGGCACGGGTTGGTTGGAGATTATGGGTTGTGGAATGGTTGATCCAGCGGTACTTTCTGCCAGTGGCATCGATCCAGAAGAATACACCGGATTTGCTTTTGGAATGGGGATCGAACGTATCGCTATGTTGCGCTACCAAATCGACGATTTAAGACATTTCTTTGAAAATGATTTGCGCTTTTTAGAGCCTTATCAAAGCTTCAAAGCATAAACCTTAGTGTAATATTTACACTTTGTAAAAAAATGCCTTTGTTTTTAGGCACTTGGACTATATTTGTGAACGACTTAGAAAAGTAATTTCATGGCTACAGCAGCAAAGAAAAAAGAAGCAAAAAGTACCGTTGCAGGTACTTACGGAAAAGCAGACTACATCAAGTGGCATCGTGAGATGTTGTTGATGCGTCGTTTTGAAGAGAAATGCGGGCATTTGTACATCCAACAGAAGTTTGGTGGATTTTGCCATTTGTATATCGGGCAGGAAGCCATTCTTTCGGGAATGATGTCTGCCATCCGTCCCACCGACAAGGTGATTACCGCATACCGTGACCATGCCCATCCATTGGTGATGGGTTCTGATCCCAAAAAGGTGATGGCCGAGTTGTACGGAAAGGTAACCGGTTTGTCCAAAGGAAAGGGTGGATCGATGCACATGTTTGACAAAGAGAGAAATCTTTTTGGAGGCCATGGTATCGTAGGTGCTCAAATCCCAATGGGAGCGGGTATCGCTTTTGCGGACATGTACCGCGGAGAGGACAATGTTACATTGGCTTTCTTTGGTGATGGAGCCGCTCGTCAAGGCGCTTTGTTTGAAACTTTCAATATGGCCATGACTTGGAAAATTCCAGTGATTTTCATTATTGAAAACAACCAATATGCGATGGGTACCTCTATTGAGCGTACTTCCAACGTGACCGATTTAAGCAAGTTGGGTGCTTCATTTGAAATGCCCAGTGAGTCAGTAGATGGAATGCGTCCAGAGGCAGTGGCAGACGCCATCAAGCGTGCTGCAGATCGTGCCCGCAAAGGAGAAGGTCCTACTTTGTTGGATATCCAAACCTATCGTTACAAAGGTCACAGTATGTCTGATCCTCAGAAATACCGTACCAAAGAAGAGGTGGCCGAATACCAAGAACAAGATCCTTTGGAGCATGTAGCTCGTGTTATCATAGAGAACAAATGGATGACACAAGATGACCTAGATAAAGTGGAAGAGGAAATCAAGGCTGTCGTTGAGGAGTCAGTGAAATTTGCTGAAGAATCAGCACTTCCAGAGGCACATGAAATTTATGAGGATGTGTATTCAGATCCTTATCCATACGTAAAAGATTAATTTGACCAGATATGGCAGAGATAGTTAGAATGCCCAAGTTGAGTGATACCATGACTGAAGGGGTGGTAGCGGCTTGGCACAAGAAGATTGGTGATAAAGTAAAAACAGGTGATTTGTTGGCTGAAATTGAAACCGACAAAGCCACCATGGAGTTCGAATCTTTTCAAGACGGTGTGTTGTTACACATTGGTGTTGAAAAAGGAAAGAAGGCTCCTGTTGATTCCATCTTAGCCATCTTGGGAAAAGAAGGCGAGGATGTTGCGGCGATTATCGCAGCAGAAGCAACAGCAACCCCAAAGGCAGAGGAGCCTAAAGCAGCGCCTGCTCCTGCAGCGGCTCCAGCACCTAAGGCTGCTCCTGCTCCAGCCCCTGTGGCTGCCCCAGTAGCCAAAGCAGCTCCAGCTCCGGTGGCTGCCAACAATGGTAGAACCAAAGTTTCTCCATTGGCCAAGAAATTAGCAGACGAGAAAGGTCTTCCATTGAACTACATCCCCGGTTCTGGTGATGGTGGAAGAATTGTAAAAAGAGACATCGATGCCTTCATGGCGGGTGCTGCACAAGGCAGTGCCAATGCTGTTGAGAGTTTCTACGAAGTAGAGGTTTCTCAAATGAGAAAAGTGATTGCCCGTCGTCTGGCGGAGAGCAAATTCAGCGCGCCTCATTTCTATTTGACCATGGACATTGACATGGACAATGCGATTTCTGCGCGTAAGTCGATTAACGATCAAGGAATGAAAGTTTCTTTCAATGACATGGTAGTAAAGGCTTGTGCAATGGCATTGAAAAAACATCCAGTGATCAATTCCTCATGGATGGAAGACCGCATTCGATTCAATGAACATGTGCACATTGGTGTCGCGGTAGCAGTGGAAGACGGATTGTTGGTGCCTGTTGTGAGACATGCCAATACCAAGTCATTCGCGCAGATTGGTGCAGAAGTGAAAGTATTTGCAGAGAAAGCCAAAGCCAAGAAGTTGCAGCCCCAAGATTGGGAAGGCAATACGTTCACCATTTCCAATTTGGGAATGTTTGGCATCGAAGAGTTCACAGCCATTATCAACCCACCCGATGCGTGCATCTTGGCTGTAGGCGGAATCAAACAAGTACCTGTGGTGAAGAATGGCCAAGTTGTTCCTGGAAACGTCATGAAAGTAACCTTGAGTTGCGATCACCGCGTGGTAGATGGAGCAAGCGGCGCAGCCTTCTTGAACACCATCAAATCCTTCTTGGAACAGCCTGTTTTGATGTTTGTTTAAAAGACAATATAATAGAATTGAAAAGCGCCAGAAATGGCGCTTTTTTGTTGCGGGTCGTAGGTGACTATTACTGAAAGTAGAATTCTAATGCTGAATCCAAATTTTTTCCATCTTCCACTCGGGATGAGATGGACAACTGAGGGTATACAACCCGTTGGATAAATCGGATAAAAACGGGGTGCCTAGAGGATCAACTTCTTTGGAACGTCCTAACACATCCATCAAAGAATAGTTGAGCTCAAGATTTCTAAAATATACTTCGGGGATATTGCCATTGTTTTTAATGGTGACCCATTGGGTATCTTGAAGCTCTTCGGTTGAATTGCTGCATTGGATATACTGAAGCTTACTCCAAATGTTGTCCCAAAGAGATAGCGAAATCAAACTGCTATTTCCATTTCCCATTCTGATCCATGTAATATTTTCATTGGGACTAACGTTGATGATTTGACCATTTTTCCCCAATGCCGCATACGATTCATTAGGTGCATGGGGCGCCATCATTCCAGGTAAAACCCATTGTGATTCAGGAACCATATAACTGCTTTGTCCATTGAGCCAAGTGAGGTAACCATAACTTTCGTTCATGGTTTGTGAAAGTGTCGTCATCAGCGCGTGGTAGGTATCGGGAATGATGGTTGTTCCATTCCACAACCCCTCATTCTGAAGCAATAGTCCAAATTTGGCCATGTTTCTCGGCGTGCTGTAAAATATCTTGTTGTAGCCTGAATTGACAAATAGGCCGCTAATTCCACAAGGGGTTCCAATTTTTTGGAAAAAGTATTGATTGTTGGTAAAGCCAGTGGCGCCCTGAAGAATTTGATCCAAAAGGGTATAAGGGGCGTTGTGATAAGCCCATCGGGTATTGGGCTGTGCAAGGTATTGAAGGCAAGAGGGTAAGGTGCAATCATTATCGATCACGCCATCATCCAAACCGGTGGTCATGGTGAGATGGTGTCGAACTGTGATTGCATCCTCTTGTGTCAAAGATAAACTTGACCATCCGTTGCCGAGATAAGTATTGGAAGAGGCATCTAAATTGAGCCCATTTTGTTCAGCAGCTATACCGATCAAGGCGCTTGTTAGGGTTTTCCCTGCGCTGGCCCAATACCAAATGCTATCTTGGGTGAATGAATCAAAGTAGGTTTCATTCAATATTTTACCGTTGTACAATAATATAAACGCTTTGGAGTCCTCTTGATTCAAGAGGTTTAGCAATGCCGGAAGGCTGTCGGGACAAAGACCGGCTTCTTCCCAGGTTATCGTTTCCCAGTTGCCTGTGGCTGGTGGGAAATAGGTTTGCGCGAGACCGCTTATCTGCAAAGCCAAGAAGGTGATAATACAGGCAACGCTTTTCATATTCCAATGTTGAGTTTGATTGAAAGCGAATATACAGATCCCATTTGTGAATTGGCGATTCTTTGCGATTGTTGCTTATTGTATTAACGCAGAGCGCGCCAAGAATTCGCAGAGAACGCTAAGGTTATTACTTAGCCTCCGCGTCCTTTGCGAAACCTTCGCGTCCCTTGCGTTAAATAAAAATGCAATAAACGCAGAGCGCGCCAAGAATTCGCAGAGAACGCTAAGGTTATTACTTAGCCTCCGCGTCCTTTGCGAAACCTTCGCGTCCCTTGCGTTAAATAAAAATGCAATAAACGCAGAGATCG
>CALJKR010000019.1 GCA_937974555.1 uncultured Flavobacteriales bacterium | reverse complement strand
GTATGTCGTCGCCGATCTTCGAAAACCCTCAGAGTAATCTGGGGGTTTTTTGTTTCTTTACTGTTTGATATATCGTAATGCTATGATTCATTTTATTCAATCTGAACTTATCCGAATTGCCTCTCCTGAAAGAAAAAAGGCCATTGAGTTCTTCTTTAAACATGAAATTGCAGCCTATGGGGTCAATAGTCCAGATACCCAAGCAATCGGCCGAATGGTCATTCAAAAGTTGAAAGCTGAAAAATGGCCAAAGGCCCGGGTTTTTGCTTTGGCCGAGCAACTCTTCAAGAATAAATGGATCGAGGAGAGCCTCTTGGCTTGCCAAATTGTATATGCTTACAAAAAAGATTATGTCATTGATGACTTTGGGATTTTCGAAGATTGGATCAAAGCGTATATAGACAATTGGGCTGAGTGTGATACCTTTTGTAACCGTACCATTGGGGAAATGCTGATTCGTTTTCCCCAGTTGTCAGAAAAGGTCAAAGTTTGGGCACTTGACGACAGCCTTTGGGTACGCAGAGCAGCGGCGGTAAGTTTTATTTATCCCGCTAAAAAGAATCTCTTGGTGGAAGTACAATGGGAAATCGCTTTGCTCCTTTTAGAAGACCGTGAGGATATGGTTCAAAAAGGTTACGGTTGGATGTTAAAAGTATTAAGTCAGCAAAGACAAAACGAAGTATTTCAATTTGTCTGCAAGTACAAAGATCGAATGCCGAGAACGGCTCTTCGTTATGCCATTGAGAAAATGCCGGAATCGTTAAGAAAGGAAGCAATGGCAAAGTGATTAATCATTTCGAAATAATCACACCCCCCATCGGAAAATGTGAGCCTTTGGTGGTCATTCTAATTTCAACTTCGCGGGTGTGATCCGATTTCTCCGGTGAAATCCATAACTCAATTTCCTTGTTGGGATCCGGATCATTCTCAAATAAGCTACCCAATTTTCCACAAGGTACGATCCATTCGATTCCTGTCTTAGCGGGTGGAAGAATTCCAAAATTGTACTTTGTTACTTTTTCTCTAAAAGTGCTATTTCCTATTTTCCCAGATACTGTGTGGTCCTGATTAAATATTAGTTCTATCGAAATACTGTCTTTGAAAAAATGAAAGCCCTGGTGATCATGGGTTCTTACTGTAATTAAATTCTTGGATTGCAGTGAATGCCAATGCCCACTCATTGGTACAATGGATTGTTTTTTTACAGAACAAGAGAAAAGTGAAATCAGAAATAAAACTGTGACGCAATGGCTAACTTTCAGCATTGTTTTCATTTATCTAAGATACTTTGAGAATTATATTTGAAAATGAAATGGTCAATTTTCTTCTCAGTTTTTTTGTTTTCTGTTATTGCCAACGAATCTTTTTCTCAAGTATTGCAATCCAAAAGGATGTATACATTGGAAGATTCACTAAGAGGCATGATTACTCAGCAGCGCTCATGGTGGGATCTAAACTATTATCATTTGAATGTACAGGTTTTTCCAAAGGATAAGAAAATTCAAGGTCATGTGCTTATTGAATATACTGCTTTGGATGACGGTGATGTCTTGCAAATCGATTTGCAAAAGCCTCTCCAACTGACACATGTTGTGGATGAGTTTGGGAATAATTTAAAATGGACAAAACCCGCTGAGAATGTTTATTGGATAGAAACTCAATGGCCAGCCCAAAAAGGATACCATGGGAATATTACTTGCTATTATGAAGGTGTTCCGAGAAAGGCCATTCGTGCTCCATGGGATGGGGGATTCAGTTGGGCCAAAGACAATCAAGGAAATGATTTTATAGCGACTTCTTGTCAAGGGCTTGGCGCCAGTGCCTGGTGGCCCTGCAAGGATCATATGTATGACGAGCCCGACAGTATGAGAATTTCTATCACAGTGGCCAAGCCATACGTTGCCGTTTCCAATGGTCGATTGGAGAGTATAGAATCAGATGGAGACAATGGCATTTATCATTGGGTGGTCAAGAATCCAATCAACAATTATGGGGTGAATTTAAATATTGCCAAGTATGTGGATTTTGCTGATGTTTATTCTGGTGAAAAGGGCAATTTGGATATGCACTTTTATGTTTTGCCCGATGATCTGAATAAAGCAAAATTGCAATTCACCCAAGCCAAAGAAATGCTCAAAGCATTTGAACACTGGTTTGGATCTTATCCATTTTATGAGGATGGTTACAAAATTGTGCAAGTGCCTTATCTCGGTATGGAACATCAGAGTTCCGTTACTTATGGAAATAAATTTGCCAATGGGTATTTGGGTATGGATTTATCTGGGACAGGTTGGGGAAAAAAATGGGATTATATCATCATCCATGAAAGTGGCCATGAATGGTTTGCAAATAATGTTACATACAAGGACATTGCGGATATGTGGATACATGAGGGTTTTACAACCTATTCTGAATGTTTGTTTACAGAATTTTATTACGGAAAAAAAGCGGGTCAAGAATATGTGATTGGTCAAAGAAGAAATATTACCAATGATGCACCCATTATCGGTGATTACGATGTGAATAGTGAGGGCAGTGGAGATATGTATTACAAAGGAGCCAATCTTCTCAATATGATTCGCCAAATCAACAATGACGATGCAGAGTGGCGCGCGATGCTCAGGGAGCTTAATGCGCATTTTTATCATCAGACGGTTACTACTGCTGAAATAGAAGAATTTATGTCGCTTTATTTGGATCTAAATCTTAAACCTATTTTTGATCAATATTTAAGAACCAAGTTCATTCCAACGTTGGAGGTGCAATCTGTCAAGGGAAAACATTTGGTTCGTTGGAGCCATTGCATTGACGGTTTTGAAATGCCAGTTGATTTGGAAATCAATGGGAAAACCGTTCGGGTTTTGGCCACTCAAGATTGGACAGCCGTTCCCGGAAAATTTAAAAAGGGTAAAATCAAAGTCAACGTCAATTATTACGTCAACTGATTTTTAGCCTTCCATTCCTTCAGCGTTCACTTTGTTGTTTTTGCGTTTGAATAGAGAGGCATCCATTTTTCCAAATTTGTAGGAGAGATTAATTCTCCAAGTTTGCCAATCACGGTATCGATCAGAATCTTGCAAGAAATATGGCGAGGTGCTGTACATGCTGGTTACACGGGTGTGGAAGACATCATTGTATGAAATACTCAAGGTAAGGTTTTCATTTCCTTTTCCCTTAGCGGCCATCATTTTATCAATCTCAGGAACAACCGAAGGTTTGCTATTGCTTTTGCCAATGGAGAATGATTTTCTTAAACTCAAATCCAAACCGTAATTGGGGCGTATATATCCTTGAACGGTATTGACTGGACCTCCATGCATTCCTCCCATTCCTCCGCCAAAACCGCCGCCACCCATTCCGCCACCGCGCTCACTACTTCCAACTTCCAAAGATTTTTTACTGGCATAATCACCGTTGATTTGAATCACGGTGCTTTTGGGTAACTTAAATGAGGCTTGTAATTTTACCCAGTAACTATTGATAGAATTGGTTAGGTTGGGCGAAATGTTGGTGCCATCAATGGTCGAGTTGTAAATATTGACAGTCGTTGTTAAGTCCAGCCATTGTGTAAAAGCATTTCTTGAAACCATTTCCAAACCAGAGGCCCAACCATAAAGGGCATTCATCGAAGTGGTTACAATGATGGTATCATTCAATACAGAACTGAACTCTGTCAATTGTTGTTTGATGGTCACATTATTGGTGTAACGAGAATACAAGCTGGCGATAAAGGAATGTCCTTTCTTAAATGTTTTCATATAAGACAATTCAACGCTTTGCGTAAATTCAGGACGTAAATTGGGATTTCCTCTCGATACATTCAACGAGTCACTGTAATCCGTGAATGGACTGAGTTGCATGAAACTGGGACGATTGATTCTTCGGTTAACCGCAATTTGAAAGTCTTGGGTTTCGTCGATCATTCGGGTCACATAAACGGATGGGAACAAACTGATGGGATATTCAATCCGGAAAGATTGACCGGTGTTATTTAATTTTCCTTTGTAATAGCTGCTTTCTGCGCGCAATCCCACTTGGTA
>CALJKR010000018.1 GCA_937974555.1 uncultured Flavobacteriales bacterium | reverse complement strand
TGTAGTAGTTCACGAAAGTCAATCCGTCGTCTGCGGTTCCATCGCAGTCGTCATCTATTGCATTGCAAGATTCAGCGACTGCAGGATTTACAGCTGCGCTATTGTCATTGCAATCCAAAATATTGGGAGCATAGTTATTGCCCGGATCTTGGCATGCATTCACTGGATAGCTGCTTGAGCCTGAAGTTCCATTGTATAAATTCTGAATTTCACTTAAAGTCAAAGCACGAGTCCAAATAGCAACATCATCCAGGCTACCACCATTCAAATAACCCGTATCCTCACTATAACCCACATAAACTCCAGTTTGCCAATTAAAATCAGAAAACGTTCTGGTACCTGACAAGACCAAATTACCATCGACATAAACCTTTTGAACTTGGACGTTTTGCTGATATTGATAAACAACATGATGCCATTGATTGTCAGCAAGATTTAATCCAGATGATTGTAATACCTCATTGGCCCATAATCTTACCCGAATATTCCCTCCGGAGAGATGAACATGTCGATCATGGCCTCCTCCCGTAACTGCAAAGAAACCGGCATTGGGATTGGTCGTTTTAAAAAACATCGAAACAGCAAAAGCAGTCTCCGAAACATTCAAAGTAGAATACAACCTTTGATTTGTGGCGAAACTTCCCGCTTTATTCGGATCACCGAAGCGATCAGACGTATTGGTTACTCCACCTTCATTGCTAACTGCAGTACCATTGCCACTTTGATCATTGAAGTTGCCATCCATTGGCAAATAATATTGCAATCCGGTTAACAAGGAACCTGTTAAACCAGGGCTTGGCGCATTCAATGACCCGTAATTGTCATTATCCCCGTCGTAGTAGTAATCTAAAAAGGTTAAACCATCATCAATTCCATTTTGACAATTGTCATCCAACCCATTACAAACTTCAGTAGCGCTGGGATTTATGGATAGATTAGCATCATTACAATCTCCTCCAACCAACGCATAGCCAGCACCGGGATTTGAACAATACGAAGTTCCAGATCCAATACCAAAACCATCTTGATCTGCATCGACAAAATATAAAGTGAGCAATCCTTCATCAATAGACCCATCACAATCGTCATCCAAACCATTGCAAGTTTCGGCACTTCCAAAGACACTGGCATTGTTATCATTGCAATCGCCTAAAAAATTACCTGTTGTCCTGTATGATGCTCCAGGAGAAGAGCAAGCCGAAGTGGTGGAAATATAGTATCCATCATTGTCTGCATCGAGGTAGTAGGTAACGGGCATATTTACCGTCACGGTAACCGTTGTCCGAGCGCTTTCACATGTTCCATTGGACTGAGTAGCGTAATAAGTTCCAGTCGATATTGAAGTAGCGCTGGAAAGGGCTGTTCCTCCGGTTGCAACATTGTACCATTGAACATTGGTTCCGGACATTGAGAGATTACTCACCGTGGATGCACCACAAAAAGTTTGATTCAAACTACTAGCGCCTGCATCCAAATAGCGGACGATAACAATCCCTGATCCTCCTGCAGCTCCGGGTTCTGGGGATACTCCACCACCCCCGCCGCCGCCACCTGTATTGGGTGCACCCGCAGTTGCCGCTGCTGCATTGGTTCCGCCATTTCCTCCTCCACCAAGTCCTCCCAACAATGCGGTTGCGTTAGATCCATTACCACCACCGCCACCACCAGCGTAGTAGGTTGGGGTACCCGAAATTGAATATTGTAATCCGATACCACCGGCACTACCAGCAGATCCAGAAGTATTAGCTCCTGCTGCGCCAGCACCTCCACCGCCACAACCCCATGCATGACAACAGCCTGCACCATTGTTTTGATTACCGCCCTTGTTTCCTTGCCCTGCTGTTCCGCTTCCACCATTGGTTCCATTGGAACCACCGCCACCCGATCCACCAGCATTACCCACTTTATTGTTGGTTCCGCCACCACCACCTCCAATTGCGGTAATGGTTCCAAAAACAGAGTTCCCTCCTGAGACTCCTTGATTGGTGCTTGAATTTGGAGCGCCTGCTCCACCAGCACCAACTGTAACGGTATAGCTTTGACCAGCAGTCAACGCAAAAGAACTGTTGTAAACCAATCCTCCAGCACCGCCACCTCCGGCGTGTCTAAATCCACCACCACCGCCACCTGCGACGACCAATACTTCAGCGTTTACACCACTCATACCGGCTGGTACGGTAAATGTTCCACTCGTTGTGAAAGTGTGGATTTTATACCCACCCACCGTGGTTACAGTACCTCCTGTGGCCGATTGACCCGGAGCTGATGGCTGAGTTACCAAAGTCACCAATACTGCCAAACGTGAGGTACCTTCACAACCATTCACTGTTTGGCTCGCATAATATGTTGTATTGTTCACCAATGCAGTCGTAGAAGCCAAGGCCGATCCACCCGATGAAGCTGCATACCAATTGATATTGGATCCAGTTGCTGATAAACTGGCAACGGTGGTACCTGAACACAACGACTGACTTGCACTGCCCGTTGGGGCCGCAGGCAATGGACTGATTGAAATTGAAACAACATCCGTCATTTCCAAATTACAACCTGCACAAATATTGGTTCCTGAAACCCATACCGCTGCATTATTGGTATTGACTAACGTTCCATTGTTGCTGCCAATTGAATTGGTAGCTGTTGCACTGTTGGGGCCATTTTCAAATTTGAATAATGCCCTCAATCCTGTTTCCGTTCCCGTATAACAGGTATACATGTTGGCAGCCAAAACGGCTGGATCCATGGCAAAATTCCAAACTCTAACTTCGTCCATGGTACCGTTGAAATAACGGTTATCACCATTATTCCCTCCAATGACCATCTGGGCTCTTGCATTAAGGACCACTGAACTGGCATTTGCTTCGGCCTGAAAAACGCCATCTACATACAATCTATTCTTGACTCCAGCGGTGCGAATCATGGCCACGTGATGCCAGTTTCCGTCATTTAAATTGGTGGTACCTGTAACATTGATATTATTCCCGCCATCAAAAAAAGTTACCTTGTTGTTGATTAAAGCAAAAGTGTAATCATTGGCTCCACCTCCGACGTCTGCATACAACAATCCTGATCCCTCAAACGCATTGGTTCCAGTCCATGAGGCTACGGAAGTTTTGATCCAAGCTTCTAACGTAAATGAAGCTGTGTTGACTGGATTATTCAAGGTTATATGATCATTGGTCCCGTCAAATTGCAAACCATATGAAGCATATTCCGCGTAGACATTGAAGGAGGTATTGCTTGTTAAAGCTCCGGTGCTAAAACTCAAAGAAGAACCGGTGCCTGTCAAGGCTGTACCAATGACTGCGTTATCGGCATCATTTCGCAACTTGTAGGTCACGCCTGCCTGGGAGGAACCCAGTTGTACTTGACCAGAAGCCCCACTACAAATAGCGGATTGCGAAACCGTTACCGCTTGGTTGACAATGGAACATTGGGCATCAGCGCTCTGATGAAAGAACGGCATAACCAAAGTCAAAGCCAGCAATCGCAAGTAAGATAGAACAGTAGAATTTAGTTTCATATAAAAATATTGGACATCAAATATAAACTTCTAAAGTGATGCTCGGTTATTATTTCTTGAATTATAAATCAATTATGATTTTCACAAAACTCAGGGTTGGGGTCGAATTATTAACTCAACCTCAATCCATTTACTCACTGGTGTGTTGCTCTTTCGTGCAGTATGCTCCAAAGGAACCAAACAATTGGTCTCCGGAAAATAGGTGGCTACACATCCTCTGGCAATTTCAAAAGGCAACACCAAAAATCGCTCTGCGATTCTCTGCGTGCCTTTAAAATGACTGACGATATCTACCTCATCCATTTTACTGAATCCCGCGTCTTTCATATCCTTTGGATTCATCAATACGACTCTTCGTTCGTGTTTGATTCCCCTGTATCGATCATCCAAACCATAAATGGTGGTATTGTATTGATCATGACTTCGGATGGTCATCATGATAAAATGTCCCGTTTCCACTTGCTCCACTTCCAAAGGGGTAATGGTAAAATGCGCCTTACCCGTAGGCGTGGTGAATTGACCCTCTCGGGGACCATTGGGCAGATAAAAGCCATCTGGATTCCTTACACGTTGATTATAATTTTCAAATCCAGCGATTGATCCTTCAATGTGATTGCGGATGATGTCGTAATGATCTTTCATGGCCATCCAATCAATGCCATCTTTTCCGCGAAAAAGAGCCTGCGCTATTCCAGAAACGATGGCCGGCTCTGATCGCAACTCCGAAGATGCCGGAGGATTAATGCCCTTGGACATGTGGACAATCCCCATGGAGTTTTCCACGGTAATAAACTGTTCGCCACTGCGCTGAACATCCTTTTCCGTTCTGGCAACACAAGGCAATATCAAGGCATGGTCCCCGGTTACACAATGCGCCCTATTTAATTTGGTGCTGACCTGCACCGTTAGCGACACCCTTTGCATCGCCTTCCCTGTGCGATCACTATCGGGGGTAGCCGATATAAAATTACCTCCCATGGCCATAAAGACTTTTACTTTGCCTTGCTCCATGGCCTGAATCGACTCCACCACATCATACCCCTCTTCTCGAATAAATTTTCTATTCCAATATTGATCCAACCGATCCATAAAAGGGGCCTTGGGCTTTTCATAAATCCCCATGGTTCTATCCCCCTGCACATTGCTATGGCCGCGAACAGGACAAACGCCTGCATTGGGCTTTCCAATCGCCCCACGCAACAAGTGTATATTCACCACCTCTTGAATAGTGGCCACCCCATGCTTGTGTTGTGTCAATCCCATGGCCCAGCATGAAATGATTTCATCGGTTGAAATCAATTCATCCACCACATGCTCCACCTCTGCCTTGGTTAAACCCGTGACCGCAAAAAAATCATCCTCACTGATGGAAAACGTCGAATAATATTTTTGCCACTCTTCAAATCCTTGGGTATTATTTGCTACAAAACCTTGCGCAATTATTTCAGGATTTGACATTGATCTTTCATACAATCGATGTTGGATGTATTGAAACAAGGCCATGTCACCACCAACCTTAATTGGCAAGTATACATCGGCCAATTTTGTACCTCCTTTTAAAATCTCCAGCGGACTCTGGGGATTGATAAATTTGGATGTCCCTACTTCAGGAAGTGGATTGATATGAATGATCCTACCGCCATTGCCTTTGCACTTGGACAATGCGCTCATCATCCTGGGATGATTGGTTCCCGGATTTTGACCAATGACCAGCATCAATTTGGCGTGATGAATATCATCCAACTTCACTGTCCCCTTGCCTATTCCAATGGTCTCTGTAAGCGCAACTCCAGAACTCTCATGACACATATTGGAGCAATCCGGCAAGTTATTGGTGCCATATTGACGAACAAACAATTGATACATGTAAGCCGCCTCATTACTCGTTCTTCCACTGGTGTAAAATACAGCCTCCTGTGGATCACAGGCCCGCAATTCATCTGCTATGATCTGAAAAGCTGAATCCCAAGAAATGGGTCTATAATTCAACTCACCCTTGGGCAGATACATGGGATGGGTCACCCTTCCACTTTTGCCGATTTTATAATCACTCCACGACGAGATCTCCTCCACATTGTGTTGGGCAAAGAACTCCGGTCCACACTTTTTGTCTGTAGCTTCTTCCGCAATGGCCTTGGCGCCGTTCTCACAATATTCACCCAACTTAGAACGATGATCCGGATCTGGCCAAGCACAACCTGGGCAATCCACACCATCCTTTTGATTCAACTTTAATAATGTCTTCATGCCTTTCCAAAGCCCCAACTCCTCCGAAATATGGAAGAGTGCTGAGCTCACCGCTGGAAGGCCCACTGCCGCATCCTTTACTGGGGTTTCTTTGATCCCTGTGTAATCTGAAGGCGGCACGATCGTTACATTGCGTTCGTTTGCCATACAACAAATATAATCGGGTAAAATGCGGAATGGGTATCCCCTGATTTTTTCAATCAACAAGCCATGGTCAAAATATAATTTTCTCAATCTCTAAATATCCTGATGTACTTTCGGGGAAAATGAAAATAGAAGAACCGACTTTCATCAGTGCAATCTCACAGAATTCCTTTCCCGTTTCTGTTCAGGTTTATTTTCACAGTGTTGATCGATTGCTCGTTGATTTTATTCATCTCCGCTATCCTCAATTTTCCGAGGGTGATTCCCTTTCCATCAATGAATTAAATGATTTCCGACGTGACTATGTCACCGCCAAAATCATCGAGGAATATGGTGCTGTGAATCAATTGAAAAAGGAGGTCATCGACAGTCTACAAAATGACTCCATCATCTCCGCAGACAACAGTCTATTAGAAGATGAGCATTTAACACTGGGACAAAAGCTCTCCGATAAGGTTGCCGCATTTGGGGGAAGCTGGACTTTTATTATTTCATTTATGCTTTTCTTGTTGATCTGGATGTGCGTGAATACCTTTTGGTTTTTCCATGTCAACTTTGATCCTTTCCCTTTTATTTTTCTAAATCTAATTTTGTCTTGCATTGCTGCTTTGCAAGCGCCTATCATCATGATGAGTCAAAACAGACAAGAAGAGAAAGACCGGGAACGCGCCAAAAAAGACTTTAGGGTCAATTTGAAATCGGAGTTAGAAATTCGACTTCTCCACAACAAGGTGGACCATCTCATGATGCACCAACAACAAGAATTAATAGAAATTCAAAAAATACAAATGGACATGTTGAACGACATTTTGATCCAGATGAAACAGACAAAACATGATTGAAAATTTTAGTCAACTCAACTTACAACCTGAAATTATTGATGGCATTCAATCCATGGGAATTGAAAAGCCAACACCCATTCAAGCAGAAGCCATTCCGCTCATTTTAGAGCGCAAAGATGTTCTGGGCATCGCACAGACGGGTACAGGAAAAACTGCAGCCTTTTTGCTGCCGATGATTCAAAACATCACTTCCAAATCCGATCGAAAAAAAATATCCGCATTGATCATTGTGCCTACCCGAGAATTGGCCACCCAAATTGACCAAGCCATACAAGCATACGGATACTTCACTGATATCTCCTCACAAACCATTTACGGCGGTGGTGATGGGAAAATTTTCAATCAAGAAAGGCATGCCCTTGAATCAGGCATTGATATCATCGTTGCCACACCGGGAAGATTGAAAATGCACATACAAATGGGCTATGTGGATTTTTCCCATTTGCAAACACTGGTATTGGATGAAGCGGATAGAATGTTGGATATGGGGTTTGCGCCGGATATCAATTTGATATTGCGACAAACACCTGCGGAAAAACAATCCTTGCTTTTTTCTGCTACCATGCCTGAAAAGATTAATCAATTGGCCAAATCGCTATTGAGAAATCCCACCCGAATCAATATCGCTTTAAGCAAACCTTCTGACAACGTCAATCAAGGCGCTTTTGTCGTATTTCCTCAACAGAAAATCCCCGTATTGATTGACTATTTGCAGCAACGAAAAAACAACAGCATTGTCATTTTCAGTAGCCGCAAATCCGAGGTAGGAGGCATACAAGGAGCCCTTAAACGCAAAGGCATTACTGCCCTTGCCATGAGCAGCGATTTGGAGCAATCTGAAAGAGAATTTGCGTTGAATGAATTTAGAAATCAAAAATGCAAAGTACTGGTTGCTACCGATGTCATGTCCAGAGGGATTGATATCAAAGGCATCGATACCGTGATCAACTTTGATGTTCCTGGTGATGCCGAGGATTATGTTCACCGCATTGGACGCACAGGAAGAGCCGATGCCAAAGGAGAGGCGGTCACTTTTATTGTGCCCGATGATCAATACAAATTCAGAAAAATTGAAAGCTTGATTGGTTCTGAGGTTGCCAAGTTGCCGATTGATGCTCGCTTTGGCGAATGCCCGGCATACGAGCCCAAAAGCCAAAAACCCAAGAAAAAGCCATTTTTTCACCGAAAGAAAAAAGCCTAATTCGTTGTCATTTTGAACGTAAAGTGAGCACGATCATCGTGAACACTTTGATTTAATTGTCTATCTTTGCGCCATCCAAGGAAAATGAATCCGTGGATCAAAACGTTCAACCTTTTATTAAAAAAAACTATGTCAAACTTGTCTAAAGACACGTACAGCAATGAACTGAATGTGTATGTCAACCAAGAGAGAGCCGCAGTGGAATTGGCCCACATGGTAGGCAAATTACTTTTCGATAAATCTATCGAATTGGTATTATTCCGAAATCACCTTTCGGATACCCGAATCACAGAAATTTTAAGATTGCACAAGTATGCTGCAGAAGTGGTTGGAAAACCCATCAGCGTATTTGATTCAGCAGAATTGGCGCAAGAACTATACAACATGAATTTGGCACCCGCCAAAATCGACATTGGAAAATTGGCCAGTGAGTGGTCACAATCGCGTGAGCATTATAAAACACAAAGAGAGTTTTTAGAAGATAAATTACAGAACTTCATGGACGATCATGGGTCAGAGATTGAACCCCGTGATGTCGTTCTATTTGGATTTGGTAGAATTGGAAGATTGGCTGCTCGCGAGTTGGTTCGCCAAGCAGGAAGCGGACAACAGTTGCGTTTGCGCGCGATTGTAACGCGTGAAGACGATGAGTTGAGTATCAAGAAGCGTGCAGCGTTATTTGAAAACGATTCGGTTCATGGTCGCTTCAAAGGAACCGTAGATACGGATTTTGAAAACAAGTGTTTAATCGTTAATGGTCAGCGTGTGCACATGATTGCGGCCAAAGATCCCGGTGCTGTGGACTACACTGCATACGGTATCAATGATGCTTTGTTGATAGACAACACTGGCGTTTTCAAAGACAGAGATGCCTTGAGCATTCACTTGAAAGCCAAAGGGATTGCCAAAGTCATTCTTACCGCACCTGGAAAAGAAGTACCCAATATCGTATACGGAATCAATCACCGCGATTTGGATATCGAAAATGAAACCATTTTTTCCGCTGCTTCTTGTACCACCAACGCCATTTGTCCCATTTTGAAAACCATGCACGATGCTTTTCAAATTGATAAAGGACACATCGAAACTGTGCACGCCTATACCAATGATCAAAACTTGTTGGATAACATGCACAAGAAAAGCCGCAGAGGTAGAAGCGCCGCGGTAAATATGGTCATCACCGAAACAGGCGCCGGAAAAGCAGTGACCAAAGTTATTCCCACGCTGGCTGACAAACTCACTTCCAATGCCGTGCGTGTACCAACTCCCAATGGTTCCTTGGCCATTATCCATGCTTATGTAGATAAACCTACGACCCGAGAAGAGGTGAATGCCATGGTCAGAAAAGCCGCATTGGAAGGCGATTTGGTGAATCAAATTTTCTTTAGCATCAGTGAGGAATTGGTGTCAAGTGATATCGTAGGCAACGATTGTTGCAGTGTATTTGATAGCCAAGCCACCATTGTAAGTCCAGATGGAAAAGGCGTTGTGTTGTATGTATGGTACGACAACGAATTTGGTTACACCAAACAGGTGATTCGTTTGGCTAAATATGTAGCCAAAGTTCGCCGCAGCATGTACTATTAATTGAATTCTATTCAAGTAAGAGGGGATGATATCCCCTCTTTTTTTTTACCTTTTCCAAATGGTTAACACGATAAAACTTGTCTCCGTCTTTTTAATCTTCAACATTGCGCTTATTTTCAATTTGAAAGCGCAGCAGATCCCTGCGGCGATTAAAGACACCAGCGACCTTACTTTTTCAGGCACCAAGATCAATCCCTACGATGTTGAATTTGATGACAAAGGCAAGCTCATCATTTCAGGCTATGTGGATCTTTACTACGGAATTTTTTCTGACAGTGTAAACCGCGAGGGATTTGAAAAATTCCCAACCATCTCCCCACGTGATCGACAATTTGGAATGAACATCGCGCAACTCAGCGCCAAATACATCTCACCTCGATTTAGGAGCACCATCACTGTTTTCACGGGGGATGTTGCCAAAGCCGCTTGGTCACCCGTTCACAACAATATTCAAGAAGCCAACATGGGTTTTCAATTGTGTAAGAAGTTATGGATGGACGTAGGATTTTTCAGAACCCACATCGGACTAGAATCAATCCAACCAAGAGAAAATATGACGTTGAGCATCGCCACCACCACCTATTTCGAACCTTATTATCTAAGCGGAGCCAAATTGACCTACCAACACAATGAACGATGGAGTTTTCAATTGAATGCTTTCAATTCGTTTAATCAATTCATCGAAACCAACAAAACAAAAGCCTACGGCTTATCCATTGCCCATGTGCCCAATAGTCGCTCTACCTTCACTTTCTCTTCGCTTTTAAGCGATGAATCCAATCAAACCCAATTTCAAAACGCAAGACTATACAACAACCTTTGTTGGATTCACAAATCCCCGCGTTGGATGATTGGCGCTGAATTAAATTACGGCATCCAAAAAAATGCTTCTTTAACCAAAGAAGGAAAAAATGCGCAAATGTTCAGCAGTTTGCTGGCAGTGCGATACCGGCTTTCTCACCTATGGAGCTGTTACACACGAGGTGAATTTTTTGATGACCCCAATGAAATCCTGACTGGACCTGTATACAACAACAATCACCAGATTATTGGTCCTGAAATCATAGGAGAAACATGGGGGCTGGAATACAAACCCATTCCCAATAGCTATTGCCGAAGCGGTCCTGACCAACCTTGCGGCTGGTGAAGCGAATGAAAAGCGTATCCAGAAA
>CALJKR010000017.1 GCA_937974555.1 uncultured Flavobacteriales bacterium | reverse complement strand
CCAGATATTGGTTCTGCTCTTGCTTACGGGTATGATGGCAGCTCAAATTTTGGCTTTGTCCAATTGGGGTGCTTCTTTGATTGTAGATAATCATCAAGCCAATGTGAAATTATCCAAGGTTACAGTCCTCATTTTGGTCGGATTTGCAATGTTCATTGCTTTGCAAAATCAAAGTCTAATCCCGCTCACTCAATACATATTTGCCATCTCTGCCGGGGTTGCTCCCTTTTATATTTTGCGATGGATCTTCCCCAAAATCGGTCCTTGGACACAAGTGTTGGTGATGTTGATTTCACTTGTTGGAACCCTCCTATATCCGAGTATTGTTGGATTCGATTTTGTTCTTTTTGAATTACAATGGGAAGAAACCCGAACCCTCATCATCGGTAGCTTAACCATCATCGCGGGTCTGCTTTCAGTGATCATCTTTCCTTCATTTCAACCTACAGATGCTTGGATACAAATACTCCCTTCGCGTTCCACATGGCTTAGAAGATTATTCATTGCACTAATCATGGGCTTGCTGTTGTTGTGGTTCATGACAGCTTTAATTGCGGCAGTGCTATAAAAAAATCCCAGATCACTCTGGGATTTTCATATTCACTTTTTGTTGAATCGTCTCCAATATTTTGTTCTTCCGATTCACAAATTTGCGGATCTACTGATTTACAGATTACGGCATAAAAGGAAAATTCTTGCCTGGATAGTAGGCCATCTTTCCCAATTGCTCTTCGATACGCAACAACTGATTGTACTTTGCAATCCTATCGCTTCTTGAAGCTGAACCCGTTTTTATTTGACCTGTATTTAATGCAACGGCCAAATCTGCAATGGTGGTATCTTCTGTTTCTCCAGAACGATGACTCATGATGCTGGTGTAACCTGCTCTGTGCGCCATATTCACTGCATCAATGGTTTCTGTCAAGGTTCCAATTTGATTCACTTTTACCAAAATGGAATTGGCTATTCCTTCATTGATTCCTTTGGCCAAGCGGTTGACATTGGTAACAAATAAATCGTCTCCTACCAATTGCACCTTTTCACCCAAAGCTTCGGTCATCATTTTCCAACCGTCCCAATCATCTTCAGCACATCCATCTTCAATGCTCACAATGGGATAACGTTTACACCAATCCGCCCATACGCCAACCATCTCAGCGCTGGTTAAAGATTCGCCTGTGCTTTCCAACTGATACATTTTCTTTTCAGCATTGTAAAACTCAGTTGATGCACAATCCAAAGCGATGCAAATGTCTTCGCCTGGCTTGTAACCTGCTGATTCAATCGCTTGCATCACCACTTTCAATGCATCTTCATTGCTGGCCAAGTTGGGGGCAAATCCACCCTCATCACCCACATTGGTCATATGGCCTTGTTTTTTCAATACCGCTTTCAGATGATGGAAAACTTCAGCACCCATGCGCAATGCTTCAGAGAAACGCTCTGCTCCTACAGGAACAATCATGAACTCTTGAACATCCACTTTGTTGTCCGCATGCGCTCCCCCGTTGATGATATTCATCAAAGGGATAGGCAACGTGTTGGCATTTACTCCGCCCACATAACGATATAATGGCAAGCCCACAGTGTTGGCTGCGGCATGTGAAACGGCCAGTGATACGCCCAAAATGGCATTGGCACCTAAGTTGGCTTTGTTATCCGATCCATCGATGCTGCACATCGCACGGTCTATTAAATTCTGCTCAAAGATTGAAGCGCCTTGCAAAGCTTCGTTCAACGACGATACAACATTTTGTACCGCGCGCTCAACTCCTTTTCCAAGGTACCGCGACTTGTCGCCATCACGCAATTCTACGGCCTCGTGCATTCCTGTTGATGCACCAGAGGGTACCGCAGCCCTTCCCATCACGCCTTCTGCTGTGATCACTTCTACTTCTACTGTTGGATTGCCCCTAGAATCCAAAATTTGACGGGCATGTACATTCGCTATTGTACTCATAATTAAAAAATTAGCGTGTTAACAGTAGTAAAAACTACTTGGTAAAAATACAGCAGGATTGTTTCCACTCCTATCTATTTCTTTGAATCAAATCAATTCTCGATGATGGGCCCATCCGGTAATCGAATATCGGTTCACTGATGTGGTTAAAACTTCATGCTCTAATTCTGACGTGAAAACCACCATTCTACCTGCCAATGGTTCTATATCAACCGATTCATCAGACAAATAGATTCTCAATTTACCGCCATCCAACTCTTGCCATGTTTCATTCAAATACAACACCAATGAAATGCGTCTGGATGAAGAAATCTGATGACGATCACTATGCCTTTTGTAAAATCCACCCGCTTTGTATATGGCCAAGTGGGCCTCGACTTCATTCAAACCCAAATAGAAATTTCTATTGATGATTTGTTTGATTTCTTCTACTCGATTCCAATAAAGTTGCAATGCTTCGTTTTCCGAATTTTCCTCCAACCAACAGATCCAATCTCCTCTTTCGGTTTTTACAACTCGTTGGTCATTTCCCTTACCAACCCCTGCTTCTCTAAATTCACCAGAAAGAACGCGGGTATCAGCGAGTTCTCGTAAATTCTTTACTTCACTCAACGATAAAAAGTCATCGATAATCAGATACCTCTTTTCGGCGAAAAAATCCAGTTGTTCTTCAGACCAATTCATTTCCAATCTGCAATAAAAATATTGGTATCTCTGGTTCTCCCATTTCTTCGGTTGCTACACCAAACCAATTGTTTACCATCGGGTGAGAACATTGGAAAAGAATCAAATTCAGTATCATAAGTCACCTGCTCCACTTTACCCGATTCGATATTCACCAAAAACATATTGAATGGAAAACCAATGTTGCTTTTGTAATTGCTACAAAACAAAATTGACTTTCCATCAGGGGTAAAAGTTGGGGACCAATTGGCATTGCCCAGATGTGTAATTTGTCGAGCATTGGTTCCATCTGTATTGGCCACATATATTTCTAAATTGGACGGCTCTACCAAATCTTGACTCAAAAGATCCCTGTACTTTTTTACCTCTTCCAATTGGGTGGGGCGTGATGCACGCCAAACGATTTGCGTACCGTCTGGAGAAAATGTCGCTCCTCCATCATATCCTAAAGTATTGGTTATCTGCTGAACATTCTTACCATCAATGTCCATGGTATACAAGTCCAAGTCTCCATTGCGAAGGCTGGTGAACACTATTTTATCACCCTTGGGACTTACCGTTGCCTCTGCATCATAACGCGGTGATTGTGTCAAAGGATATTGAATTTCTCCTTCCATGTTGGCCACATAAATATCGTAATCCGCATACAAGGGCCAAACATATTGACCTGGCTTTTTTTCTGGCACAGGAGGACATGAGATTGAGCCTTGGTGGGTAGATGCATACAAAAAATGTTGGCCATCGGGCATGAACCATGAACACGTGGTTCTTCCCATTCCCGTTGATATCATTTTCTTCCGCGTCGAGTCGCCCAAGGCAGACCATCTTAGGGTAAATATTTGATCACATCCAACACCCCAATTCGCATTATCACTTTGAAAAATCAATGTTTGACCATCGGGACTGAAATAAGCTTCTGCGTTATTCCCGCCAAATGTGAGCTGTCGTACATTACTCAAATGTTTTTCTTTTTTGTAATGTATGGGCTCCTCCACTTGGGCCATTGTCACACATGACAAAGCCAAAAGACCAATGAATAAAGTAATATTTTTCATGATTCAAATGTCGTGCTAAGAAGATTACGAAATAATGCGTTTCATCGTCAAAAATATGATTTTAATATCCTCCACAACTCCGGCCTTCGGGATATACGCCAAATTGATTTTCAATTTAGCCGGCATGATTTCCTCGATATAAGTTTGTTCAGGATTTTGACTTTCTCCCAGCAATCGATTCTCATCAAAATATTGCAAGGAGGCGTAATCGGTAATTCCAGGACGAACATTCAACACCTGGCGCTGTTGCTCATTGTATAGAAGGACATACTTCTCTACTTCCGGCCGCGGACCCACCAAGCTCATATCGCCAATCAAAACATTGAGCAACTGGGGCAGTTCATCCAATTTGTATTTTCTAATCCAAGCTCCCACTTGGGTTATTCTCGAATCATTCCCTACCGTCAATTGCAAATCCAAATCCTTACGAATCCGCATGGATCTAAATTTGTACATGCTAAATTTTCCACCACCCTTTCCAATTCGTTGCTGAACATAAAAAGGAGAATGATAATCTTCTTTCCAAATGAGTATCGCAATAACGAAACCCAAAGGAGATAGCAGAAGAATCCCCAAACCAGACCCCATGATGTCCAACAATCTTTTCATTTAGAATTGCTGCATGTATTCGTTGATGGACGATGTAATATAATCTACCTGCTCATCGGTTAAATCAAAATAAACAGGCAAGGAAATTTCGTTTGAAAATTGCTCAAACGCCCTTGGAAAATCACTTTCCAAAAATCCCATGTTTTTATAAAAACTCAAACGCGGCAAGGGTTGAAAATGAACATTGGTTGATATACCCATTTCTGCCAAATGCGTGATCAAAGCATTGCGCTCGCTTTCTCCGAAGCCACGGATGCGCAATGGATACAAATGGTAACTACTCTCCACTGTTTCATCTTTCATTTTGGGAAGTATGGCCCAAGAGCAACCTTGAAAGGCTTGGTTGTATCTTGCTACAATGCTCTTTCTTCTTGGCAAATGATCCAATGCATAGCGATCCATTTCAACCCAACCCAATGCTGCCTGCAAATCCGTCATGTTGCACTTATAACCCGCCTCTACAATATCATATTGCCATTGACCTGCCTGTGTTTTGGATAAGGCATCTTTGGTCTGTCCATGCAAAGCCTTGCGGTTGATTTCCTTCCAAATGACTTCATTATCAAATGGCGCCGGTAAATTAAATACCAATGCTCCTCCTTCTGCGGTTGTAAAATTCTTAACGGCATGAAAACTAAAAGCGGCAACATCGACTTCTCTTCCCACTGGATTGCGGTTGTACAACGCTCCAAAAGAATGGGCTGCATCAGAAATGACCAAGATGCGATTCAATTGAGCTTGAAGCACATTGCTGGAATTGAATAGATGCGCATTTCTTTTGGCAATGTTCATTACCTCTTCATAGTTCACCGGCAAGCCGCTGAAATCCACCGGCATAATGACCTTGGTATTGCTATTGATTGCAGCTTCTGCTTTTTTTAAATCCATCAAGTAACCATCCGCTTCACAATCAATCATAACGGGACGAGCCCCAACATGAATCACAATGTTGGCAGTAGCCGCGTAAGTATAGGCTGGAATAATCACCTCATCCCCGGGGCCTACTCCCCACCAACGTAACATTAACTCAACGGCATTGGTCCAAGCATTTAAGCATAATACAGGACCACCTCCAATATAATTCTTAATCTTTTCCTCAAGCGATCGAGTCTTCGGTCCTGTTGTAATCCAACCAGAACGCAGCACTTCAGTAACTGCTTCAATGGTCTTTTCATCTATCCTGGGCGGTGAAAATGGAATGGGTTTCATTGTGTCAAATGTAAGATTGTTCAACTTCAACCTTGTATCTTTGTGGAATGATCTTTTTACAACGAAATGTTGATGGTCTCCTGACCAAATATACCTTAACCATACTGGCTGTTTTAATTTTCAATTTCTCTTATGCCCAACCTCCTCATGGTGGCAGCAACAATGGAACTGGAGGACGAGGACGTGGTGGTGTTCCCGCCTTGGACATTACCGCACGAGTCTATGGAAAAATTGTGGATACCATTTCAAATGCAGCGCTGGAATATTCCGTGGTTAGAATAACAGATGAGCGTAACAAGTTGATCAATGGTGCACTGACCGAGCGCAATGGAGATTTTAGTATCGACAAAATCCCAGTGGGTCGACCCGTAATCATCGAACTGTCTTTGATCGGTTACAACAAGAAGAATTTTAGTTTTACGATTCAACCAGGACAACCGCCTATTGAAAAAGATTTGGGCAATATCAAACTTCTTCCTACCATCAGCAGCACACTTGAAATCAAAGATGAAAATGGTTTTAGAAAAGAATTTGATAAAAGCATTTACGATGTCGAAAAAAATGCTGTTAACACGGGTGGTACCGCGGAGGATGTTCTGCGCAATATCCCCATTGTTCAGGTAGATCAAGACGGGAACGTCAGCGTGAGAAATACCGCTCCTCAAATTTTTGTAGATGGTAGACCCACTACGCTTTCCATTGACCAAATACCTGCTGACGCTATTTCACGTGTTGAGATCATCACAAACCCCTCCGCAAAATATGATGCCTCTGGCGGTGGTGGCGGAATACTCAATATAGTAATGAAGCAAAACAGGGGGAGAGGATACAACGGCAGTGTGCGAGGAGGTATCAATACCGTTCCGCCCAAATCTGGCTTTGCATTCAATGACAAATACCGCTACAATGGCGGTATTGATTTCAACATACGTCAAGGCAAAGTGAATTTCTTCGTGAATGCCAATTTGAATCAAAGACGCAGTTTGTCATATGCCAATACAACACGTGAGGACCTTGGAAAATTACCTTTGGTTTCCGATCAATACCAAACATCCATTAACAATGGTTATTTCTCAAGAGCCAGCGCTGGGTTGGACTGGTTTATAGACAATCGAAATACCATCACTTTTTCTGAGAGCATCAACAAAGGAGCCTTTCGTCCAGACGACAGTTTGCATGTGGATGTAGATACTTTGGACGCCACATCATTGACCAATGGTGAGTATTATCGTCGTTCCAAAACCAATCGCGAATTTAAAAACATAGGTTCAAGTGTTTTGTACAAACATATATTCACCAAAGAAGGTACAGAGCTAACGGCAGACTTCAATTACAACCGCATTTCATCCAATTTCGATGGTGATTATCGAAACATATATTCTAATGCTGCGCCTTCAATCTGGACCCAATATGGTGGCGTTGCGCAACAATTGTATACATTTCAAATGGACTTTGTTTCCAAGTTGAATGAAAAGTACAAGTTGGAAATGGGAAGACGATTCTCATTGCGTGAATACACTTCAACCTACGACAATGAACGTTTTGACAATAGCGCTCAAGCCTATGTTCTCGATCCTTCATTGAAAGTGGATTATTCTTTCTGGGAGCAAATAGAGGCCCTTTACTCTACGCTCTCCATCAATGGCAATAAA
>CALJKR010000016.1 GCA_937974555.1 uncultured Flavobacteriales bacterium | reverse complement strand
GCCGGCTGACTACAAAGAAACTTATGTAAAGGAAAACAAAGACCTTTGGTATAGCTTTGCTATAAAAGACAAGAAAGCAGACTTTGAAGTTCGTTATACAGTTTGGTCACTTAAACCGACAATAGCAGAGTATGAAAAATGTAAACTTGACACGAACTGCGCAATGGTTAATCCAAACGTCATTTATAAAGGACGAATTCAAGCAAACGTTTTGAATATGACAGGCGGACAAAATTGGGATATTGGACCATTCCCACCTCAAGCAGTGAAGAAGGAGTTTAACGCTGACGCTGGTGGTTCTTCATTTTTTGAATTTAATTGTGGTTTTGGGAAAGGTTACAAATACGGACAAATGGTTTATTTACACAAGGACAATGTAGCTGACGTAATCATTACCTATATGAGTAATGACAAATCAACACACTCTGACTTAATGGACAAATCATTTCATGCTTTGACATTTAAGTAAATGGAAAGAAAAACGCCCTATAACAGCACCTACCCAAAAGTGGCGGTTCAGTGGTTAAATCAAGCTTTGTGCTTCTATCAAAGTTTGTGCTTGGTTGACAGTGAAGTGCTTCGAAATCGCCACCTTCGGGTAGCTGCAACACGTTATGTGTAACCTTAGGACGACAGCAATATATTAAATGACAGCATTAACGACATTAGGAATTCTCTGTATAATCTTGGTTTGTTTTGGACCAGTAACAGCCCTTATTGTTGACATTTATAAAGAACCTAACCCGACTACAATTGACAAGGACGGCAAACGTGAACTGAAAATTAATCGAATAAGTTATTGGGATTACTTGATTTTAATTATACCTGCTATCTTACTTCTAATTGGACTGCTTTCAAAAAATCAACAGGAAAGAAATACCAGTTTTACCATACTTGGTATAGGTTATATGTTTTTTGTTCTATCTCCCTATAACAGACGAATTGACATTCCTAAAATTAATTGGTTCTTGTTTTCAACTTGCTTGACAATTGCACTAATAGGTTATCTATTAGGACAAAATCTCAATGACTTTATTTTGCAATCCGAAAGTCGAAGTTATACGCCATTGTATTTTCCAGCACTTGCTTATATTTTTTTACAAGCTAGCAGACAAGTAATTAAATTGTTTACTGGGACATATCCTGTAACACTTGACAAATATTACAGAGTTGGAACATTTCATTCAAGGTATAACAGAAAGACAAATTATTGGGACATGATATGGTCATTGATTAGTGCATTTGGTTTTCCGACATTAATGATATGTATGAACTTATGACAAGAAAGGCTACACATAACAGCACTTTGGCAATAGGCGGGGTTCCGTCTCCGCTTGACAGTTTTGTGGTAGCCGAAAGTTCACAGCTCCGAATAAAGTTCAGTGCTGAAAAGCCCGCCCATCGCCAATCTGCAAAACGTTAGCGGTCATACTATGACGACAAAGCAAATATTAAAATGACAATGCAACAAAAGAGCAAAATATATAAAACGGGACTTTACTTCCTAACACTTTTGTGCTCCATGACTGCTTGCGTACAAGGACAAATTACTACGACCAACCTTGACATAAACAAACTTCCGAAAGGAATAAAGTTTACCGGAAAAATTAAAACAGCTGTTCGTTGGAATGACAAGTCAGGTGACAACATTGTATTGACAACAGAAACTGGGGAAACAATAAACAAGACAGCACCTTCGGACGAATACAGAGATGCGGCACTTTACGCTTACCACTTCATTGTGGGCAATGACAGCACCTATTTGACTTGGCAGGTTTACGACTTTATTAAAGAATGTCCAGTTGACATTGAAGCGAATTTCATAAAAAACACTTTTCAAGTAACTGACCTGAACAATGACGGAGTTGCAGAGGTGTGGCTAATGTATAAGACCGTTTGCCACGGAGACGTAAGTCCTTGCGATATGAAAATAATCATGTATCAAGGCCAACAGAAATATGCAATTAGAGGACAAAACAAAGTGCAGGTTTCGGACAAAGAGTTTTACGGCGGCGAATATAAATTCGACAAAGCATTTGCTGACGGACCAAAAGAGTTTTTAGAGTTTGCAAAAAAAATGTGGAACAAAAATATCATGCAGAGATGGGGAGAATAGTAGCACGAACCGCTAACACGGGTTTTGCGTCAGGCTGGCTGACGTGTAAATTTGAAGCATTGTGCTTCTAATGAACATTAGTAATAAATTGAAACCTTGTGATCCGAAACCCGCCCGAACGCAAAGTCCGAAATTGCCGTACATTATACCACCCCTACAGGGTTGGTGATATCAACCCTCTACACCTAGCTGGTGTTATAACGCCCCGCTGGGGCTGATGAACAATACTCTTTGTGTTTCTCTTTCTGTTTCTGTTTCTCACTCTTACTCTCTTCATCCCTTCATCCCTTCATCCCCTTTTCTTCGTACCTTCATCTCCGTATGAACACTGCGAACAAAATTTGCCAATCGTGTGGGATGCCACTAAAACGAGATGAAAAAGGTGGAGGAACCAACGCTGATCAATCCATCAGTAACCTGTACTGCTCTTATTGCTTTGAAAATGGAGAATTCATTTGGAAAGGAAATGATGTGCATGCCTTTCAAGATTTTTGTAAAAATAAAATGATCGAAGGTGGTCACTCGCGATTCATCTCTTGGCTTTTCACCCGTGGGATGAAGCGACTTGAACGTTGGAAAAATAAAAATTAATTTTTCAATTTTACACATGCGATTTCAAAAGTTAACCCCGATGTTGTACACCACGGATTTAGAAGGGACAATACAATTTTACGTCAACTTACTGGGGTTTACATGCAACGAAGTCAATTTTGATTGGGGCTGGGCGTCTTTGGAAAAGGACGGTATTGAACTCATGTTTTCCAAACCCAATGAGCATATTCCTTTTACCCAATCCCATTTCACTGGATCTTTTTACTTTAAAACCAATGGCGTTGTGAGCATTTGGAACCAATTGAGAGACACAGTTCAATTGGCTTATCCCTTGGAACATTTCGAATACGGAATGCATGAATTTGCATTACTTGATAATAATGGCTATTTGATTCCATTTGGACAAGAAACCACTCCCGGATAATTCAGGTATTTTTAAAAAATTGCCTCGCAAAGAATAGGAAGTGAAAAATCGCAACTTACTTTCCATTAACCAATTAATAAATTTTCATTGAAATGAAAACAAAACTACACTTCTCTATTTCGATACAATCACCTGCGGCTGTTGTTTATGACAAGATGCTAGGACTTTCGGATTTGTCCAACTACGAATGTTGGACCGCACTTTTCAATCCTACCTCCACCTACGAAGGATCGTGGGAAAAAGACAGTAAGATATTGTTTATTGGTGTTGACGAAAATGGTGCAAAAGGCGGCATGGTCTCTTACATTGCAGAGAACAAGCCCAATGAGTTTGTCTCCATTCAACACAAAGGGCTTTACCAGAATGGCGTCGAAGTCTTTGACGGTCCCGATGTCGAAAAATGGGCCAATGGCTTTGAAAATTATTCGTTCTCGGAAAACAACGGCGTAACCACGGTGAATGTTGATTTGGATAGCAACGAGGATTTTGCGGATTACATGAACGAGGCTTTTCCATTGGCTTTGGCCAAGTTGAAAGAGATTTGCGAAAAACAATAAACGAATGATTCAACCCATCATTACGTCCATACCCGCCAAAAAATTGATCGGGTTACAAAAAACCATGAGCTTGGTCAACTTCAACATTGGCGAACTTTGGGGAGCCTTTGGTCCAAGACGCGTTGAAATTAAAAACAACGTCAATGCTGAACTCGTTTCGCTCGCAGTCTATCCCAGTGATTATTTCGAATCGTTTTCACCTTCCCGCAATTTTCAAAGATGGGCTTTGGTGGAGGTGACTGATTTCAATTGTATCCCCGATCAAATGGAAAGCTTTGATTTGCCTTCAGGCCTGTATGCTGTTTTCCATTACCAAGGTTTAAATACCGATTCATCGATATTCCAATATATCTACAACGTCTGGCTGCCCCAATCCGAATATCGGCTCGATGATCGTCCACATTTTGAAATACTGGGTGAGAAATACAAAAACAACGATCCGCTGTCTGAAGAGGATATCTGGATTCCCATTCGAAAAAAGTAATTACACATGCCTATCTCGATGGATATCAAGCGACTGTTTTCTTCGATTGCAATAATCGCAACCATTCTTCTTATTCACGGTTGCCGACCACCAGCAACTTGGGTAAAGAACAAAGCCAAATATTTTAGGAGCACCCAAGAAAAAAATGTTATACAAACTGACAACCAATTGCCCTCTGGGACTTTTGTCGCTCGCGTAACTTCAATTGAGAACAAACCATTACTCATCAAATTCAATCCCAACCAAACCATTCAATTGGGCTTTTCTCCTGTAGCTCATCCTTCCCTACTGTCAATGCAAAATGATACCTATTTGCAATACCTGCAAAATGAGGTGTCCTACTATTACTATTTTGATCAAGCGAATCAGGTATATAAGCTAGAACGGTTTGAATATTGGGACACCCCTTGGTGGAACTTCTTTGTAACACCCAGTCATTATATGACCGAAGCTTTTCAACTTCGCAATGACACCTTGGTGAACATGTCACAAGGCAGTTATACAAGATTTGCAGCGTTCTATGTTTTGAATCCTGCACTGCTTCAAAATTTCACTCAAATCAAAAATCCATATCTGCCCTTTCAAAACAGTGATTCCCCAATAATTGATTCAACGCAAGTCATTCGAAAAGCAAAGCGTCACCATGCCTATTGGACAGAATACTGGGTTTCGCCGCCTGCTATTTCATTTGACGAAAAGGAAAGAACTTGGACCGTGCACTCGGTCAAAACCGAGCATACCAATCGCGGAGATTGCAAAAACACCAATGGCTGCACCGTTGTAAAATCAGTAACGTTGGTGATTGATGACAAAAAGGACAAGGTTGTCTCCAAAACCAAAGAGAAAAAAATATTTCCCAACTACGAATAATCAATAAAGGTGATGGTGAAATTCACGGTTCCATTTGAATTTGATGCAGACCTCTGGAAAGCAGGAGGAACCAGTGGTTGGCATTTTGTTTCAATGCCCATTCCACTTTCAAAAGAGATTAGAGAAAATTTTCAAAATGAAGAGGAAGGCTGGGGAAGACTCCCTGTACAAGCCACGATTGATGGGCTTACTTGGGATACTGCCATTTGGTTTGACACCAAAAACAACCGTTATCTTTTGCCCATAAAAAGTGAAATTAGAAAAAAGAAGAATCTTCTCGTCGGCGCTTCATTATCCATTCGATTGTTGATTTAAAATTTTGGCCATTCATCGCATTTCAGATGTGAAGCATATTACTTTCGTTGACAAATAACCAATACATGAGACAAATTTTCGTCAACTTGGTCGTGAGCGACCTTCAAAAATCCATGGCGTTTTATACCGCATTGGGTTTTACCAATAATCCTCAATTTTCTGATGACACCGCCAAATGCATGGTTTGGAGTGAGCATATCTATTTGATGATTATGACCGCTGATAAATTTTCTTCATTCACACAGAAGCCCATTGCAGATACCAAAAACAACATTGCAGCGCTACTTTCCTTGTCCTTGGCAAGCGTAGAAGAAATCCATGAAAAGATGACAGCCGGATTAGCTGCTGGAGGCATCGAACCATCCGAAATGAAAGACTATGGTTTTATGGTACAGCGTTCCATTGAAGATTTTGATGGACATACTTGGGAATTGTTCTTCATGGATGTTTCAAAATTTCCAGGATAACATCCCAATCATTTGATAACAAAAAACCCCAGCAATTGCTGGGGTTTTCATTTTGTTATTGTCTTTTACAACTTCACAACTGGTAAGCTCTTTACACCGGCTTGGTCTTGGACCATCAAAGTGTAAACACCCGTTGCCAATTCGCTCAAATCCAAAGTGATTTGTGATTGTTGTGCCAATTGAACATTCATGACCAATGCGCCTTGCGCATTGAACAACATAAGGTTTCCGTTGGTATTGGCTGCTAGCTTCACTGTCAACTGGTCCATCACTGGGTTAGGGAAAGCTACGAACATAGCCGTGCTGTTTTCATTTAATCCCAATTCAACACCATCACAGTTGTCATCAATGCCATTGTCTGCAACTTCAACTGCTTGTGGATTTACCGCAGCACTGGTGTCATCACAATCATCATTGGTCAATGCATAACCAGCACCAGGATCTACACATGAGATCATCTCAGTAGTTGAACCATATCCATCGGCATCAGCATCTACATAGTAAGTGGTAAATACAACATCATTGTCTATTACACCATTACAATCATCATCAATGTCATTGCATGTCTCAACAGCAGCAGCATTGATGCTTGCATTGGCATCATCACAATCGGTGTTGTTTGTTGCGCCACATGCCGCAATGGTTGTGGTTCCAAATCCATCGGCATCCAAATCTTCATACATCACCATGGTATCATCACAGTCTTCACCATTGGCAACATATCCTGTTGGAACAGTACATGCGTACACCACTTCTGCAACTGAACCGAAACCATCATTATCGGCATCTACATAATATACGTTGGTAACAAACTCATCCACTTCACCATCACAATCGTCATCCAAGTCGTTACAAACCTCTACTGAAGGCAGGATACATGATCCATTGTCATCTGTTGCATTCACATCATAGTTACAAGCGGTAACATCGGTACAACCTACAACTTCCAATTCGTTACATACCCCATCTGCATCGGTATCGTTGATACAAGTACCTGCACATGTCAAGTATGATTCTGCTGGATAAGTACAGTTTCCATTGTCGGTTGCGGTAGCATCGTAGTTACAAGCGGTAACGTCCGTACATCCCACTACTTCCAATTCATTACATACCCCATCTGCATCGGTATCGTTGATACAAGTACCTGCACATGTCAAGTATGATTCTGCTGGATAAGTACAGTTTCCATTGTCGGTTGCGGTAGCATCGTAGTTACAAGCGGTAACGTCCGTACAACCTACTACTTCCAATTCATTACAAACCCCATCTGCATCGGTATCGTTGATACAAGTACCTGCACATGTCAAGTAAGATTCAGCTGGATAAGTACAGTTTCCGTTGTCGGTTGCGGTAGCATCGTAGTTACAAGCGGTAACGTCCGTACAACCTACTA
>CALJKR010000015.1 GCA_937974555.1 uncultured Flavobacteriales bacterium | reverse complement strand
TTTGGTTTCCTTGCGTAACCGTACAGCTGTAAGTGGTATTGCTGGTTGGAGAAACTGTGATGGTTGGAGTGGATGCGTTGGTGGACCAAACGTAACTATTTGAATCAACTAATATCGATTGGCCCTGAACAACAAATTCGCCATTGAAAGAACCATTAAAACTAAAGGGGCCAGAATCTAAAATTTGAGTGCCTGTGCCTTCATTGAACTTCCAAAGAGCTCGCAATCCTCCTTCCGTCCCTATTAATTCATTCAAGTGAATTGACTCTACTTCTAAATTATTTAAAGCATAACTAAATATAGAAATCTCATCAATAAATATTAAAGAATTTACAACTCCTACAGCGGTAGAATAGGCATTGCAATTTGCTAAACTTCCATTATTTACGGTTTGTGACGAAATAAGGATATCATCCTTATATAATTGAATATAACCTACATTCCTATTATAAATCGCTGAATATTTGTGGTAATTCGAGTCTTGAATTGGAGCATAAATATAGACCCAACCACTTGCTGTATAGCAATTTCCATATGAGGCTTTAACTTGAAATACAACTTGACTCGGCTCCACTCTGAGAACTACTTCACCGCCGACAATTTGTTTAAATACATTGCTTGTAGTTGCAGTGAAATTGGGGACTTTCAAAAAAGCATTGATAGTAAATTCTGAATCGTCATTTAGTATCGGGTTTGGAAGAGAAACCTCACCATTAGTGATCGCAAAATTATTAATAAGTGAATTCGAGCTACCCAATAATGCAACCTCTAAAATAGCTGACCCTCCGTTACAAATTGTACTATTGCTAGTATTAATCTCACAGCTCAACAATGACTCCACCGACAACGTCACAGTCACCGTAGAATCACAACCTGCGGCTGAGGTAAATACTTCCGTGTAAGTTCCAGCGGTTGTTAGTGTTTGTGTACCCAAGGTGTAGGATTGCCCTTCCACTATCGTTGCGCTCACCGCATGCGTGATAGACGGATTCACGGTGATGTCCACACTGGCTGTGCAGGTTGAATTCCCTCGAGTGACAGTGCAAGAATAAGTGGTGTTGGTTGTTGGGGAAACGGTGATAGTGGGGGTTGTTTCGTTGGTGGACCAGCTGTATGAAAGTACATTCTGGTTTATTGGATATGTAGACTCGATTAAAAATAAAAAAGGATTACACGGGCCAACCCCCTCACCGCATGGCTCATCATTCCAGGTCGAATAAGCTCCAGGATAAGAAACCGGGCCATACATAATTGCATAATCCTCATCACCTGAATTATTGTTCGGCTCCCCCGATCTCCAATTAAAGTAGGATGGTACAGATCCATCGGACCACAGGTAAACTCCATTTGTAACATAATCATTCAATCCTATCCAAATTGCAAATTGACTATTTGGAATTAGGCTAGCAACAAAATCATTCTCCTCAGCATTTTGAATTGCGACTAAATCCAATCCATATATATCTAATCTATCGTGAAGATTTAAAGGTGTTAATTGAGTTCCAACTTGTCCCAAATCATTTGATGAAAACTGAGTGAAATAATAATAATGCCCACCAAATTCTCCAGCATATGTCAAGGAGTCCAATAAGCTTGAGGATTGAGTAATTTGAAAATTAATCGATAAATCAACCTGATCTCCACTACATAAACCCATTGACGGAGAGTTTAAATTACAACTCAACAACGGCTCCACACTCAAAGTCAACGTCACCGTTGAATCACAACCTGCGGCTGAGGTAAATACTTCCGTGTAAGTGCCAGCTGTCGTTAAGGTTTGTGCACCCAGGGTGTAGGATTGGCCCTCCACTATCGTTGCACTCACTGCATTGGTGATAGCAGGATTCACAGTGATGTCCACACTCGCGGTGCAGGTTTGGTTTCCTTGCGTAACCGTGCAGCTGTAAGTGGCGTTGGTGGTTGGAGAAACTGTGATGGCGGGAGTGGTTGCGTTGGTGCTCCAAGCGTAGGATTGGGCGGTGTATAGTTGTTGGATTTCGGAGGGTGTAAGGGCGCGGTTGTAAATAGAAATATCATCTACGCTTCCTTTGAAAAATCTAAATCCCCATGTTGGATCAAATAAATTCATCCATTTCCCTATGAAAAGTGAAGAGCTACTATTCAATAGCTGTCCATTATTTGGAAGTACAGCATTTGATGAACTCACAAATACTCCATCAATATAAATACTCATAATCGACCCAGTCCACAGACCTGTAATCTGATGCCAATTCTCATAATCTAATCCACCATTCGAAGTCAGAACTTTATTGCATTGAGGACAAACAGAATTTAAAGGTGAGTTATTCAATGACAAAACATAATCTGAATTCTCAATTCCCAGACAGTAAGATGTACCACTTGCATACCTCTCTCGAGCAATTATCATTTCAGAGTTGTTCCCAGAAATATTTCTAACGTAAAGATTAATTGTTAAACTGCTATTACAATTCAAAAGTGAGTTGCTTGCAACTTCAATAAAGTTACCCACTCCATCAAAACTATAAGCACTACCGACATTCCCAAACCGGTCACTCGTCAAAGTCGCACCATTCACCGTTCCATTATTCCCATTCCCACTCTCATCATTGGCATTGCCATTGAACGGATAATAGGCCACCAATCCTTGTTGCAAATTGGCGGGTAATTGAGAAGAAGCACCCGCGCCTCCAGTTGTATTCATTGTCAACGTGGCAGATTGTCCAGCGCATAGTGTGGTGGTGGGTGCGGTGATGTTGCAGGTTAGGGTACTAATGCAAGAACCATCGTCCTGATTTGCTTGGGGATTGAAATTCGATGCCGTCGCATCCGTGCATCCCAATACCACACAAATTGAATCACTACCTGAACAATCCTCGTCAATTCCGTTGTTACAAACTTCAGCAGCACCTTGGTATATAGCAGCATTAGAATCATCACAATCCAAAGCATTGGACACATAACCACTGGGTTGTACACAAATCAATTGAAAAACAGTGGAACTACCGTAACCATCTCCATCAGCATCTGCATACCAAGTTTGAAATCCACCATTGCATGGAGGTGACCACCTGAAGGTCAATCCAGAAGAGGGCTTCACTGAAGATGAAATCCAAATTGTGTTGATATTCGCAGTACCCGCAGTTGAAGTGGTCCAATTGGTGTTGGTAGTTCTGTTCACATAGTTGGTTATTGAAACTGCTATTCCGCATTGACCTGTGTAAGCGGTTATAGGATTATTCGGCCCATAGACAAACTCAATCACGTTGGTTGTTTCATACAATTTCACTTGCATGGTCAAATTATTGGTGGTCCCCATAGAACCCCAATAATAGAACCAGTTGGGCCATTCCACAGTTAATACGCGGTTGGGCGCTGAACCAGTTAGTGAATATACCACAACACCGTTGGTTTTGCCATCACGAGCAAAAGGCGCTAAAGAAGGCATTTGAGCCGCAGTGCTCAATGGTGTCGTTCCAGTTGAAGATGCCGGATTCCCCCCCAATTTCATATATCCATTGGAGGTTGCACTGAACTGAGTGTAATTGGTTCCGTCCAAATTGAATGTGAAACCAATACTTGTTACAGGAGAAACTCCGGAATCCACCAATCCATTCACCAAAGTTGTTCCTCCAGCGACCGCAATATAAGTTCCGGCAGTTTGTGAAAATGTGTAAGTGCTTAACTGTGAATATGCACTTGAAACCAGCAACAGTAAACAACCCCAAATCAAAATTATTTTCTTCATATAACGCAATTATGTAATGCTTGATTTTGTACCAAAATTCAAATATAATTAAAATCACTATAATTTATGTATATACATATATATTAACTTCCTGAAACAGAGAAATATCATCCTCCCCTAACCTTCCAATCGCAATATTTTTTCGCACTTATGTATATCCATTACTATTCAATGACATAAGTCCACCAATTTGCTTGCATGAAAGAACGTGTAAGCAACGATGCCGCCTACCTCAAAGCGCTGGGGAAAGCCATTGCTACACGTAGAAAATCACTCAAAATGACCCAAGCGGATCTGGCCTCCATCATCAATATGGAAGTACCCAATCTATCGGTGATCGAAAACGGAAAATCCAATCCGCAAATCCTCACGCTGGTACGCATCGCATCTGCCCTCAATATCCAAACCCAACTCCTGTTTCCCATCATCGAGCAACCGTCCATCTTCCTGGAAGCCGAGCCGGTGTATCAAGCGAGGAAGCATTAAGGGGATGAAGGGATGAGGGGATGAAGGAAGGGCGAATAATTATTCGCCCGGTGGATCGGTGAATCGGTAGATCGGTAACATGTTGGAGGTGGACTTTAGTCCACCGGATAGGAATGCATTTTCACTTTTTGCTTGA
>CALJKR010000014.1 GCA_937974555.1 uncultured Flavobacteriales bacterium | reverse complement strand
TTGTATGCTGGCCTTGCTTTAGTGGATTTCACTTGGACGTTTTCCTTGGGGGTAAAGAGTAAGCATTATCAGCATCAAGCAAATAAAGAGCTAAGGTCGATGCATAAACAAAATTTGTGGCTATGAGGTTTCTTTATCTAGTCTTATTTTTCATCATTTTTCTAAAATTCAATGCTCAGGTTGTAGTCGATTTCACTACACCTGGTACCCAAACTTGGGTGTGTCCTCCCAATGTATCGCAAATTACAATTCAATGTTGGGGTGGTGGCGGCGGCGGTGGAAACAGCGCATTTAATTCAATAAATGGTGGCTCTGGCGGTGGTGGTGGAGCTTTTGCAAATAAATTATTGAGTGTAATTCCAGGTACAATCTATTTTATTAACGTTGGTCAAGGTGGGGCAGGCGCTCCAGGCAATTCTACTGCGCAGGCATCAAATGGAGGAGATTCTTGGTTGAACATAACTAATATAAATCCATCAAATAATTCATTTCCTTTGGCTAAAGGTGGCTTAAAAGGTTTGAATAATTCGGCTACTATTCCATTAAATGGAGGCCCCTCAAATCAAAGTTATGGAGACTTTGTTTGTATTGGGGGAAATGGTTACGCTGCCTACTCAAGCGGAGGTGGCGGTGGCGGTGCATCAGGTACATCTCAGGGTCCAGGAATTCCCGCTACAAGTATTAATGGTGCGATATCTAATGGTTTTGGTGGAAACGGAGGTAATGCTAGTACATCAAGTTCTGTAAACGGTCAACCTGGATTGCAACCAGGTGGTGGTGGTGGTGGTTCTGATGACTTTCCATCTCGTTCAGGTGGTAATGGCGGAGATGGTATGGTTAGAATAATCTACTTCACAAACTGGTCAAGTACAGCTGTAACTCCAAGTATTTATAGTAATTCTACTAGCGGTTGTGGGGGGCTTACGCTTTGGACTACTGGCTATGCAAATACACCGGGATTAGTTTTTCAGTGGCAAAGTTCACCATCGAATAATGGACCGTGGTCAAATATTCCCAATTCTAATGATTCATTATTAATTTATAATCTATATACAGACGCTTTTATAAGACTTCAAATTACTTGTGCCTTTGGTGGTCAGACAGTCACTTCTAATATTATTTATTACGATTTCATTTCTAATCCAAACATTGTTCAGCCTGTTTCTCAGAACTTAACAGTTAATTGCGGTCAAAATCTACTAATAACTTCAAGTGGTTCGGGAAATGGATTTATTTGGTCATCATTTCTTAACGATACGACAATAACTTCCACAAATCAACTGCAATTAAATGCGATTAATAACGACACAACAATTTATGTCCAATCGTATATAAATCCGCCAATTTATACTGACACTATAACAATATCTCAAGCGAGTCAATTAATTAATTTCACAAATACGAGTTGTGGAAATGGAAATATACAAGGATCTGGGAATATTGGTTTCAATTGGACGGATGTAACTCCCATTGGTAATACAATTACAAGTTTCAAAATCTTACTCAATGTTGGTGTTGAGTGTAATCCAGGAGGTAAAAATGTTCAGATAAATCAAATGACAACCTCCAACTTAACCACAACATCCAATTGTTCTTGTTTAGGAGGTAATCAGTATTTATTGACATTCCCAACAACTGCTTTAGTGCAAGGTGGCCTAAATCAATTTAGGATTTTGAACGCTAATAATCTTGGTTTATATAATGATATTCCAGGTTATTTAGGTTACTACGCAAAGATTATCGTTACATACACAACCAATCAAAATTGTGTAAGTCAGCCTGCAACTATTTCGATCGTTAGTCAAACGCCTACTTCCGCAGGAACAGTTACAAGTAACCAAACAATTTGTCAAGGGCAGGCACCTCAAAATTTGACTTTTAACGGTTTGCAAGGGTCAATTACCTGGCAGCAATCTTCAGACTCGCTTATTTGGACAGATGTTGTTGGGGCCAACTCATCGACTTTTAATATTATCGCAAATTTGGGTGCTTTAACCACTACTAAATGGTTCCGTGTTAAGCTCTCAAACCCGGGTTGCATTTCAGTGTACTCAAACGATGTAAAAGTAAAAGTCAATCCGTTACCTTCAATCATTGCAAGTAATGACGTTGTAATTTGTTCCGGACTTTCAGCAAATCTCAGCGCTACAGGAGGTGTATCTTATGCATGGTCGCCCTCTATTGGTCTCAATAATACAATAGGCTCATCTGTTATTGCAAATCCTTCAGTTACCACAACTTATACGGTCGTAGGAACTGACCAAAATGGTTGTACAGGTCAAGATGTAATTGGAGTAACCATCCTTCCTGTTGCACAAGGTGGTGGAATAGGGCCACAAGCAAGTTATTGTATCGGTACAGTTCCTTCAAACATGACTATTTCAGGTCAACAAGGTACTATTCAGTGGCAGTACTCTTACGATAACCAAAATTGGAATAATTACTCTGGTTCAACGGGGACTACTTTATTTGGATCCAATATTGGTGCATTGACTCAAACCACTTATATCCGGGTCGTTACTAATTTGAATAATTGTGGTGCAGCATATTCAAATGTTGTTCCATTAACTGTTTTTCAACCAACTATTGCAGGAACAGTATCAAGCAGCCAAAGTATATGTAGTGGTAGTTTGCCGTCACAATTGGTTGTCGCGGGTTACGTTGGGTCAAATTTTCAATGGCAATATTCTACAAATAATTCAACTTGGAATAATATTTCGGGAGCAACAAATGATACGCTTTTAACTTCCCAAATGGCCTTTTTAGGTTTTGGACAGAATTACTACTTTAGAGTTAGAGTAAATAATGGGCCTTGTGCTATTCAAAATACAAGTTCTGTTTTGATTACTGTTGTTTCACCACCATCCCCTGGCAATCCGACTTCCCCTCAAACAATTTGTTTTGGTTCAGGAACCCCTAACATTTCAGTAAGTACTTATTCCGGATCACTACAATGGGAATCCGCGCCTAGTTCAACCGGTCCTTGGACGCCCATTGCCGGTGCAACATCTTCTACTTTATCAGGCGCCCAAATAGGTGCTTTGACACAAACCACCTATTTTAGATTGGCGGCAAGTAATCCTACATGTGGTACCAATTATTCAATAGTTACATCAATAGTTGTTAATCAAGTCGCTGTTGGTGGGGTAGTAACATCCAATCAGAATATATGTACAAGTACAAGCCCTACAGGACTGACATTGACGGGAAGTGTAGGAACTATTCAATGGCAAGTTTCTACCAATAATTCCACATGGACTAACATTTCTGGGGCAACAAGTTCAACATTAACTAGTGCTCAGATGGGTGTATTAACCTCCAATCGATATTATAGAGCGATACTCACGAGTGGTTCATGTACCAATGCCACATCAAATTCGATAATGATAACAGTATTACCGAATCCTACTGTAGGTACTGTTACTGCCGCACAAACAATCTGCCAAGGAACGACACCAACGCAACTGTTTGTTGGCAGTCCAAATGGAACGATAAATTGGCAGTTCTCGACGGATAATTCAACGTTTACAACCATTCTTAATGCAAATGGCAATACGTTGTCAGGTGCAGCTATGGGCTCATTAAATGTGAATACTTATTATAGGGTTGAAGTTTCGAATTCACCTTGCCCAAGTGTGTTTTCAAATAGCATCCTGATTACTGTAATTCCTGCTGCGAGCGCTGGAACTATTTCAGCAAGCCAAACTATTTGCACAGGAACGCAGCCTTCAGCATTGGTCTCGTCAGGTTCTAATGGATCTTTACAATGGGAAGTTTCTACGAATAATTCAACTTGGACAACGATAGCGGGAGCTACAAGTGCTACTTTATCAAGTGCTCAAATGGGAAGTTTAACCGCAACACGTTATTATCAATTAGTTGCAACAAGTTGTTCTGGCACGTCCGTAAACATTTCATCTCCGATTACTATCACTGTTTCAAGCACAAGTTCTGTTGGAAGTATAACGCCTAATCAAAATGTGTGTTCTGGTAGTTTACCATCAAGTATTAATCTATCATCTTTTAATGGTACTATCCAATGGCAAATTGCAAGTTCAGCTAGCGGTCCATTCCTTCCTGTTGGGAACGGAACAAATCCATTAGCTGGTTCTCAAATTGGACCAATAAGCTCTAATAAGTTCATTAGAGCATCTGTAACAAACCAAAGCTGCCCTTCCGTATTGAGCAGTATTCACAATATAACAGTGCTTAGTTTACCTATTGTAAATGCCGGGGTTGATCAAACTATATGTTTAGGTGATTCAATCAGTTTATTTGGTTCGGGTAGTCCTAACTTGACTTTTACATGGTCAAATGGTGTTCAAAACGGACAGTATTTTATACCAAATACATCTACAACTTATACATTGACAGGAACAACAACTCAGGGGTGTATAAATACCGATAATGTTAATGTTGTTGTTCTTATGTTGCCTCAGATTTCTGCAGTCGCATCTACACCCACATCGATATGTCAAAATGAAGAGGTAATTCTCAACTGCTCTTCGGTTTCAACTGTCGTCTTTCAATGGTATTACAATAACCAACCAATCAACGGAGCAACTCAAAATTCAATTCAAGTAAATCAGCAAGGAAATTATTATGTATCAGCTCTGTCTAACTCAACAGGTTGTGTGAATTACTCAAATTCAATTTTTGTAACTGTATTATCAGCGCCACAAATTACATTTTATGGTGATAGTGTTATATGTAATGGCGATATGGCAACTATTACGGCAGACAGCGAGGGAGAGGTGACTTGGAATGGAACACTCAATCAAAACGTACTTCAGGTGTCACCAACAGCATCAACAGATTACTCTGTTGTTTCGGTCGGTGCAAATGGTTGTACTAGTAGTGCAGAAATAACAATTGTAGTGCATTATGCTGAAGATACAAGCATTTTCATTTCAAGTTACGGACCATTAATAATGTCTGGGCAAACCTTTACGCAAAGCGGGGTTTATACCTTAGATTTAAATTCAATACACGGTTGTGATAGTGTCGTCACTTTAAATTTGAATGTGTTTTTTAATAGTATTGAAGAACAATTAAAAGATCTAATTAAAATATCTAACCCTGTACAAAATGGTCAATTAATCATATATAGTGACGAAGCGGAAAAAATTGAAATACTCGGAATTAATGATTTGTTAGGACGAGAAATTGAATATCGAATTGAGGAATCCAATAATAGTAAAACAATTCTAACTTTCTCATTACCGAGTGGTATGTATATGATTTCTATGAGAAAAGATAATATTCTCATTAATAAGCCATTTGTAGTTTCAGCACCCTAAAATTTTTCGAAATGATGAAATTATTTAAAGTTCTTTTCATCCTATTTCCATTCGTTGTTTTTAGTCAATCATTGACTATTACAGATCTAACAAATATTTTGAACAAAAATGGATGGTATGATATTGATGCCTACATTCAAAATAAAAATTGGGATTATTATAAATCTGAGAATACTGTGTTAGGATCGCTTGTGATGTGGTCATATGAAATAGATTATGACAAGAAAGCATTAGGTTGGGTTAACGTAAATTTAAATGATGGTAAACCAGAATTCGTGAGTTATGAGTTTTATAATGAGACATCTTATAAAAAATGCGTATCCGAACTAAATAAACTAGGATTCAATAAAGGACAAGATAAGGTAAATGACGGACAACTTATTCAAATTTACTTTTCAGCCAAGTATTCCTTACTCATTACAAAGACCTCAAACATCGATGAGGAGAGTGAATATTTAACAGACGGGCCAAATACTTCTTATTCTGTTTCAGTAACAAGAAAAGGGAGTTTCTATGACCCCTATAATGGACACATTGTAACTTATTATGATGATTCTGAGCAAATAGAAAAGGATTATTATCTTGAGAAAGGAAAAATTGAGGGTGTTTACAAAAGATATTTTGAAAATGGGGATAATGCAGAAAGATCAATTTATAAAAACGGTATACGTAACGGTAAGGCCATCTTTTATGATGAAAATGATCATAATTTACGGGAGGAAGTAAATTTTGTTAATGGTATAAAAGAAGGTAAAAAACTTCACTTTGAAGGGGATTCATTGACTCAATCTTATACAATGAAATCAGGTGTTTTAAATGGTCCATTTTATGTTTGGGTTCAAAGTGAAGATGGCCAACTTGAAAGACACGAAGGTCATTATTTGGATGGAGAATTATCAGGAAAGTTAAATGTTTCGGTAATGTCTCAAATTGGGTTAGTACCATTCTTGAGATTCAGTTATGTTCGAGATGAAAGAAACGGTTTTATGGAAAGGTATGATGGAGATACACTTACTTTAAAACGTAATATTGCTGACGTACTTGATGGACCCTGCTTTGTTTATTTAAAAAAACCAAACCAACCTAGAGACTTTGATACAATTAACTGTACACTTCTTGAAAAATTCTCATATGTTAACGATCAAAGAGAAGGGGAATATTACAAATTTGATGAGTATGGAAATTTGAGGGTTTCAGGATATTTTGAAGAGGATGAACCAACGGGAAACTGGAAATTTTATAACCCGGCTTACAAGGATTCTATCAATGACGGACTAACTTCAAGTGCTAATTTTCTAAAAGGTAATTTAAACGGTAAAAAAGTAACTTATTTATC
>CALJKR010000013.1 GCA_937974555.1 uncultured Flavobacteriales bacterium | reverse complement strand
CTGTTGAAACAACCAATAAGACAAGTAATAGCGTGCGCATCGTTAAAACTAAATATATAAACTGATAAATATTAAGTGTGGAAAGATAATCCTTGATTAATTATGCAAATGTAAAGTCTATAGTAATGGCAAATTTTCGCATTTGAAATGAAGAAAAAAGGATTGATAATATTTGGTGTTTTTTGGATAGGACTGTTGTCTGCGCAAACGACCTTTCATTCATGGGATGAAGTGTTGCGAAGTGTGAATGCTCATTCTGGAGCTATTGCTATGGCGGAAAAACAGTTGGACATGGCCAATTTGACGGAGAAAGCGGCTTGGGCCAATATTTTTAATCCCAGGATTCCCACGACGGGAAGTTTGATTAACAACAATAATCTTCCCGTGAGCTTTATCCCCGCTCAGATTTTTGGAGGTCCCGAGGGAACGTTTAGAGAAGTTAAGTTTGGACAGCAGTTTATCAGTTCATTTACGGCAGTGCCTCAGGTTGATATCATTAATGTGGCCCGTTGGCAAGATGTAAAAGGCGCCAAAGTAAATACCGCATTGGTTTCTAATGAGACCGCGTTGACTCAAAAGAAAGTGCAAGAGCAAGCCAATGTTTTGTATTGCAATATTTTGATGTTACAAGAGCAAAAAAAGGTATTGCAACGGTTTGTTTCTATTGCGGACAGTTTGCAGCAAATGGTAAAAAACAAGTATGATCAAGGCATCGTTCGATTACAAGATTGGAACGATGCTCGTGTCAATCTTTTGCAGCAGCAAGGAAGTTTGCGCAATTTAGAAATGACATTGGCCAATCAGCTTGAGACATTGGGAGTTTTATGTGGGTCAGCGATACAATTGGATATTTCACCGACAGACATGCCATTGGAGAAAAAACCCATCTCGCAAGGAAAATTGGAATTGGAAACCGCGGCTTTAAAAATGGAATACGCACGAATGATGCATCGTTCAGCCCAATTGGAGCAATTGCCGGTATTGTCTTTTCAAGGATCATTGGGTTATCAGAACAACAGCAATTTGCAATGGATGGATCCTTCCAGTCGTTGGATATACAGCAGTTTTATAGGAGCTAAAGTAACTTGGGATTTACCGACCAATGCATTGAAAATGACGCAAGTTCGCACCAGAAAGATCAATTATGAAATGGCCAAAATGGCTTGGGAGGAAGAGCAGCGCAATGCGGCGGTGCGCAATCAGCAATTGAACAGAGAATACGAAAAGGTTTTAGAAGACCGACAACAGCAAGAGCAGATAGCCGCCTTGGATGAGGATACCTACCAACATGTGTATGCGATGTACCAAAAGGAAGTGGTGGGGTTGGATAAATTGATGTTGGCGCAACAAAAAGCATTACAGTCGCAAATGAATGGTATAGCGGCAAAATGGAACAGTGAATGGGTTAAAAACAAAATACAAATTGGCAATGCGAAATAAAATATTTTTTGGAATGGGATTGATGGTTTTTCTTTTTGGTTGTAAAGGAAAGCAACAGGAAATTCAACCCATCAAGAATGACATCACGGAAACCGTTTTTGCATCGGGGCAATTGGTGGCCAATGATCGGTACAATTTAACGGCACAATCGGAGGGTTATTTGTTAGAAGTGGCGGTGAAAGAAGGAGAGGTTTTGGAACAAGGCACATTGGTTGCGCGTATTGACAACAGCACAGCGGATGCGCAAGCGCGGGCCGCAGAAGCACAATTGAGCATCGCGAAGCAAAACGCTACCGCATCATCACCGGCATTGCAAGAGGCTAAAGCGGCATCGGAAATCGCGGAGCAAAAAATGAATCAAGAAAAGAAA
>CALJKR010000012.1 GCA_937974555.1 uncultured Flavobacteriales bacterium | reverse complement strand
GCAAAAAGTGAAAATGCATTCCTATCCGGTGGACTAAAGTCCACCTCCAACTTGTTGCCGATTCACCGATCCACCGGGCGAATAATTATTCGCCCTTCCCTTCATCCCCTCATCTCCTCATCCCTTCATCCCTTTTCCGCATAATTTATAGGTTGCCTATGCATGGGAGTGTTGGGAGATTTGTGGGATGGAAAATGAAAAGTTGATTTCAAATATTGAAAAGAAGATTTATCACATTCGTGGTGTACAAGTGATGATGGACAGTGATTTGGCCAATTTGTATGGTGTTCAAACCAAAGTCCTTAATCAAGCCGTAAAACGCAATATGAAGCGATTCCCAGAATCCTTCATGTTTCGTTTAACCGATGAAGAAAGACTTTCTTTAAGGTCACAATTTGTGACCTTAAAAGCGAAATCTTCTGCAAGAGGGGTACACAAAAAGTACTCTCCAATCGTGTTTACAGAGTTGGGTATCGCGATGCTTTCATCAGTATTGAATTCAGAATCAGCAATACAGATCAATATTGAGATAATACAAGTTTTTGTGCAATTGAGAAGAAGCTTTAGAAATGAAATTTTCTTGTGTCAAAAAGTAGATAATTTAGAGAAAAAATTAATTCAGCACGAATTAAGGTTTGATGAGTTTATTGAGACGATGTCAACCAAAATGCCTGAGACAACAGGCATTTTCTTCAACGATCAAATCTTTGATGCTTATGTATTCTCGAGTGAGTTAATCAAAAGCGCAAAGAAGTCTGTTGTTTTGATTGATAATCATGTAGATGAAGTGACTTTGCTTCAACTGTCTAAACGCGGGGATGGTGTGGCTTGTATCATTTATACCGAGAGATTGAGCAGCACGCTGCAATTGGATTTGGACAAGCATAATGCGCAGTTTCCTACCATTCAGGTTGTGCCTTTGAAGAATGTTCATGATCGTTTTCTCATCATTGATGATGAGCAGTTGTATCACATGGGAGCATCTTTGAAAGACCGAGGAAAGCGCTGGTTTGCATTTTCTCGGATCGATGGGTTGTTGGCGGAGATTCAATCGCGATTGAAATGAACCTATCCGGTGGACTAAAGTCCACCTCCAACAGGTTACCGATCCACCGATCCACCGGGCGCAGTCCAAGTCCCGCACGGTCGCCCCGCGGAAGCGAGGAAAAGAAAAATTTCGATTGGAGAACAGCATGCGGAAAGCGC
>CALJKR010000011.1 GCA_937974555.1 uncultured Flavobacteriales bacterium | reverse complement strand
TTGCCCCATTACAATTTGAATGGAACAATTGAGAGCATTATTATTTCAGGTGTAGACATTTCAGAGTTGAAGCGAGCGCAAATTGCGATGGCCTTGTCCAATGATGAATTGCGCAAGATTAATTTGGAGTTGGATAATTTTGTTTACAGTATTTCGCATGATCTTAGATCACCGTTGTTGTCTATCAAGGGAATAATTTCCCTGGTTTTGCATGATCAAGGATTACCAGAAAAGGCGATTCAGTTTTTGAATATGGCTGATCAATCTGTTACTAGATTGGATGGAACAATTCAAGAAATTTTAGAATACTCGAGAAATTCCAGGTTGGAAATTGTGCCCGAATGGATGGATCTTTCAAAGATGGTGCAAACCATATTCGATGATTTAAAGTTTATCACAGAGGATTCTTTGGAGATGGATTTATCATTTCCCTCAACGCCACTATTGTATAATGACAAGGCCCGAATTTCCGTTCTTTTGAAGAATATCATTGGCAATAGTGTGAAATACAGAAAGCCAAACGCACATACAGTGATTGTTTTCAAGCAAGAGGTATTTGACGGTAGTGTTGTTCTTACCATTCAGGATAATGGTCAGGGAATCGAGGAACAACATATAAACAAAATTTTTAATATGTTTTTTAGAGGTACATCTTCCAGTGTTGGAACTGGTCTTGGATTATACATCTGTCAGGAAATCGTAAACAAATTGGGGGGGGAAATAACGGTGGAGTCAACTAAAAATGTGGGGACTACCATGCGGATCAAGCTTCCTATAATAGAAGAAATAAAATGAAACACATAGCTTTGGTAGATGACGATGAGGTTATTAACATGGTTCATTCAGAGGTAATCAAGCGTATTGTTGATGATGTTCAATTGGAGGTGTTTCAATCGGGAACACAATTATTGGAATATTTAAAGTCGGGGAACGAGCAATTTTTAGATGTGATATTCTTGGATATTCGTATGCCTGAAATGGATGGTTTTGAGGTATTAGAAAAATTGGAATCGTTGGAATCAAAAATTTCACAAGATACCAAGGTATATGTCTTGTCCTCAACATTAGATGATCGCGATTTATCACGTGCCAAATCTAATCCATTGGTGACGGATTTCATTGGAAAGCCACTTTCCTTTGATGCCTTTAGAAAACTCTTGGTTTAATTCATCACATCCGCCCATTTTCCCACCATCTTGTCTATCAAGTCAGTGAACATGGGTTTCATCATGGCGCCTACAAAAGGATTGATGGAGGCATTCATTTCAAACTGAACCACACAGCTGTTCTCTACATCGCCATTTACTTTTCCTTTTAAAACAAAGGACATGGGGTGGGTAGAAAGACTTTTGTAGGATACCGAGTGATCATCTGCATGATCTTTCTGAAGAATGATCTTGATGTTGCCTCTGGTCTCAAAAGAACAGGATAGTCCATCGCATTGCCAATTGAAACAGTCATCGGGTAAGAATGCTTCCAAATGGTGCAGATCATGCAAATAAGCCAGTGTTTCTTCTGCAGAACGATGGATGGTGAATTTCTTACTCTCGATTATCATGGTTGGCTTTCAAATTGTGATGACCATTGAGCAGGATTGTTTTTCCAATCTTTAAGCGCGTTGATCTGTTCCGGCGCAAGATAGCGAGAGTTCACAGCTTGTTCCAAAAGTATGTCGTAGTTAGAAAGTGTTTTAACACCGAAGTTGTGTGCATCAAACTTGGCCTTTGATTCTGGGAATAGGTATGTGAAGATGGCTACCATCCCTGTGATTTCTACTTTGCGTTCTATCAAAGCATCAATAGCCAACAAGCTGGATTTGCCCGTCGAGATTAAGTCTTCAATCACCAATACCTTGGCCCCCTCAGGACAGATACCTTCCACTTGGTTGTTCAATCCGTGTTTTTTGGCTTCGCTTCTGACGTATATAAAAGGCAATTCCATGGCCTCAGCCACCAAAGCCCCAATGCCGATTCCGCCTGTAGCTACGCCAGCAATGATTTCAGGCTGTGTGGGAAATGATCGGATGACTTCCACAAAAGCCAATGCAATTTCTTTGCGAATCGCAGGGTAGGACAATATTTTTCTATTGTCACAGTATATGGGAGACTTGAGCCCACTGGCCCATGTAAAGGGTTGTTCAGGACTTAATTTTACAGCTTCAATTTGAAGTAAATATTCTGCTACTTTTAGGGCGATGTTTTTTAAATCAGACATGATGCAAAGTTACAAAGTTTACATTGGAAATGCGACGCTTTATTTCGGACAAGTTCCTGAATCGCTTTTAAATTTCACCACATTGACACCACCGCAAGATTGGAAAATTTGGCTCAGTGCGCTGGATTTAGAAGCGCATTCATGTTGGTTAGTTGCGGAAGGGGACTGCCAAAAGAATTGGGAATTCTTCAATGATTCCTTCAAGAGAATTACAGCCGCAGGAGGGCGTGTGGAGAACGAAGAAGGAGAAGTGCTTTTTATTTTTAGAAGGGGGAAATGGGATTTGCCAAAAGGAAAAGTGGACAAGGGTGAGTCCATTATCGCGGCTTCCGTTAGAGAGGTGCAAGAGGAGTGTGGATTGAAACAAGTCGAACGATTGGAGAAGTTGGGAATCGTTTATCACATGTATTTTCACAAAGAAAAATGGGTGCTCAAAGACACCCATTGGTTCCGGATGTTGTCATCCAAGTCAGAAATTTTAATTCCTCAAGGGGAAGAGGATATAACGGCAATTGAATGGATCAATCCATTGGACAACCGTTGGCAAGAAAATACCTTCGGAGCCATAATGGATGTCATATCTTGGTAATTACTTCACTTCAAAAATGGCGAAGGTTTGGCTCTTGCTCAAATCCAATGTTCCTTGTGGGTGAATCACCAGTTGAGTCAGTTGCTCGGTTAAGGTGCATTGGAACGGGAGTATTTCCTTAAATCGATTCAGATCCAGTTTGGTTTTTTCTCCCAAGTTGACCACCACCATATATTTCTTCTTTTCATTGTATCGAAAGTATACGTAGATGTTATCCTCAGGGACGAATTGCTTGAGCATCATGCCACCCATTTGACATTCCGCGCGAAGTGCAGTAAGCGTTTTGTAAAAGACAAATGCCTCCTTTTCTCTGTCGGTAAGCTGAGTTTGTGTGAAGTAGTTTTTATCATCACCTTTCCATCCTCCGCTAAACTCTTGTCTTACCAGATCATCGGGATTGGTAAATCCTTCCAACAAATATTCGGTGCCGTAATAAACGCAAGGAATTCCTCGCAATGTGAGAAGCATACCCACACCGGCTTTCCATTTGTTGTAGTCCTGACCAATCACCGAATAGAAACGACTCAAGTCATGATTGTCCAAAAAGGTCACATTGTTCTGTGGCTGATGGTACATGAAATCTTGCGCAACAGTCATTTGAATTCGACGCAATCCTTCTTCCCAGCCAAAATTTTCATTTAACCCTTTGGTTATTGCAAAATACAATTGGAAATCGGTTACGCCATTTAAAGCTGAATTGTATGGTGCATATTTAAAATGCTCTGTAAAATAAGATTGAACGGGAGTGCTTTGTACCCAGGTTTCTCCGAACAAAAAGAAATGAGGAAATTCATCGCGCAATGCTTGATTCAAATCGGCCATGAATTTTTGATCGGGGTAAGCATAAGTATCAATTCGATAAGCATCGATTTCACCTGCTAAAACCCACCAAATAGAATTTTGAATCAAATATTTGGCAAGACCAGGGTTGGCTTGATTGAGATCCGGCATGTGGTTATCAAACCAACCATTGGACATCAAGTCCTTATCCATTTCACTGGCGTATGGATCCATCAGCGTTTCCGCTCGATAGTTGGTTTTGGTGTATGTTGGATAGAAATGAAACCATGCAGAGTCAGGAATGCTTTTGAAAAGGTAATGTTCATTGCCCCAGTGATTGTAGATTACATCCCAAACCACTTTCATGTCCTTTTGATGGCAGGCTCTTGAGAATTTTAAGTATTGGTCATTGCCACCCAATCTTGCATCAACCTGGTAACTGTGTGTTGTAGCATAGCCATGGTAACTGTCGCGAGGTTGGTTGTTTTCAAGGACGGGATTCAACCATACTGCTGTAGAATGAAGATTACGAACATAGTCCAGATGTTGCGTTATTCCCTGAAGGTCGCCGCCATGTCTGGTTTTGTATCCCTTCCTTTTTGCGCCTTGATATAAGCCGGGAATAGAGTCATTGTTTTCTTCACCATTGGCAAAACGATCGGGATAAATCATATAAATCAAATCGTTGGGATTTAAGCCTTGTGGCTCAAAAGCTGAACGCTCCAGAATAGGGAATACCAATTCCACTTTGCGGGATTTCTTCTTCTTTAAATCGAGAACAGAAAAAGTGAACACCACATCTTGGGCGGCGCAGTTTTCCGGAATTTCTATTTTCAAAAGACCATATTGAGCATTGGGCATTTGCTCAAATGAAATCAATTTCACATCGCCTTGGGTTACTGAAGGAGGAGTGGACTGACTAAAATCAATTCCGCGTACCAACAAATCCAATTGACGGTATTTGGTGTTTGTAAACCATGAGGGTGGATCGCAGAGAATCTTACTCTGACTCAATAAAATGGGTGACAACAAGAGCATCGTCACCAAGAGGGCAGAACCGCTGAAGGTTCTAAAGGTGTTATGTTTTTGTGAAAAATTCATTTGCTGTGCGCTTAAACTTGTGTTATTTTTGGAAAGTGTTAAAAGTACACCAAGTAAAACTTAAACCTTAATAAAAATGAAAAAAATCTACACATTGGTGATGTCGATTTTAGGAGCAGCTGTGATGTATGCACAAACGCCTGTGACCTTTACTGTCGACATTACTGGAGCAGGTTTGACACCTGATGCAAACGGCGTTCACATCGCTGGTAACTTTGCAGATCCTAACTACGACGGGTCTGTTGTAAATCCTGGGTACACCAACTGGAGTCCATCAGCCATGGCGATGACGGACAACGGAAACGGTACTTTCTCTATTACTTTGGACCTATTGCCTGAGCATTATGAGTTTAAATTTGTGAATGGAAACGACTGGCCATTTGTAGAAGATGTTCCCAACATCTGTCAAGTGGAATTGAATGGTAATGACAACCGTTTCATCGAAGTGGGTGCAGACGCTGCAACTTATGCAGTTTGTTATGCTTCATGTTCTTTGTGCGGAACAAATTCTGTTTTGTTGCGTGTGGACATGTCAATGGTAGATTCTGACGGTGATGGTATCACAGGTGAAGCTGGTGAGGATTATGATCCAGCCAACTTGCATGTTGCCGGTAATTTTGCGGATCCTAACTATGACAACGTTGTGGACAATCCTTCATATGCTAACTGGGATCCAGCTTTCATTTCTTTGAATGCTTTGGGTAATGGTGTATTTGGCGTGTTGTTGCAATTGATTCCTGGTACTTACGATTACAAATTTGTAAACGGTAACAGCTGGGGATTTGAAGAGGGTGCCAATGGTGCTTGCTTCGTAGGTGGTAACCGTCAAGTTGTTGTTGATCAACCCAACGTTTTAACTGATGCTTTCTGCTTTGGTACTTGTACTTCATGTGTGATGCCAACTGTGGTTACTTTCCGTGTGAACATGAGCAACGAAACGGTTTCTCCAAATGGTGTTCACATTGCAGGTAGCTTGCAAGGATGGGATGCAGGTGCTGCTGATTGGGCTATGTCTCCAGTAGGTAACAATATCTACGAATTGGTGAAAGACGTTCAACCAGGTTCTTACCAATTTAAGTTCGTTAACGGTAACGCTTGGAGCGGTGCTGACAATGACAACGAATCAGTTCCTGCTGAGTGTAACACCGGTGGAAATAGAGGTTTGGATGTAACTGGTTCAGCAATGACTGTTGAGTTTTGTTACAACCAATGTACTGCTGAGTGTGTGGTTGATCCAGATGCTGCAGACATGACTTTCCGAGTAAATATGGCCAACCAAATCACTTTGGCTGCTTTCAACCCTGCTTCTGACACTTTGTGGATGATCTCAGGTGCTACAACTCCAGCTTGGCAAGATGGTCGTACCATTTTGACTGATGCTGATGGAGACCAAGTATATGAGTGCACTGTGAACTTGGCTGGTCCAGCTGCGGTTCAATACAAATTCATGGCGGGTACAGATGTATTTGCTCCAACCATCGAAGAAGGTCCTGGTATCAATACCATCTGTGGATTGGATAATGGTGTAGGTGGTTTCAATCGTGTAGCTATCCGTGCAGGTGTTGCTCAAGTATTACCAGTGGTTTGTTTTGATCTTTGTGGAGATTGCACAGGTTGTCAAGATTCAACTTCTTGTAACTACAATCCTTATGCTTTGGCTGCAGGTGGTGAGTGTTTGACAGTGGGTTCTCCATGTGAGGATGGATTGGCTAACACTTCTAACGAAACTTACGATGCAAACTGTGAGTGTGTTGGAACTGTAGCTGTATCTGAAGTGGTTGTTGCTGAGAACGTAAGCGTTTATCCTAACCCAACTGAAGGTATGTTGAACATCAACATGACCACTTTGTCTACTCAAGATGTGAAAGTTGTTGTTTACAATGCAATGGGTCAAATCGTTAAAACTGAGAAGTTCAATAAATTGACTTCTGGTAATAACAACTTGACTTTGAACTTGGAATCTGCTGAAACAGGTATCTACATGGTTGAAGTAATGGGCGCTCAATTGCACCATACTTTCCGTGTTGCTGTGAAATAATGAATTTCGATTCAATAAGAAAGGGAGCTTCGGCTCCCTTTTTTTATTCACAGCCTAACAATTCCATAACAAATTAGAAAACTTTTGTTCATCTTTGAAAAAGATTTGCGATGCAATATCGCAGTATGAAATTCAACATGGCAGACATCAATACAATCCTTCAGGCTTTGGTTCCCAAAGACAAGCGTTTTTATCCACTTTTTGAAAAGAGTGCAAATAGTTTATGCGACATGTCCAGTGCGATGCACGAGGGCCTCAAAGGATCCGATGTGGAGCGCATCAATATGTTGGATACCATAAGAACCTTTGAAAAACAAGGGGATGCTATCACCGATGCCATTGTAAGAGAAGCCAATGCTATTTTCTTGGTTCCTTTTGATCGTGAGGATATTCATGAACTGGCGATTGTTTTAGATGATGTTGCAGATTATATCTACGGCGCATCCAAACGCATCAATCTTTATAAGCCCAAGCAAATTCATCACAATATGATTGCCATTGCTAAGCTGATTAACGAGCAATGCATCGCTTTGGCTCAGGCGGTTCAAGAGCTTCCTGAAATGTATTATTCAGAGCAAGTACAGAAGAGTATCGCCATTATCCGAAACAACGAAAAAAGAGCGGAAGAACTGAGAGATCAAACCTTGGTGGAGTTGTTTGAAAACGACGTGGATGCCATCGAGAAAATGAAGATCAGTGAGATCATCAGTGTATTGACCAAGTCCGCGGACAGTGCGGAAGTCGCTGCCTCCGTGATTGAAGGTATTTTGGTGAAGGTTTCCTAATTGAACTTTTCATTTATCGCAGTGTTTGGTTGATATGTCGGAAGAGGTAATTGAAATATTAGGCGCACGAGAAAACAATCTAAAGAATTTTGATCTTACGATTCCCCGTGACCAATTGGTGGTCATCACGGGATTGAGTGGAAGTGGAAAATCTTCCTTGGCTTTTGATACCATCTATGCGGAAGGGCAACGCCGTTACATAGAGACCTTTGATGCATATGCCCGTCAATTTTTGGGTGAGTTAGAGCGTCCCGATGTAGATAAGATTAACGGGCTTTCCCCCGTGATTTCCATTGAGCAAAAAACGGTTTCAAAAAACCCACGCTCTACTGTGGGTACCATCACGGAGATTTATGACTTTCTTCGTTTGCTCTATTCCAGAGCCTCAACGGCATATTCTTATGCCACAGGTCTTCCCATGGTGAAGTACAATGAGGAAGAGATTCTCGTTCAAATTCAAAAGAAATTTGCAGGAAAAAAAATCATGTTCCTGGCCCCGATAGTGAAAGCCAGAAAAGGGCATTACAGAGAATTGTTTGAGCAGTTTATGCGCCAAGGTTTTTTGCGTGCCCGCGTGGACGGTCATATTGTGGAATTGAGTAAAGGCATGAAGTTGGATCGTTACAAGGTCCATGATATTGAATTGGTCATCGATCGATTGGCAGGCAATGAGCCGGAGTCGCGATTGAAGGATTCTGTTCGCTTGGCTTTGAAGCAAGGCAAGGGATCGATGATGGTTGCACCCATCGAGGAAAAATCATCCCTTCAAATTCAGCATTATTCAAAATTTTTAATGTGTCCGGAATCGGGCATTTCCTATCCAGAACCCGAACCCAATTTATTTTCGTTCAATAGTCCATACGGGGCTTGTTCTCATTGCAATGGCTTGGGCGAGGTAGCGGAAATCGATTTAAAGAAAATAGTACCGGATGATTCGTTGTCAGTGAAAAAAGGAGGCATTGCTCCTTTGGGACAGGGTAAGCAAACCTGGATTTTTCAGCAGATAGAATCGGTGTTGCAAGGGTATGAGGTCAGTTCAATAACTCCCATCAAAGACATCCCCAAAGAAGCCATGCAAGTTTTATTGTATGGTACCGAGGATACGGTGGTGGTGACCTTAAGCAATGGTCAGTCCATGAAAACCCAATTTGATGGGATCATTGCGTTCATTGAACGTCAGGCGGAGGATGACGCGAGTCCTGCGATTCGCCGATGGGCAGAAGGTTTCATGAATAAAGTGGCCTGCCCTGAATGTCAAGGCGCAAGATTGAAAAAGGAGTCCCTGTATTTTAAAGTCAATGGCAAGCATGTCTATGATCTTGCGGCTATGGATTTAAAGGGATTGGCGCATTGGATGGATACCGCCCACGAGGGCATGTCTGAGCGCCAGTTGAAGATAGCCCGTGAACCATTAAAGGAAATCAAGGATCGTTTGCGTTTCTTGATCGATGTAGGTTTGGAATATTTGACTTTGCATCGCAGTTCCAAAACATTGAGTGGAGGGGAAGCGCAGCGCATCAGATTGGCTTCCCAGATTGGGGCCCAATTGGTGGGTGTGCTTTACATATTGGATGAACCCAGCATTGGTCTTCATCAACGGGATAACCAAAAATTAATCAATAGCTTGAAGTCGCTTCGCGATGTAGGGAATAGCGTATTGGTAGTTGAGCACGACAAAGACATGATGCTCAGCGCGGATTATTTGGTGGATATAGGACCGGGCGCAGGCGTGCATGGAGGAAGAGTAGTGGAGCAAGGGCCACCCAAAGTACATCTGAAAGGGAAGAGTGTTACGGGACAATATCTAAGCGGTAAACGAAACATAGCCGTTCCCAAGGTTCGAAGGAAAGGCAATGGTAAATTCCTGGAATTACAAGGAGCACGGGGCCATAATTTGAAGAACGTCAATCTGAAAATTCCATTGGGCACTTTCACGTGCGTAGCAGGTGTGAGTGGAGGAGGAAAATCCAGTTTGATTAACCATACGCTTTACCCCATTCTGGCGCATCATTTTTATGACAACCAACGAAAACCATTGCCTTATAAATCCATCAAAGGATTGGAGCATTTGGACAAAGTGGTTGAAATCGATCAAAGTCCCATTGGAAGAACCCCGCGTTCTAATCCCAGCACGTACACGGGCATATTCACTGACATCAGACAGTTGTTTGCGCAATTGCCTGAAGCCAAGGTGCGTGGATATCAGCCAGGCCGATTCAGCTTCAATGTTTCTGGTGGACGATGTGAGACATGCAAAGGCGGAGGTGTCAAGGTCATCGAAATGAATTTCCTACCCGATGTCATGGTGGAATGTGAAGATTGCAATGGCAAACGTTACAATAGAGAAACGCTGGAGGTTCGTTACAAAGGCAAAAGCATCGCTGATGTATTGGCCATGACTGTCAATGAAGGAGTGGAATTTTTTGAAACCCATCGCAATATCCACAATACACTCAAGACCCTTCAAGATGTGGGATTGGGTTACATAAGTTTGGGTCAGCACAGCACGACCTTAAGTGGCGGCGAAGCCCAACGCGTGAAGCTCAGCACAGAGTTGAGCAAAAGAGATACAGGCAACACCATTTACATTTTGGATGAGCCAACCACGGGACTTCATTTTCAAGATGTCGAAATGTTGATCAATGTATTGAATCGATTGGTGGAGAGAGGAAACACGGTGGTGGTCATCGAGCACAACATGGACGTCATCAAAGTAGCGGATTACATTGCTGATTTGGGACCAGAGGGTGGTGAAGGTGGTGGAATCATTGTTGGACAAGGAACTCCAGAGGAATTGGTGAAAATCAAAGCCAGTCATACCGGCAGATTCCTCAAAGCGGAGTTGCTGGCCAAGAAATCTTGAACGGGAGATTAACTTTAATTGACATACAAAAAAACGAGCAGAAGCAATTCTGCTTTTTTTTTGCGTCATGAAAAGATTTTTATCCCTTTCGCTCGCGTTGTCTTTGACCGCTGGAGCCTTTGCGCAAAACTTTCCATATTTGATTCAAGCCTTTCAAGAGCCCTATCAGCCTTTGGAAAGTCCAATCGATATCACCAATGGTGAATTGTGGGACGATCCCGAATGGATGGTATATCCGCCATTTCCAATTTACTACATGGAAGACACATTGACTGAATTTATGGTGTCTGCACCAGGTAATCAAGTCTCTCAAAATTTCAATACCGATTCCATCGTGGATCTATTGATCCCTTATATGGCGGATTTGATGAACGCTTCGCCAGATGCGATGGTCAGTCCAGTAGGATACGAAATTGCGGGAACTGCCCCCAATCGCATTTTTAAAATGGAATGGACCAATGCCGGTTTTTATGATGAATACGATTTAACGGGCGCTTTTGGAAATTTAATCACCTTCCAATTGTGGTTTTATGAGACCACCGGAAGTTTCCGCGTGCATTTTGGGCCAAATACCATCAAATCAGCAGATGCATACCAAATATTTGGTAAACCTACCCTGCTGTTTGCCAAGAACCTCAATTTTATGTCAGCGGATTTTGCCAATGATGGATTTTGGTCTTTGGCTGGAGATCCAACCAATCCGACCATTAATGCGATTCCTCAATTTACTGGTTTTTTAGGAACGAATGAGCTATTGAATTCAGATCCCGTTGATGGTCAAGTCTATTACTTCTACACCCAAGATAACGTGGGAATCATGGAGCAAGCCGCCACTGAAATGATGGCTTATCCCAACCCTGCGCAGGATTACGTCTATATCCAGACTCATCAAGATGATTTGATTTCCATTTATGACTTGAGCGGCAAATTGGTATTAACAGCCGCCATTAAAAAAGGAACCCAACCTGTTTCCATTTCGGATTTGGCTGAAGGAATATATATTTTGAAATCGCAGTCCAATCCCATGGTGGCTAAGCGAATTGTGAAGCGATAAACGCGGTTTAATTGTTGCAATCCCTCAATGTCAGCCAAGCTGCCGTTGAGGGATTTTTGTTGTTATATTCGCAACTATGACAAAACCTACACGCCTGTTTGACTTCGCTTTTCAGCAATTGGAAACTCATCCATTGCAAGCGATGATCAAAACCAAAATGGGAGATGGATGGAAATCCATTTCCACACAGGAGTTCGTCCACCAATCCGAAGCTTTGGCAAAAGGTCTGTTGAATTTGCAAGTGAATCCTGGTGATAAAATTGCCATGATCACTTCCTACAACCGACAGGAGTGGAATGTAACCGATAGTGCTATTTTACAAATTGGTGCGGTCAACGTGCCAATCTATCCGACCATGACGGAAACGGATTACGAATACATCTTAAATCACTCTGAAGCCAGAATGATTTTTGTTTCTGACATTGCACTTTATCAGAAGGTAAAGAGTATCTACTCCAATTTGCAATTTCAGCCACAGATCTTCTCATTTGAAGAAGTGGAAGGTGTGCCGCTTTGGACCACGTTGATGACCGATAGCGATGATCAATTGCCTGAATTGAAACATCGCAGGTCCAATGTTAAAACCGACGATTTGGCCACCATCATTTATACCTCAGGTACAACCGGATTGCCCAAGGGGGTAATGTTAAGTCATCAAAATATCGTTTCTACAGTATTGGTTAGTGAACCTCGTTTGCCTCTATTGGAGACTGGGGTTTCTGTAGGATTAAGTTTTCTACCGGTATGTCATATTTACGAGCGCATGTTGCATTACTTGTATTTTCACAAGTGCATCACTGTGTGTATGACCAACATGGAGGCCATTAAAGACGACTTGAATGCTGTCCATCCGCATATCTTTAGTGCAGTTCCTCGCTTATTGGAAAAAGTTTTTGATGGTGTTGTTCAAAAGGGATTGGCCAATACAGGAATAAAAAAAGTTTTGTTCCAGTGGGCCCTTGATTTAACCCAAGAATGGGAGTATACTGGGAAGTCAGCATGGTATCATATTAAATTAAGTGTTGCTCGAAAATTGGTATTTAGTAAAGTGAAGGCCGCATTGGGATTGACAGAGATTAGAGCGATAGCTAGCGGAAGTGCTGCATTGCAACCCCGTTTGGCTCGCTTTTTCAATGCCGCGGGAATTGTGGTCTTGGAAGGTTATGGATTAACAGAAACCTCACCTGTGGTTTCAGTCAATACAGTAAGAGGTGAAGACATGCTCCGCATCGGTAGCGTCGGAAAATTGGTGGAGGGTGTCAAGGTGAAGATGTTGGAAGATGGAGAGATTTTGGTGCAAGGACCCAATGTGATGTTGGGTTATTACAAGCAACCTGAACTCACCGCGGAGGTGATCAAGGACGGTTGGTTTTACACGGGGGATATTGGAATTTTTCAAGATGGATTTTTAATCATTACCGATCGTAAAAAGGAAATGTTTAAGACCAGTGGTGGTAAGTATGTTGCGCCCCAAGTTTTGGAAAATGCCTTGAAAGAATCCCTGTTTATTGAGCAGTGTATGGTCATTGGAGAAAACCAAAAATTCCCAGGTGCTTTGGTGGTTCCCGATCGTTTGGCTCTGGCAGAAATTGCAAGACAAAAAGGAATTGCCCAAGACCAAGGTGGCGAGTGGTTGCACCACGAAACCATCAAGGAATTGATTTGGCAGGACATCCTAAAGATCAATGTTCGCTTTGGTAAATGGGAGCAAGTAAAATCGTTTCAGATTGTGCAAGAACCGTTTTCTATTCACAAAGGGGAGATTACGCCAACCTTGAAATTGAAGCGCAAGCGCATCATGGAAAATTACAAATTGTTGATAGAGAAAATGTTCAGTCATTGATTGAGCATTTTCTTTTTTGAATTATAGACTCACCATTTTGGGCTTCGATCAATCCATTATAATTGCCATTCACAAATTGCATGCACCCGCCATGGATTCATTGATGTGGTGGGTGAGTCAGCGCGATTCGAGTATCATTCTTTATTTGCTTTTGCTTTTTTTATTGATGCGCCGTTTTCAGCTGTCGATGTGGAAAGTGCTTTTGATGTTGGCTATATTGATTGCTTTCAATGACCAAATGGCTTCATCGGTATTTAAACCGATGGTTGGGAGATTGCGCCCAAGTCACGATGCGGAGGTTCTGCCATATTTGCATTTGCTAAAAGATGCGGCAGGCAATATTTACCGAGGGGGTAGCTTTGGTTTTTATTCCAGTCATGCCGCCAACACCATGACCGTTGCGGTTTTCCTTATTTTAATCATGCGACCCCTTCATCGTTTTTGGTCGATTATATTATTTACTTGGGTGATTTTGGTTGGCTTTTCCAGATTGTACTTGGGTGTGCATTATTTGACAGATGTCCTTATGGGCTGGGCCATAGGAGCCCTATCGGCTTTTGCACTTTGGCGTCTAATGAAACGCGATTATTTTAGAAAATGGCATCGTTTGGATTTGAATTAATCCAATCCCAATTCAGTTGACGGATCCCAAAAGTGTTGATCAAAGTTTTGAATTTGATCGTTGATTACCACGATGCCTTCTGCACGCAATCGCTCGGCCATCTCATCTGGACCAGAGAAATGCATCTTTCCTGTCAGTAATCCGTTTCTATTGACTACCCGGTGTGCAGGCAGATTCTTGTCACAAAGGTTCATGGCGTATCCAACGATTCGAGCGCCTTTGGGTTTTCCTAAAGCGATGGCGATTGCACCATAGGACGTCACTCGCCCTTCAGGAATGTGCTTCACCAATTCGTAAATATCATTGTAAAAGTCGTTCATAAGACTGCTCAAATGTAGTGTTTTCCTTCGTAATTTGCCGACTGAAATGGAGAACGTAAAAACACATTTGGTCACCGGTGGATGCGGTTTTGTAGGTCGCAACATGGTGAAGCGATTATTGAATACTACCCAAGATCAAGTGGTATTTATTGACAATTTGATGGTGGGTACCCATCCCGATACTTGGATGACTTTTGAGAGTGCAGTAAGGGGCGAAGATTTTGTGATTTACGATTCTCGGGCTTTGTTTATTCATGATGATGCATTGAAGGTGATGCGCAGGTTGATGGACAACCCAGACCATTTTTCTGAGGATTATCCTTTTGATGTAGATCGAATTGCGGATGTATTTCATTTTGCTGCAATAGTGGGAGGTCGTGCCAAGATTGATGGTGATCCCATGATGGTGGCTTTGGATTTGGCCATTGATGCGGAGATGTTTTATTGGGCCGTGAATTACAAACCAGAGCGTTTGTTGTATCCGAGCTCTTCAGCAGCTTATCCAGTAGATCTCCAAACAGTGGATGGCGCTATTGCTTTAAAAGAAAGTGATATCGACTTTAAGCGAATGGGCGAGCCTGATATGACCTATGGATGGAGCAAATTAACGGGAGAGTTTTTGGCGAAAATTGCGGCCTCACATTACGGTTTGAAAGTGACTTGTATTCGTCCTTTTAGTGGTTATGGGGAAGACCAGGATTTAACTTATCCGGTTCCTGCCATTGCTGCACGCGCCGCCAAAAAGGAAGATCCTTTTGAAGTGTGGGGGAGCGGTCACCAGGGTCGCGATTTTGTGCATATCGATGACGTCATTGATTGTATTCTTTTGGCGATGGATCACATTCACGATGGAACAGCCATCAATATCGGGATGGGCAAACTGACTTCGTTTCGTGAGATTATCGAAGTGTTTTGCAAATTTGCCGGTTACGAACCCACCATTAGGCCATTGTTGGACAAACCCGTGGGTGTTCACTCTCGCTATTGCGATATGACTTTTGTACATGAGAAATTGGGTTGGAAAGCCAAGATTAGTATCGAGGAAGGCATGCGCCGTGTATACGATGCTGCCGTAAAACAATTGAATTCATGAAGAAAGAGGTCGTGGTGTGTTTTGGTCCCGGGCCTTTGTTCAAAGGAGGGATTCAGAATTACAACACCTCATTGGCTTTGGCGCTGGATCGAAGAGAAGATTGTGAAGTGCACATCGTCTCTTGGACGCAACAATATCCAGCCATCATTCCGAGAGAGTTTGTCGATAAATCAAGCAAGTCGGATTTGTTATCGGGAAGCAATGTGCAAGTGCATTATGTCACCAATTACAACAATCCCCTCACTTGGCGTGAGACGGTGCAGAAAATAAAATCATTGAGTGCCAGCAAAGTCATTATCCAATGGAGCATCGCTTTGCAAGGATTGCCATTGTATTTCATTGCCAAGGGATTAAAGAAAGCCAAAATTGAAGTGATTTTTGACGTGCATTTTGTACAGCAAAAAGAGCATTCTTCCATTGATAAATTGCTAACGAAATGGGCATTGGGAAAGGCGGATACCATTTTAGTACATGCTCTGAAAACGTATGAAGAATTGAGGAGTGTTTTTCCCAATCGTTCTTTTCATCTGACTGAAACCGGTGAGCGTGGAGAAAATACCGTGGTAAAATTGTTTCACCCCATCTACGATTTATTCAAGCCGCAAGCGAATTTGGATATTGAAAAATTGAAAGAAGAATGGGGGCTCAAAAAACATGTCTTTTTGTTTTTTGGATTTATAAGACGATACAAGGGCTTGGATCAGGCCATTCAGGCTTTCGCAAAAGTGAAAGCACAGCGTGACGATGTCAGCTTGATTATTGCGGGAGAATCCTTTTGGAATACATTGGATCAAAGTAAATGGAGCACGCGTATCAAACAAACCTTGTTTGGATGGGCCAAGCGCATCCTTTTAAATAAGAAAGATGATGAACGTGAAGACCAACCTTTGGAATGGATTTCGAAATTGGGTTTGGAGAAGGATTGTTATGTTGTAAATCGATTCATTGGTAACGAAGAGGTTCCTCCATTCTTCCAAGTGAGTGACGCGGTATTGTTGTTTTACAGAACGGCAACTCCCAGTGGAATTGAATCCTTGAGTTATAATTTTTCGTTGCCCTTGTTGGCAACCAAAGTGGGACATTTTCCAGAGACCATACAAGATGGTTTCAATGGTTATTTGGCCCATGATGGTGATATTGACGACATGGCGCGGGTCATGCTGCAGTTTTTAGATCAACCCATCAATAGGGACCACGTAAGAGAGAAGACCAAGATGATGAGTTGGGACCGTTATGCAGCGGCCATTATGCATTCTTCTTCGAAATGACAGTAGGCTATACCGGAAATAACTATCCTGAAAAGCGCAACATCATCGGTCGCGTTGACCAAACCCATTATGTGAATTTGAGTAGCAAAAATTATTTCGCTTACATCAATCGAATCAATTTTTGGTGGAAGAATTTTTTCGGACGGTCATTGATGGCCTCCGATTATTATCAGTTTCGATCCATTGCGCCGCTTGGAGTGGAGGGCATTCATTTCTTCAACAGCGTTAGCTATTCAACCACCCCTTGGATCACCACATTTGAAACATTACTGCCTTATTTTGACCGCATAAAGAGCGACTTTAAAAGGAATCCGCAATGGGAACAATGGAAGCAAGATCCGCATATTGTTTGTGCCATGCAAGCCCTGTCTTCTGATTCTTGCAAAAAGATTTTGGCGTTGTCGCAACATACAAAAAAGATTCAAGAGGAGGTCCTTCGTCATTTCCCTGAATTTGAAAAAAGCATTCTGCAAAAGTTGGATGTTTTGCATCCGCCACAATCAGCGGTGGAGTATCAGCCAAGGACTTTCAATGGCGCATTTCAATTGGTATTTGTAGGTAGGGCATTTTACCGAAAGGGAGGACAAGAGTTGGTGCATGCCTTGGATCGCCTGCGAAAAGAAATCCCCATAAACCTCACCATCGTTTCCAGTTTGGATGCCGAGAATGGATGGCCGGGAATCAACCCAAAACAGATCGAAGAGGACAAGGCGTGGTTGAAGTCACAACATTGGATTACCTATCATGAAAAGTTGGAAAACGATCAGGTATTGCGTTTGTTTGAAAAAAGTCATTTGGGTTTTCTTCCTACTTGGCAGGACACCTATGGATACAGCGTATTGGAGATGCAATCCCGAGGATGCCCTGTAATTTCCACCGGTGTGCGTTCACTTCCAGAAATTAATAAAGAGGAAGTAGGATGGATCTTGGCACATGAAATCAATGCATGGGGCGAATGGAAAGAAATTCCAACATCCCGAGAGAGCAAAGTCAGTAATCAATTGGCATCGGAGATTTATCGGCTTACAAGAGAGATATTACAAAATCCACAAGCCATGGAAGCCAAGGGAAGAGCAGCGGTAGAGCGAATAAGAATAGAGCACAATCCGGTGACCCATGCCCAAACATTAAGTGATTACTATCAGCACTTGTTCAAGAAAAAATAACGAACTTCCCCCCATGGAAGATTTGTACAAAACACGCAAAGAGTATGACAAGCACTTGCTTTTGGAAGAGCAAGCTTTGAATCATCCCATTGATCAGTTGAATTTGTGGTTAGAAGAAGCCAAGTCCCAAGTGATTTCGGATTACAATGCCATGGTGGTGAGTACGGTTGGAGAAGGCGGTTTTCCGCATTCGCGTATTGTTTTGCTTCGCGAAGCTACCCATGCCGGTTTGGTCTTTTATACCAATTATGAAAGTGACAAAGGCAAGGAGTTGTCGCAAAATGATAAAGTGGGAGTCAACTTTTTTTGGAATGTCTTAGAGCGACAGGTTCGTGTCACCGGTGTAGCCAAGAAAATGAGTGCGGAAGAAAGCGATGCCTATTTTGCCAGTCGACCACGAGAGAGTCAAATAGGCGCTTGGGCCTCACCCCAAAGTCAGATGTTGCATGATCGCAGCGAGTTGGAAAACAGAGTAGCAGAGATGACCCAACGATTTGCGAATCAAGAGGTGCCGCGCCCACCGCATTGGGGCGGATACAGAATCATCCCCCATTACTTTGAGTTTTGGCAAGGACGACCCAGCCGATTGCATGATCGATTGGTGTACAAAGTAGATGCGGATTTTGAATGGTGTAAGATTCGTTTGGCACCTTGATTGGAGAAGAATACTTAAGCAGATAGAAACAATAATTTAAAAAGTAAGAAATGAAAAAGATTTTAATGGCAGCCATCATGATGATGGCGGGAATTGCGCAAGCGCAGGAGTACAAAGTCGTCACCATTGTAGAATCCATTTTGCCAGGGGGCATGGGAAGATCAAGAATGGTAGAAGCCACTACCAGTATAGATCACAACAACTACACCACAGAGCGCACGGATGGAAAGGACACCAAGCAAGGTGATATCGATCGATCCGATTTAAAGATCAATGCATTCAAGGAAACCAAGATGTTGAATTTCTTCAGCATGGTGGGCATCAATTTTCAGAACATCGCGTCCAATGATGCCATGATCATGTCCAAGTTGAACGAGATGGATGCGCAAGGATATGAATTGGCTTTTGTAACCAGCGGGGTAGAGAGCGATGCAGGAAAGGACGATGGTCAGGGGATTTTTATTACGCGGTTGTATTTTAAGAAGAAGGGGTAGTTTTTCCGGAGACAGATCGTATTGTTTGTAATAGAGGGCGAATGGTTATTCGCCCTTTTTTGATTGTTGTTGGGGCGAATAATTATTCGCCCGTTGATTGATTTTTATTGGGGCGAGAGATTATTCGCCCGTTTTTTTTTGGGAGATTGGGCGAGAGATTATTGGTCCGTTGGTTTGATTTTTATTGGGTCGAATGGTTATTCGCCAGTAGTGAGTTTTTTCAAGGTCTAGAGATACGAGAATATTCCTATAATTTATGGGTTTTTTATGCAGATGGTGAGAATCATTTTTGCGAGATGATTCAAAAGGGAAAATTAAAATATCGGAAATCTCGGCGAATGAAAGGGTATGACTATTCTTGGAGAGGTTTGTATTTTGTGACCATTTGTGCAAAGAGAAGGCAAAGGCATTGGGGTAAAGTGGTGGATGGGAGAATGCAATTGAGCGAATTCGGTCGGTCTGCGCATCAATGTTGGAAGGAGATGAGCATACATTTCCCGCACGCGAGAGTTTTAGAATTTGTTGTCATGCCAGATCATGTTCATGGATTGATCGAAATTTACCGCGGTGCCTTTCCCAACAGAGAGAGGACAAGTTGGCCTCATTTCGTAAAGTTTGAGTCACCATCAAGAACCATTGGTTCTATTGTTCGGGGATACAAAATAGGCGTAGTCAAGGGAATGCGGGCTTCAGGTTTTGTTGGTGACGTTTGGTTGCGCGATTATGATTGTCGAATTATATTCAATCAATCTGATCGTCACAGAGTGATGGCCTATATCCGAAACAATCCCAGAAAATTTTGGCAGCGTAGCGGCGGAAATATTATCCGCAGAGGAGACGCTGAGGGCGAATAATTATTCGCCCGGAGGGATAGCGTAGATAGTTCGTGAGATTTTCAGCGTAGCGGTAGAGAGATTATTCGCCCGCAGAGGAGACGCAGAGGGCGAATAATTATTCGCCCGTAGGGAGAGTGTCGATTGTCCGTGAGATTTTCAGAGCAGCGTTAGAGAGATTATTCGCCCGCAGAGGAGACGCAGAGGGCGAATGATTATTCGCCCGTAGGGATAGCGTAGATTATTCGTGAGATTTTCAGCGCAGCGATAGAGAGATTTCTCGCCCACAGGGAGAGCGATAAATTTCTATTGTCAATGAAATTTATTTGTTGTTAAAAACAATTTGGATGAATGATTGATTCTATTGTATATATTTGATATAGTTCTTTAAAGCAAAAAAAAGCGAGGATTGCTCCCCGCTTCAAATGTTTTCACAACGGTCATAGACCTTATTGTGAATTGCTGTTAATTGAGGACACGAATATATAATAAATATTTTAGAATCAAAAAATAGATGAAAAAAGTTTTGGGATTGGATTTGGGAGTTGCCTCCATCGGTTGGGCTTTCATCCAGGAAGATGAAAAGAAATCAGAGATTTTGGGAATGGGAGTTCGCATTATTCCTTTGAATTCCGAAGAGCGAGATGAGTTTACAGCAGGTAATGCCATTTCAAAAAATGCGAAGCGTCGAATTAAGCGTGGAATGCGACGAAATATTTATCGGCGTACGTTGCGAAAGACATTGCTTAAGCGGGCTTTGTCGGAAGTTGGGATTGAACCTGGAAAGGAATTGTTTGAAGGATTTTCAAAAATGAATCTTTGGGAACTCAGATCCAAGGCCGCGCACGAGCAAATCTCATTGGAGGAGTTAGGTAGAGTTCTATATCATCTCAATCAAAAGAGGGGTTTTAAGTCCAATCGAAAAACTGATGGAGCAGAAGAGGATCCTAAAAAGGAATCGGAGTACAAAGCAGAAATTCGCAAGAATGCTCAAGATTTGTTGGATGCTCATATGACAATTGGTCAATATGTTTTTAAACAGCTTCAAGAGGATCAATATTTCAAACTAAAAGGAAGAATTTTCCCAAGGCAAGCCTACGCAGACGAATTTATGGCCATTTGGAATTGTCAATCAAAATTTTATCCAAGTGTGCTTACAGAACAATTGCGCAAGAGAGTTCAGGATGAAATAATTTTTCATCAGCGGCCATTGAAATCACAGAAAGCGCTTGTAAGTCGATGTGAATTTGAAAAGAGATATGCATGGGTAAATGACAAGAAAATGGATGTGTCTCCGAGGGTCACTCCTAGAACTTCGCCTTTGGCTCAATGGTCGAAAATTTATGAGGCAGTTCTCAATTTGCGTTTCAAAGATGAAATGGGAGTTGTAGTTTCAGTCGATCTCCAGAAGGCATTAGCATTGGCCGAGGAATTGAAATGGAAAGAAAAAATGACTGCCAATGATATTATTAAGTTTTTGGGTATTCCTAAAGGGGTCACACATAACATTGGGGAAAAAGGAATTCAAGGTGATACAACGTTTAGCACCATTGAAAAGGCTGTGAAAGGTATCAAGAAAGCGGATGATTTGTTGGGGCGAATAAAGAAAATTGAGTTTGATATAGAATTAAAGGACAACAAAGATTTGACGCTTGTAGATGAGGAAACGGGAGAGTTATTTCATTATCAATCAAAGACTATTTCATCACATTTTGAAAAGTCCGACTATTATCGATTGTGGCATTTGTTATATTCTGTCGAAAATGAAGAAAGCCTTATAAAAAATCTGATTGAGGATTTTGAATGCACGGCTGAGATTGCCCAGAAGTTGGTGAAATTGGATTTTACCAAGGCTGGATATAGCAACAGAAGTGCTGCTGCGATAAAAAAGACTTTGCCCTATCTCATGGATGGATTAGATTATTCTAAGGCAATGGCTTGCGCTGGATACAGACATTCTGATTATTTGGATAAAATGGAAAATGAGGCTCGGGTGCTTTTGGATAAAGTGCCATTGCTTCAGAAGAATAGCTTACGTCAGCCTGTGGTGGAGAAGGTTTTGAATCAATTGATCAATGTGGTTAATGCGATCATTGAACATCCACAATATGGAAGACCTGACGAAATTAGAGTTGAATTGGCGCGTGAATTAAAGCAAAGCAAGGAAGAGCGGAACCGTACGTCATCCAATATCACCAAACAAGAAAAGCGTAACAAGGATATAGAAGATAGATTGCGCAGGGAATATGGATTTGTGAAAGTGACAAAGTCACTGATTAACAAGGTTAAAATTTATGAGGAGGTTGGAGGTATTTCTCCTTACACTGGAAAACGAATTGCTTTGGCGGATTTTCTCAATGGTGCCGGAGTTGATGTAGAACACATTATTCCAAAGTCACGTTTGTTCGATGATAGTTTGTCCAATAAGACAATGGCTGAGGCATGGGTAAATAAGGCCAAAGGCAATATGACCGCTTTTGATTTTATGAAGGCTCAGCCAATAGCGGGTTTGCAATCTTTTGAAGATTACATAGCCATGGTCAATTTGTGGTTTAAATCTGGGGTAAATGGCGCGAAGATTTCAAAAACCAAGTATGACCGTCTACTATGTCCTGAAGAAAATATTCCAAAAGATTTTATTGAGAGGCAGTTGCGTCAGACCCAGTACATATCAAAAAAGGCTTCTCAAGTGTTGGGATTGGCTTGCCGCAATGTGCATGCAACCAGCGGAGGTGTTACTGACTTTTTGAGAGAAAAATGGGGATGGAATGATGTCCTTAAAAAAGTGAATTGGGAGCGTTATGAAAAACTGGGACTTACTTCTATAGAAACGCGTGAGGATGGTAAGAGAATATACAATATCGCAGGCTGGTCCAAACGTGATGATCATCGTCATCATGCCATTGATGCGCTCGTTGTTGCCTGTACCAAACAGAGTTACATTCAATCCTTGAATAGATTGAATCAATTTGTCAATAAAACCAATACGGCAGATGGTTTAAAAGAAGCGGGTCATTTTAAATTGAAAGAAATAGCTGGAAAAGCCCCTTTTGAAGTAGACGAAATCGTGGAGCGCGCATCTAAAATTATCGTATCCTTTAAACCCGGAAAACGGGTTTCCTCGAAGAGTAAAAATAAGGCGACAGGATACACGAGTATCATTCCACGTGGCGCGTTATCCAAAGAGACCGTTTACGGAAAGATAAAAGTGCAGACCAAACGGGAAGTAGCATTGAATAAAAATTTCAATCCGGAGTGGTTGGTGGTGGATCGCTTTTTACGTGTGATGATAAAAGAGCGAATCAAAGCATTTGATGGAGATTTAACCAAAGCATTTAAAGCGCCCATCTATTTGGCCGATGGCGTAACGCCTGTGAAGAAAGTGGAGATTTACGAATGGAATGAAGAGGCGGTGGTGAAATATCCGTTGTCGTCCATCAAGCAAAAGGATCTGGAATATGTTCTTGATCCTGTGGTAAAGCAGAAGCTTCAGGCATTCTTTGATCAATATCCCAATGAGAAGGAAGCCATCAAGAATCTTGGTGCAGCGCCGATTTGGTTCAATGAAGAGAAACGAATTCCTATCAGAACGGTGCGCTTAATGACAGGGTTAGGGAAAGTGGTGCCGCAAAAGCAAGTCAGCCCCGACGATGCCAAAGGATTTGTTGATTCAGGAAACAATCATCATTTGGCGGTGTATGAAAGAGAGGATGGTTCTTTGTTTGACGTGATGGTTTCTTTCCAAGAAGCATTTGAGCGAAAGGCCAATGGATTGCCGCTTTACTTTACAGAATGGGAAGGTGCAAAACTCAAATGGAAATTTGAACAGAATGATTTGTTTGAGATTGACAATGAGGAAAAACAATATTATCGATGTCAAAAAATCACTAAAGATTCAAATGATAATATCACGATTTTTTTGAGATTAATATCAGAAACAAAGCTTGATGATTCGAAAGAGAACAAGGAGATGAAAGTTTATTTTAGTTTGCGCAATCATAAAAATATAGTTGATACAAACCCACGAGCAATTCGTTTAAGTATTTTGGGAGAGTTGTTGTGATAAAAAGAACCTTGGTCATCGAGAATCCTTCTCAACTGAGCCTTCGCCAAGAGCAGATGTTGGTAAGGCGTATACATGAAGGTGAATCGAGTGAGCGGACAGTGCCGATTGAGGACATTGGGGTGCTGATGCTGGAGTCTGAACATTGCACCATTACGACCGCATTGCTCACCCGTTTGATGGAACGCAATGTGGCGGTGATTGGATGTGATGGCAAGCACATGCCGGTGGGTTTGTGGCTGCCATTGGAAGGAAATACCCTGCAAAGTGCACGGTTTCAAATGCAGATTGCCACGTCTCTTCCTTTGAAGAAAAATGTTTGGGCTCAATTGATCAAATGCAAATTGGAGAATCAAGGTGAGGTGCTTTTGAGACAACAATTGGAACATGCTCCGCTGATAAGATGGGCTTCTGAAGTTCGCTCGGGCGATATGGACAATTTTGAAGCGAGAGGGGCAGCCTATTATTGGAATCTTTTGTTTGAAGGTCAAGATTTTCGGAGAGAACGTTTTGGCCCACCTCCCAATCATTTATTTAACTATGGTTACGCCATCCTACGCGCCATAATTGCCAGGGCCTTGGTGGGTTCGGGATTGTTTCCCACTTTTGGTGTTCATCACAAAAATCAATACAATGCCTATTGTTTGGCGGATGATGTCATGGAACCCTACCGCCCCATTGTGGATGCGTATATTCTGGATCATCTGCATGAAATGGAAGTGGGTGAGGAGTTGACCCGCGAATGGAAATTGCATTTATTAAAAATCCCCACCTTGGATGTGATGCTCGAAAAGGAACGCAGGCCTTTATTGATTGCCGCAAGCATGACCACCTCCTCTTTGGTGAAAGTATTAGAAGGGAAAGAAAAGAAGGTGTTGCTGCCCCAATTTCCCAAACATGAGTTTCGAACGAATCAACGCCTATAAGATTATGTGGATTTTGGTCTTTTTTGATTTACCCGTGGAAACCAAGAAAGAGCGAAAAATTGCCAGTGAATTTAGAAGAGATTTGATACGTGATGGATTCACCATGTTTCAGTTCAGCATTTATCTGCGTCATTGCGCGAGTAGGGAAAATGCAGAAGTGCATATTAAAAGAGTAAAGACCAGCTTGCCTAAGAAAGGGCATGTCGGCATATTGCATGTCACCGACAAGCAGTTTGCACAAATGGAAATATTTTTTGGAAAGAAGGAAATTGAAGTGCCATTGGGGCCCCAGCAATTGGAATTGTTTTAAAATAAAAAAGGAAAACCGAAGGGTTTTCCTTTTTTGGATATTCGAAATTTGTGTTTTTTTAATCGCGAAAAATCGATGTAACATCCTTAAAACGTGCGTTTTAGATCACATTTGGTTGTTTCGAATATTTCAAAGATCTCAATTAAACAGCAATTCACAACTATTGCGTCGTCAATATTTTGC
>CALJKR010000010.1 GCA_937974555.1 uncultured Flavobacteriales bacterium | reverse complement strand
ATGCGGGGCTTTTTTTATCAAAACAACTTTGTATTACTCAACAACAATAGCAGAAACTACTTTCTGTCCTTTGTTGATTAAAACCACTTGATACAAACCAGCATTCCAATCAGCAACATTAATTACTGTGCGACCTGCGGTTACGTTCATGCTCGCCACTTGACGACCAGTTAAATCAAAAACCTGCAATTGACCACCCATCCAACTTTCAGTAATCACATTCACCATATCGCTAGAAGGATTTGGATACATCGCAATCTCTGACAATGTAACATCATCAACACTCTCGTTGAAAGATGCAACCAAATCACTGGTAACTGCCAAATAGATTTGCAAATTGTCCGCAACAGGATCTGCAGCCGTTTCTGGTTGAACGTGAATACCAGGCTCTTCATCTTTTTGAATCACCAAGTGCAAACGATCGTTGTACATCTCATGTGCCATAGAAGCATACATGTATTCCCAACCTGTACCAGCCAAATCAGGAGTGATGTCCACTTCAGCTGACCAAGACAATCCTGCATCTGTAGATTTTACAGCATAAACGTGACGCAAATACTCTTGACCATTGAAGAAGTTCTCATTGATCGCTGAGTATGCCACATAGATATTACCTGAAGCATCACCTGCGATTTGAGGATGAGAGGCAATGCCCGAATTTCCGTATTGACCTACTTCAGTTGTAGCAGCTGGAATGGTCGTGTCATTGTCTGGAGAAACACCAATTTCAAGAATCACGTCATTGTAGCTGATTACATCTACATACTCATAAATATCGGTATAAGAATAAACTGGAGTAACTGAAGCAACCAAATACACAGTGTCTTGAATCTCACCTGTGTTGTAGTTCCCAGAGAAGTTAACAGAAACATTCAACAACAAACTATCAATGGCCGAGTAAATTGAATAATCGAAATTTGAACCCAATCCCCAAGCAGAGATATCCAGGTTGCCTGAAGTAGCCAAATTGTAAGTGTTGCCATTGGCTTCTAAAACTACACCTCCATTATTGGGATCCTCAAAAGATACAGAAGCAGATACCCACTCAATTCCTGCTGGAGCAGCAACCACAGAGCCTACAACCATAGGTCCTGAACCCAAGTCATAATAATCATCATATGCAGACCATACATAAGTTGAGTTAACCAAGTCAATCTCATTTGAATAAACAATCTCATTGTATAAGAAAGTAGAATCTTGTCCTACCCATACGCTATCCACACCTGTAACAGTGGGAGTCATATTGCTATTCCAATATGCTACGCTACCTGCCAATGGGAAATAAGAATAAACCGAGTCAATTACACCCAAGTCATCCGTATAGAACATTGTACCAAAAGAAACATGCAAATTGTTATTTACATCTACATAAATAGCACCTGTTCCATCTGTTGACATGATGGTATCTTGGATACCGTCACCTTCAATGTCCGTACCCATGTCTACTTCATAACCATCGATTGGGAAATCCCAAACCACAGTCTTGGTCCAAGTATTACCTGCATCTTCTGAAACATATACATATGTATCATTCAATTCACCAAATACCGCAATGGCAACAGTATTGCCTCTGGCATGGATGGCATAAGTATCTGCAGTAACGTCCTTGGTAAATGCAGAAGACATTTCTGGCAAAGCACCATCAATGACATCCCATGTTGCACCACCATCTTGAGAACGGTAGTATAAAAGAGCCATTTCCAAACCATTGTATGGCGTAGAATTGTTGGGATCAGTAATGGCAATCATGTGAATGGTATTTCCCACGTTGCAAGCACGAGGCCACAAAAGCGCTTCGCCCGTATTGTTTGGAATTTCAGTGGTTGCATTCCATGCACCCGTTCCAACAGCAGCACGCGTGGTCATTTTAATTCCACCAACACCATTGTGCGCAAGAACAACCTCACTTCCATTGGCCAAGTGCATCAAATTCGACCATCCCGTACGGTATGATTCGATACGTGCGGATGGAAAATCATCCCATTGGTTGGTGGAAGGATTTCTGAAATTGTATCCAGTACCACGGTCTGAATAAGCACCACCCCCTTCGAGAGCAGAAAAAGTCCAAGTTGCGGCTACACCTTGATCGTCAGCAACGATACGTGGGCACACAGAACCATTGGTTTGCAAATCATAAACAGAGATACCCACTTCCTCTTCTGTTGACGCACTTTTAGCGGCACCAGGAATCATGGGTGTTTTCTTTGCTTTTTGCGAAAGCACTTGATGAATGACTTCATCCTTGTAAGGATTGTAACGTGCCGACGGGCTTGAGCCGGGGCTTTGCTTGAGTTGACTCTGGGCTGACATTGAGCCTGCAATCGCCAACATTAAGCCAAACGAATAGAACTTTTTCATGGGCTTTTGGTTAAGTATAAAATAAATTTGTTTGAAGCGAATATAAAAAAGATGACAGAGATAAAAAATGTTTGGGTGGATATATTATCCATAGGTGATGAACTTCTAATTGGACAAACCGTCAACACCAACGCATCGTGGCTTGGTATGAAAAGCAATCAGATGGGGATGCAAGTGCGAAGGGTTATTGCTATCCCCGACAACAAGGACGCCATTGCTCGTGAAATGGAGACCAGTCTTCAGCACGCCCAAGTCACCTTTGTCACCGGCGGGCTGGGCCCCACCAAGGACGACATCACCAAAACATCGATTGCGGAGTTTTTTCAAGATGAGTTGGTTCGCGATCAGGATACGTTTGATCGAGTGAAGCTTTTTTTTGAAAAACGCAATTTACCATTGGCAGAAAGAAATCATGGACAAAGCATGGTTCCTTCCAAGTGCACCGTAATCCCCAATTACCAAGGCACTGCACCAGGAATGTGGATGGAAAGAGAAGGGCATGTGCTCATTTCAATGCCCGGTGTACCTTATGAAATGCAAGCGATGGTAGAAGAAACCATCCTTCCCATGATTCAAAAGAAGTTTGAAATGCCCACCATCATCCATCAAACCTTAATGACCATTGGCGTAGGTGAGAGTTACATCGCCGATCAACTCATCGAATTTGAGCATGAAATAGAAAAAGAGGGCATTTCATTGGCCTACCTTCCCTCTCCCGGTAGCGTCAAACTGCGTTTATCACAATATGGCGTTTGGGATCCAACCGGGGCGGAAAATGCCATTGCCCGCCGCGCAGCACAAATCAAATCCATATTGGGTGACATTGTTTTCAGCGATCACGAAACCACCATTTTTAAAACCATTGCCCGATGGTGTGAAACCCAAGGCAAAACCCTGTCCGTAGCTGAGAGCTGCACTGGAGGCGCCCTACAAAGCGCCTTTACCGCAGAGGCAGGAGCCAGTAATTTTTTCAAAGGTGGCATCACCGCTTATTGGATCGAAAGTAAAATCCAAACTTTGGGAGTTCAAGAAGACCTTATTCAATCACATGGTGTTGTGAGTGAACCCGTGGCATTGGCCATGGCCCAAGCTTGCCTAAAAAAAATGAATACTGATTTTGCCATAGCCACCACAGGGTATGCTGGTCCCAATTCAGACAACCCTGAGATTCCTGTAGGCACCATTTGCATCGCCGTGACCAACGGCATTCAGCATTTTGCACAGACCCTGCACCTGGGAAATAATCGAATGCGAAACATCCAAAACACCTGCTTACAGGCCGCAAATTTGCTCAGAGTCCATTATTTTAATAATTAACATCGGAATTGTAAAAATAAATATTATATTTGCACTCCTTAATTCGAATTTAAAAAAGAAGAATATGCCACGCGTTTGTCAAATTACCGGTAAGAAAACCATTTCAGGAAACAATGTTTCTCACTCTAATATCAAGACTCGTCGTAAGTTTTATCCCAACTTGCAATACAAAAAGTTTTGGTCAGAAGAAGAGCAACGCTTTATTGAGTTGCGAGTAACTCCAAAAGGAATGAAAACCATCAACAAAATTGGATTGGCGGCTGCTATGAAGCAAGCCAAAGCCAACGGATTGATGGCCTAATAAAAAATTTGACGCCTCTTCAGGCCGAAAATTGAACCGGCAATTAGCCGGTTTTTTTTTGCCCAAACCATAGAGGCTACTTTATTATATTTGCTACCTTACTAAACAGAATAAATTAACGTTACATGCGGAATAGATCGATTCTTTGGACTTTTGTCATCCTACTTGCGGTGGCAGTGTTGTATTCTTTGTCATTCGGATGGGTGGCTTCTCAATATGAGAAAAACATCCACCAACTTGCGGTTGATTCGATCGCCAATACAGACCTCCAAGGCGAGGCAGCTGATATTGCTATTTATGAATTGGAGCGCAAAATGTTGCGCGACAGCTCTGAAGCCAAAGCTTACCCTGTATTTGACCACACTTACAGCTACTTAAAACAACACGAGTTGAGCTTGGGTCTTGACTTAAAAGGTGGTATGTCTGTAACCTTGGAAGTTTCGATTCCTGATTTGGTTATTGCCTTGTCGGATTACAACGAAACTCCTGCTTTCACCAATGCAATTAAAGAAGCGGTTGCTGCTCAACGCAATTCAACCGAGGACTTCATTTCTTTGTTCGAGAAATCTTGGAAAAATCAAAACTCAAATATTGAGTTATGGACTTTGTTCAGCAACTACGAAAACAAAGAAAAATTCCCAGCCAAAGCTTCTGACAGCGATATCATTGCTGCGTTGAGAAAAGAAGCCAATGACGCCATTGACAACACAGAGAATATCATTCGCAAGCGTATCGACCAATTTGGTGTAACGCAGCCCAATGTTCAAAAGCAATCTTTGACTGGACGCATCATTGTTGAATTACCCGGTGTATCTGATCGTGAGCGTGTTCGCAAAAATTTGAAATCCACCGCAAACCTGGAGTTTTGGGATACTTATTTCAATACTGAGATTTTTGATGTTGTTGTAAAAATCAATGAAAATCTAGGTAAGGCAAGTGCCCCTGAATTGTTTGGATTGTCTTCCAAAATGGACACCACCGATTCTGCCTCAATCGCGGCTGTTGATTCAACCAAAATCAAAGCTGACTCTTTGTTGACCAAAGAAGAATCGAGAAAAAAGAATCCTTTGTTTGCTTTGCTTGACCCACGTGTTCAATCCGGCAATAGCATGGTCGGTATGGCCCGTGTTTCTGACACCTCAGCCATCAACAAATTGTTGGCTCGCCCAGAAGCGCGTCAAGCCATGGCGGCAAAACCTGAGTTGCGTTTGCTATGGAGCGCCAAGCCCATGGCCAATGTTGTTTCATTGTACGCTATCAAAGATCCTTCTTTGAAAGGAAAAGCTCAATTGGATGGCAAATCGATTGTAGATGCGCGTCAAGATTTTGACCCTACTACAGGCGATGTTACCGTTGAGATGACCATGGACCCTGAAGTTGGAACTCCAGTATGGAGAGACATGACCAAGAAAAACGCTGCTGACAACAAACGCGCGATTGCTATTGTTATGGACAACTTGGTTTATTCAGCTCCTTCTGTTAACTCTGAAATCCCCAATGGTCGCTCTGTAATCACTTTGGGAACAGGTTCTCGCGATAAACAAATTGAAGAAGCCAAAGATTTGGCTGGTCTATTGAAAGCAGGTTCTCTTCCTGCTCCTGCAAAAATCATTGATGAAGTAACCGTAGGTCCAACTTTGGGTGAAGAAAATATCAAAGCGGGTCTTTGGTCATTCGCTATGGCTTTCATCGTGATTTTGATTTACATGGTATTCTATTACGCTTGGGCCGGTTGGGCCGCAAACGTAGCTTTGATAGCCAACTTGTTCTTCTTGGTGGGTGCTATGATCTCCATTGGTGGTGCATTGACCCTTCCTGGTATCGCGGGTATCGTTCTTACCATGGGTATGGCGGTGGATGCTAACGTATTGATTTATGAGCGCGTGAAAGAGGAATTGCGTTTGGGTAAACCTGTAAATGCAGCCATGAAAGATGGCTTCTTGAAAGCAGTTAGCGCGATCATTGATGGTAATGCTACGACGTTGATTACTGGATTGGTATTGTTGGTTATCGGAACAGGACCTATCAAAGGTTTTGCTACAACCTTGATCATCGGTATTTTCACTACTTTGTTTACTGCAATCATCATCTCTCGTTTGATTTTGTACAAGCGTTTGGATAGCAAGAAGCCCATTACATTCTACAGCAACTTCACCAAAGATTGGTTTACCAAGGTGAACTATGATTTCGTTACCAAGCGAAAAGTGTACTATGCTATCTCTTTATTAATCATCGGTGCAGGTATGGTTTCATGGATGACACGCGGTTTCAACATGGGTGTCGACTTTGCTGGTGGTACTTCTTACAAAGTGACTTATACCAATGCGGTTGATGCAGAAAACGTCCGTGCCGCAATGAATGCATCTTTGGTAGAAAGCAATGGCAATGTTGCAGCTACATCAGTTCAGAGCATTGGTTCTGATAACAAGAGCTTCAAAATCACCACCAATTTCATGATGGACAGCAACGAAGCCAACATCGATGAAGTGGTTTCAGCCAAAGTAAATGAAGGATTGAAAGCGGTTGGTACTAATTATACTATTGACTCTTCTTACAAAGTAGATGCTACCATGTCGGATGACTTCCGCACTGAAGCCTTCTGGTCAACCATCATCGGTTTGATTTTAGTGGGTATCTACATCTTCATCCGATTCCAAAAATGGGACTTTGCAGTAGGTGCTGCAGCAGCCTTGGCTCACGATGCCTTGATCGTTGTTTCTGCGTTCACTTTGTTGAATGGTCTTGTACCATTCTCTATGGAAGTCAATCAGAACTTTATCGGTGCCATCTTGACGGTTATCGGATACTCAATCAACGATACCGTGGTTATCTTTGACCGTATCCGTGAGTACTTCAATACACGCAAGAATCCTGAATTGAAGAGCACAATCAACGATGCCTTGAATTCAACTTTGGGTCGTTCAATCAACACTTCAATGACTGTATTATTAACCCTTTTGGTTATGTTCTTCTTCGGAAGTGACGATATCAAAGGATTCTGCTTCGCGATGATTGTCGGAGTTGTATCTGGGGTATACTCTACATTGTTCATTGCAACACCTATCGTGGTTGACATGCGCAACTGGTTGGGTAAAAAAGAAAAATAATTTTGAATTATTTCAAAAAAAAGAAAGGGGCTCCGCGTGAGCCCCTTATTTTTGCAGCATGAGTTCAGGTGAAATCATTATCATTTTGTTTGTTTATCTTTTGTTCTTCGGAGCCAAAGGCATACCCAGCTTGGCGCAGACCATGGGCAAGGCCGTGTATCAATTTAGAAACGCCGCCAAAGATGTACAAGATGAAATCATGAAAGGCGCCCAAGACATTCAAAAAGAAGTACGCATTCCCTTGGATCAAATGGACGTTGACAATCGTGCTATTCCCAAAAGAGAGACCCCGGTTGCAGGCCCGAAAACGGAAACAGAAACAGAAACGGGATCAAAAGAAGAACCATCCTCTTCCAGCACGAATCCATCGGCATGACACAACCTTTGATTCTTCATCAAGAAGGAAATCAAACCCTCCACCTCTATCCCCATTTATTTGCTTCGCGATTTCCGAGCCACGAATTAGAAAAATCCGAATGGATAACCACCACCCCTTGGGTTCAAAATAAAATCAAGGTGTTTGGCAAAGAATACAATGAACCCCGGCTAACTTACTGGATGGGGCCAGCCTATCAATACAGCAGTATTCAATGGCCCGCACAGACCTTTACCGCCATTGCCGAAGGAATGCGGCAAGAACTGAACGAGATTCTTCAATTCCCTTTTAATTCTTGTCTAATGAATTATTATCGAGATGGTCGGGACAGCATGGGCGCACATCGAGACAACGAGCCCGAAATGGACACCCGCTGCATTGCATCGGTCACCTTTGGCGGTAGTCGGAAAATTAAATTCAAAAATCGTATAACCCAGGAAAAAATTGAACTCGTACTTCATCATGGGGATTTACTCGTGATGCATCACTTTCAAGATCAATGGTACCACGAGATACCCAAAGTTAAAAGCGCACTTCCCCGATTGAATCTGACATTTCGAAATATCATTGCATAAAAAAAGACCTCAAAGAGGTCTTTTTACTTGGGGTGGCCTATGGGGTTCGAACCCACGACCCTCAGAACCACAATCTGATGCTCTAACCAACTGAGCTAAGGCCACCGTGTAAGCGGGTGCAAAGAAAATACATAAATCTCCTTTTGCAAAATTTTTTTACATCAAATCGAAAAGATTCTTCACACCTAACGTACGTCCAACTTGAAAGCCCTCTGCCAGCTGCATTCCAGCAGGTCTTCCAAAATCGATAGAGCGCGCCTTGAGGTATTCAAAAAAACCTTCACCTGAAATGGGCGTCTCGGGTTCCTTGGAGTTGGGATCATAAAACTGACTCTTGTACGCCATCAACGATTCCATCTTCACCTTCCAAAAAGGAGTTACATCAACCACAAAATCCGGCTCATTGTAATAATCTTGGTTGAAGTGGTACACCGCCTTCGGACGCCAAATGCGTTCACCTGGAATTTTATTCAGTCCGCTGTAAAAACAAGCGTCACTCACCAATTTAGCCGCCCTGGCGTGATCCGGGTGTCGGTCTTTCAATGCATTGGTCAAAACAATCTCTGGTTGGTATTTTCTTACAACCTCAATTACTTTCAACAGCGTCTCATCATCATATCTAAAAAAACCATCTTTCAAACCCAAGTTCTCACGAAACTGAACACCAAGAATCACCCTTGCGTCTTCAGCTTCTAAGAGGCGCAGTGGTCCTGAACCTCTGCTACCCAACTCGCCCTGCGTTAAATCCACTATGGCCACAGTCTTGCCTTCTGCAATATGCTTGGCAACGGTTCCACCCGCAGAGATCTCCACATCATCCGGATGGGCTGCAATGGCCAAGATGTCAACTTTGTATTCGTTCATGGTGCAAAAATAGGTTATTTCATTAACAATGATTTGAAGGTAACTCTTCTTCAGCATTTGAGAAAAAGAAATTCTCCGACTATTTTTGTAGCAATGCGGAAATCACTTCTTACGGTACTTTGGGTTTGTTTGACCACGCTTGGCTATGGCCAAGTAGAGTCCGCCATAGAACTCATGGAAGACTCTTTGCATTGGCTCAATCACTGCACCACACTCATCACAGAGCCTGGAGAAGAAGAAGAAGACAGTATTATTCAGGTATCGCTCCTTCAACCAGCGCAATTGATTTCAGAAGTGGACCTCAATCTGTTTGATCACATATACACCTTTGAAGCTGCTCCACCTTTGGACTTAAAAATGAGCACCTTTGAGGATTCCTTGGATGTCATCCCTGGTTATGACATGGACGACCGTTGGGACACCAAAATGATTCATCAGGTAGAAGAAATTGAATGGGAAATGGACACCGTCGAGTTTTTACTGGCGATTGACAGCTGTGATTTTAGTTTTCCCACACAATATCCGCGCATCACCTCTCCATTTGGTCCACGCTGGGGCCGAACCCACAAGGGATTGGATCTGGGGTTGCGCACCGGAGAACCTGTTGTTGCTGCGTTTGAAGGTATGGTTCGCATATCGCACTACAGTCCCTCTTATGGCAATGTGGTTGTCATCCGACACAAAAATGGTTTAGAAACTTTGTATGCCCACATGGAGGCACGTTTTGTACAACCGGGACAATGGATTCAAAATGGGCAAATCATCGGACTAGGCGGAAATACAGGACGCTCATTTGGTGCCCACTTACACTTTGAAATTCGTTTCCGAGGCAACGCCATCGACCCCGCATTGATACTCAATGTGCCCCAAGCCCAGATCAAAAGTCCGCTGTTTTACTTGACCAAAACCAACGCCAAGGTACCTGCTCCCCAGAGCAAAACCAAAGGAAAATCCAAAGGTGGAAAATATCACAGTGTAAAGCGCGGAGAAACACTATCTTCGATTGCCAGAAAGCACGGTACTTCGGTCAGCAAATTGTGTAAGCTCAACAAACTTCGCCCAAGTTCAAAACTTCGAGTTGGACAAAAAGTAAGGGTTCGTTAAAATTATTCTCGCGTTGAACAACTTCCCTACTTTTTTGTTTAACAATACGTGGGGAATAATACAACAAAACACATCGCCGTTATTGGCTCAGGTTTCAGCGGTTTGGCTGCGGCCTGCACGCTTGCGCAAAAAGGCTATCGGGTTACCGTTTTAGAAAAGAACGAAAAGGCCGGAGGGAGAGGGCGTAGTTTTTCCGCTGAGGGTTTTGTATTTGACATGGGGCCCAGTTGGTACTGGATGCCCGAGGTCATGGAGGAGTTTTTTCAGTCTTTTGGAAAGAGTACTTCTCAATATTACTCATTGAAGCGTTTAGATCCAGGATACCGTGTTTTTTTAAAGGATCAATCCATTGATGTCGCGGCGGATTTAGAAAAAATAAAATCATTATTTGAGAGCATCGAACCAGGCGCCGGTGCGGCTTTGGAGCAATTCCTCAAGGAAGCAGAAGAAAAATACAGCGCCGGGATGGGCAAATTTGTTCGTAAGCCCGCGCATCATTTTATGGAGTTTGCAGAATGGGACCTTATGAAGGCGCTGTTCAAAATTCAGCTTTTTTCTAATATGCGGGCTCATCTCAAGAGTCATTTTAAAAATCCAACCTTGCTACAATTGTTGGAATTTCCGGTCTTGTTCTTGGGTGCCAAACCCAGCAAGACTCCCGCGTTATATAGCCTTATGAACTATGCTGACTTGGGTTTGGGAACCTGGTACCCCATGGGCGGAATGGCCAAAGTTCCTGAAGCCATGATGGCATTGGCGGAGTCCTTGGGAGTGAAAATAGAAACCAATCAAAACGTCATTGGATTTGAATTTGAGGACAACGAGATAACCGCAGTCAAAACACAAAATCAAACCTGGATCATCGATGGTGTCATCGCCAGTGCCGATTACCACCACATTGAGCAAGAATTGCTGCCTCAAACTTATCGACAATACGATGAGGCCTATTGGGAAAAGCGAACCATGTCTCCTTCTTCATTGCTATTTTATGTTGGATTGGATCGGAAAGTCCCTGGACTTGAACACCATAACCTATTCTTTGAGAATTCGTTTGACAAACATGCCGAGGAGATTTACGACAATCCCCAATGGCCCACTGACCCTTTGTTCTATCTGTGTTGCCCGTCCAAAACGGACGCCTCCGTTGCACCTGAGGGCAAGGAAAATATGTTCTTTTTGATCCCCGTGGCCCCAGGATTAACTTCTACAGAAGCATTGAGAGATCGATATTGGGAGGGCATGTGTGATGCAGTGCAAAGAAGAACAGGCATTGACATACGCCCCCATATCATTTATAAAAGAAGCTTTGCTCATGAGGAATTTCAATCCGAATACAACTCATACAAAGGCAACGCCTACGGCTTAGCCAACACATTAATGCAAACTGCATTTTTAAAACCCAAGATGAAAAGCAGCAAACTCGCCAATCTTTTTTATGCTGGTCAACTCACAGTCCCAGGTCCTGGAATGCCTCCCGGTATCATCAGCGGACAATTGGCGGCAGAGGAAATCGCCAAAACATTAAATTGAATTGAACATGAATAACAAAAATCTTTTTGACCAAATCTCTGTTCAATGCAGCAGACTTACCACCATCAAGTATTCAACGAGTTTCAGCTTGGGCATCAGAACGCTTTCTACTGAATTTAGAGATCCCATCTATGCCATCTATGGATATGTGCGATTTGCGGACGAAATTGTCGATACTTTTCATGGCTATGACCAAGCCTACTTGTTAGAGAAATTTAGAAAAGACACGGTAGAAGCCTTGGAGATGAGAATTTCTTTGAATCCCATCTTGAACGCATTCCAATCTGTTGTTCATCAATACAACATTGAATGGGAATTGATCGATACCTTTTTAAAGAGCATGGAGATGGATTTGGACGACCGTGTGTACGATCAAAGTGAATACGAAACCTATATATTGGGATCGGCAGAAGTGGTTGGATTGATGTGTTTGCGTGTCTTCACGCGTGGAAACAACGAGCAATACTTACACTTGAAACCCTCCGCCATGCGCTTAGGAGCCGCATTCCAGAAAATAAATTTCCTTCGTGATTTAAAAAGTGATTTCGAAATATTGGGACGCGTATATTTTCCGGGAATCGATCTAACCCATTTTGATGATGAAACCAAAAAACTGTTAGAAAAGGAAATTGAGGTGGATTTCAGAGAAGCTTACAAAGGCATCGTCCAATTGCCCAAAGAAGCACGTTATGGCGTCTATTTGGCATACACTTATTATGTACGTTTGTTTGAAAAAATTAGACTTCTACCCGCTTCCGTTTTGATGAAAGAAAGGGTTAGAATCCCCAACCCCAAGAAGCTTACTTTGATGTTTGGTTCTTACCTCAAACACAACTTCAACTTATTGTAATGAGAAAAACGGTGTTGTTTTTTTTATTGTTGCTGCTCAACACTTTGGTCTGGGGCGCTCATCCCCGTGACCAATGGTTTGGGCTTAACTCCAAAGAAAATAAAGCCAAATTTGTTGAATCCTGTATGCGCATTGAAGCTAAAACCAACTTGGATTTGGCGTATGTGGCTGCAAGTAAAATGATTCAAGCTGACCTCAGTTACGTTCCCACTGTGCAGTTGAGTTTATTCAATGAAGGAAAAACACAGCTTGAAACCTGCATCAGTCAAGATCCTTGGAATACAGAGATCAGATTCATTCGATTGACTCTCCAATGTCAATCCCCTTGGTTTTTGGGTTATCATGACCAGGTAGAAGAGGATACCAAAATCATCATTGATCACTTACATTTGGGGTACATCAAAAGGCAGCATCCGTTTTGGAAAAAGGCCATTGACTTTATCCAAATGCAGGACCGAATACCCGCATCAATGAAAAAACAATTGTGATATGCAAGAGGTTATTTTAGTTACTGAAGAAGATGTTGAAGTAGGACGCTGTGAAAAGATGTTCGCGCATGAACATGGCTTTCTGCACCGAGCGTTTTCAATCTTCTTGTTCAACTCTAGTGGAGAAATTCTATTGCACAAGAGAGCCATGGTCAAATACCACAGTGGTGGTTTGTGGACCAACGCATGCTGCTCTCATCCAGAACCCGATGTTCCAATCGAATTAAGTCTTCAAGAACGTCTTCAATTTGAAATGGGCATAACCTGTCCACTTACCCATGCTTTCTCTTTTGTGTACCGTGCAGAATTGGATCACGACATGATCGAACACGAATTTGATCACGTATATGTGGGCGTAACGGACACACGCCCTGATCCCAATCCCAAAGAAGTTTCAGAATGGCAATACTTTGGAATCAGTGAGTTGATGCAATTGGTGGAGATTCATCCCGAACAATTTACCGCATGGTTTAAAATAGCCCTCCCCAAAGTGGTTCAACAAGTTGAAAAAATGAATTTATGGGTAGCCTAATTACAATCCTAACCTTTGTGGCCATGGAAGGCATGGCTTGGTTGACACACCGATTTGTGATGCACGGTTGGATGTGGTATTTTCATGAGGACCACCATCAACCCCACAATAAAATATTAGAACGCAACGATATTTTCTTCTTGATTTACGCGGTTCCCAGTTGGCTCCTCATCATGTTTGGAATGATGCACGGCAATGACTTTAAATTGTACATTGGACTGGGTATTCTATTTTATGGTATCGCTTACTTCCTTGTACATGAGGTATTGATTCATCGCAGACTGAAGTGGTTTGACAATGTAGACAATTGGTATTTTAGGGCCATTAGAAAGGCACACAAGGTGCACCACAAAAACATGGGCAAAGAAGAAGGCCAATGTTTTGGTATGTTGTGGGTGCCTTTGAAATATTACAAAGAAGCACATAAAGCCAGTCAAGCTTGATGTTGGGCAACCAAACGTATCTGTTTGTTCTGGGCATTACTTTCCTTGCCCCTTTCCTATTGGGATTTCATCCCAGTGTGGCTTTTAACCGAGAATGGAAAAAAATTGGCAAAGGGTTGCTCTGGATAGCTGTCGTTTATATCCCATGGGATATTTTAAAAACCTATTTTGGTGTATGGTCGTTTAATCCCAAATACATCACCGGAATATTTCTGATCAATCTCCCCCTGGAAGAAGTATTGTTCTTTATTGCTACTCCATTTGCGTGTTTGTTTTCCTACGCTTGTGTGCAGTATTATTGGCCAAAAAGCAGTGAAGACAAAAACCTCTTCTCAAAACCGGCGCTCTGGGGACTTTTGACTTTGGTGATTTTGGCGTTGGTCGTCTTTGCATTAAACATCACTGGCTGGTATACAGCAAGCGCGATATCCGTTGCACTGATCATGACCCTTTGGGCCTATTTCCGACTCAGTCCTCGATCTTTTTTCTTGGGCTTATTGACCTGGGGCATGCTTCTACTCCCCTTTTACCTCTGCAATGGGATTCTGACGGGAATTCAATTCTGGGAATATCCCTTTTGGAATACCGAAATGACCGACATTAAAAACGCCGTTGTTTTGTATAACAATGCTGAAAATGCGGGGATTCGAATCTGGTCAGTTCCGTTGGAAGATTTCTTTTACGGGATAGGATTTTACTGGATTGCGGTATTGAATTGGGAAGATTAGTACTTCACCACCTTCACCTCTTTGCCATTGACCCAGGTACTTTCTTTGACCAATTTCCCCTTCATGTCATAATCTGAGCACACACCATTTTCTTTGCCTTTGGTGTAATATTGGATGGATTTGATGTTTCCATTTTCGTAGTAATAGACCCATTTCCCATCCTCCAATTGATTTTTATAATTGCCTTCCCATTGCAATTTACCATTGGTGAAATAGACCTCTTCGCGCATCATTTTCTGACTCTTACTATCAAAGTACATGATAACATAAGGCTGTCCGTTGGGGTGCTTACGCATCACCTCCCGGGTCCAATTGGGATCTTGGAAAGCCAGTGAGACGAGCCCGAATATGAGAAGAAAGTGTTTCATATAAAAGGGTTGGCGCAAACATTGCGCCAACCATATCATTAAAATTTAACGGAGTCTTTTTTCACGTTCTTGGGAACGGTGGTATCCTGAACGGGTTTGGGCATTGGGCGAGGAGCCTGCTGGATTTCAAAACCCAGTCGATTCATCAAATCGTCTGTTTCCTTTTTGAATGATTGGAACTCCGCATTACCGGGTTCAACCTCCAAAGCCTTTTGAATCATGCGATCACTGACTTGAATTCGGGTTTGAATGTCTTGCTCCATGATCGCTTGACGATCATTGTCCAATGACATGTAGAAATCCAATTCCTGTTGATTCAATTCCACCAACTTCTTGGCCCATTGCAATCCCTTGGCATTGTCTCCCGCATCAAAATACAACTCTGACAATCTCCATAAAATTTGAGACTGCTCGTGCGGCGCAATATTCTCCGGCATCACAGCCATACATTTGTCCAAAACTTCTACGGCCTTTTTCTTATTTCCCTCTTCAATCAACTGCTCCGCCAAGTGTGAGAATTGCAAACGCAAGTTGGTCACCATTCTGCGGTTGTTCTCATCCAAATAGATATTGCCTTTGTCCATGTTACCAAATTGGAATTTGGTCATCATGTTCTCGTACATGATGTCAGCGTTAACACCGCCATCGACATAAGGATTCAAGGCCTTTTTATGTAAAATTGGGGTCAATCGATACGCCAAACCTTCCAATTGGAAATAAGGTTCCAATCCAAGGTAGGTATCGCTGCCAGTGGTTACCGCAAAGTATACTGGACGATTCCAATCCATATTGCTCAAAAGATCCAAAATCATCATCTGTGATTTGGTTACATAACGACGGGGGCGTCCGCGTTCATCCACCAATTGGAAATTGATGTCGCGAACCAAACTATCTCCGGGATTCATCATGCCTCTGAAACGCTCAGCAGACAATGAATCTACTTTCATAGTCAAACGATGATTGGGCAGGTAGTTCACAAAACGAGATCCAAAATCCAACATGTCCTTTTTGTCATCGCTCATTGCAAAATTCATCGCGTCTTTTAGGCGCATGAAACCTTGTGTATCTTTTTTACTCTGAATATAGATGATGTCACGGGTACCTTGGCGGTACTTCTGCTCCGCCATTTTAAAGGGAACAGGAGCACTCTCATAAGCCCTGCGTTTCATTTGATCGATGTACCAGTCGGTATTGAGCAAGGACATGTTCACCACGCGCACATCGGTACGAATACCCTCTACTTCTTGAGCATACCACAGAGGGAAGGTATCATTGTCTCCGTTGGTAAATACGATGGCGTTGGGGGCCAAACTTTGCAAATAATTGATGGCCATGTCCAATCCTGTGCGTCGATTAGCACGGTTGTGGTCATCCCATCCGTCCTTGGCCATGATATAAGGAACAGGCAACGTCAATGCGATGATGACCCAAGCTTTGGCTGCAGTTGGCAGCTGCACTTTCTGCATCGCCCAGGATAAAAGCAACCAAATAGCCCCAATTAAAGTGATGAATATTAAACTGTAAGACAGTCCGTGTTCAGCACCAAATACCATCTCGATGATGTAGAAAGCAATGGCCACACCACCCGCATAGCTCAATGATTTGCTCAATCCTTTCCAATCCAATTGAGTAGCTGCATAGTACAACGCATAAACACCCAAACCAATCCAAATGGCAAAGGCATAGAAAGATCCAGCGTAAGCATAATCACGCTCACGGGGTTGAAAAGGCGTTTGGTTCAAGTAAACCAAAATAGCAAAACCGGTCAAGAAGAAAAGCAATCCCACCACGATGAAATCCTTGTAGTTTTTCAACAACTGGTAAATCAATCCTATCAATCCCAAAACCAATGGTAGGAAATAATAGAAATTGCGTCCCTTGTTGTTTTTCTCGATGTCTGTGATTTTTTCTTGACTTCCCAAACGGGCTTCATCCACCATGGGAATACCAGACATCCAGTTTCCATCAATAAAATCGCCGTGGCCTTGACTATCGTCTTGACGTCCTGCAAAATTCCACATGAAGTATCTCCAGTACATCCAATTGATTTGGTAAGACATAAAGAATCGATAATCCTCCATGGCGGTTGGCTTCATCTCTCCATACAAGCGATCCAAAGAGCGCATCATCATATTCAATTCACCCCTTGATTCGGCTTGTTGACATTGGGCCTCCAATTGTGCAATCTGAGATTCTTTTCTTCTAATTTTCTCTTCGCCCGATGGTGTATTCCAATCATGGAAGTTTGACCACTTCTTGTATTCCTGTATGTGGTTGGGTTGAGAACTGTGCATACGAGGCAAGAATCCCGAAAACTCCTTGCGGTAATTCACCACAGATTGCCTCTTCTCCCCTGTTTCCAGATATTCTTGAACCACCTCCAATTTGGCATCCTTGTGGGCAGCCAAATATTCTTCGGCTTGGTATTTCTCACGACATGAAATCACCAACTTTCCTTTGGCATCTCTCACGCTGAAAGATGGAATCCAAACATCCGCTCCATCCGAATAAGGGTTAGTCACATCTTCAGGCGTATTGAAATATTGACCGAATAAAAGTGGACGATCGCCATACTGTTCACGATTTAAATAGCTCAAAAGCGCGAACATGTTTTCCGGATTGTTCTCGTCCATTGGTGTGTTGGCTTGAGAGCGAACGAGGATTACTGCAAATGTGGTGTAACCAATCAATGCAACTGCAATACATAAAACAAGAGTTTTAAATGCCACAAGACTTTTACTCTTTATTATCTCAGGAATTACAGCAAAACTTGCAATCGAAATTGCTGCATAAATTGGATTCTTAGAGTAAGCATAGAAAATAAAAAAACCAACCAAATAATTAAACCCTTTAATAAAAAGTCGAGATACCTTGTTAATGGAAATGTTTATCGAAAATAAATTCCATGCAAAAACCCAGAAAACAAAAACTAAATAAAAAATTACTCCTGAATTAAAATTATATCCTAAAAAGTTTACAAAAAACATTTCCGTCGATGCTGCTAGCTTCACAAAATAAATAATGATACCCGTTTGCATCAAAGTCAACAATCCCAATGAAATCAGGAAGGTATAAACCATCCCTTTGATGGAAACGTCATACTTTTTGAAATAATAAACGAAACAGATAGCAGGGATAGCCAAAAGGTTCAATAAGTGGACCCCAATTGAAAGTCCCATCAAATAGGCAATTAAAACAATCCAACGCAACTCGTTGTCTTCTTTGGTCACCACGGACTCCCATTTTAAAATCGCCCAAAATACCAAAGCGGTAAACAATGAAGACATCGCGTAAACCTCGCCCTCCACAGCGCTAAACCAGAAAGTATCACTGAAAGTATAAATCAATCCGCCAATAATCCCTGACCCCAAAACGGCCCACATCTTTCCAGCATCGCTTTCAGCTTGTGCACCAGCCATTTTTTTAGCCAAATGGGTAATCGACCAAAACAAAAACATGATCGTAGCACCGGAACTCAATGCGGACAAGAAGTTGACCATAAAAGGCACTTGAGAAGGATCAACGAAAGCCGAGAACAATCGGGCAATCATCATGAACAAAGGCGCTCCGGGAGGGTGACCTACTTCCAACTTGTACGCGGAAGCAATGAACTCTCCACAATCCCAGAAAGGCATCGTCGGTTCAAGGGTTAATGTATAAACAATGGTGGCAATGACAAACATCGCCCATCCCAAAATCACATTGAGTTTGTTGTATGACATAATTTTCAAAAAGTACGATGGCGAAGATACGCGATTTCACCTCACAATTTTACTATTCTCTGGGTCGATTCTATCCCATCATCTTGTAAAATTTTGATTAGCCAAATTCCACTTGGAAGTGCACTTACGTCGATGGTTTGAGAATACAATACTGTTTTATCCAAGACCTTATTTCCGGCAACCCCAAATACTTGTATTTGACGAACACCCGATGGAATATTTAAAAAGGATTGAAACGGGTTTGGACTTAAAAAAATATCTTTTGGCATTTGGTTCTCTGTGGATACAAAACAATTTTGATTGTCCTCCGAAGACCAAATTCCAAGCCATTGAGGCTCGGCGGGATTGATCATACCGTAGATTGTGGAATCCGCCATTTCAACATTGACATTGGCGTAGGTCATTCCCCATGCCTCATCAGCCGCCCATGCTGTGATTTGGTAGCAGGTCAATGGCAGTGCTATACAAGCAGAATCTGAAACGTGTGGTATTGCGTCATTTACACCCACCATTCCCTGCGCCAACTCGATTCCATTCACATCCAACACATTCCAATACAACGTGTCCGGACTAAAAAACGGGGGCATCGTGAGGTACGCAGCATCCACATTCAATACCATCCATTGCCCATCACAGATTGGCGATGAACAATCATCATTCAAAGAGAAAAAGACATCACGACCAAAGCAACCCTCTACATAAAAATCATTTTGACTATTCAATAATAACGGCTCAACAAAATCCACGAAAACATTGGTATCTGCCATGGGGGTTGGCGAGCAGATATGCAATCTGTAACAATCATTGGATAGGCAATAGGACAAATCTGCCACCGGATCGGAAGGTGTAAAGGAAAGATAATCCTGCAATAGAAATGTATTGTCCAAGTTGGACAAAGTAATATTCATTGAACCCGGACCTCCCAAATCCAGCACGGAGGAGATTCCCAAAGCAACATCCTGACAATCCGCACAGGCTACAGTCAAAGTATCCCAAAAAGTCACTGGCCAATTGTCCATGCATTCTTCGGTTCCAACAGGATGATAAATGGCTATTACCTCATGAACTCCATTCTCCCAATTGACATAAATTTCCGTGGACATTGTATTCAAGGGAGCTCCGTCTATTTGCCAATCCACTGTTCCCATTACAGGAACATCAAAATGCAAATAGTAATCATGACAAGAAAGCGGCTCAAAAATAAGATCGGTCGGACAAGACAATGTGGTATCACAATTGACATTGATAGGAGCGGTTAAAACATACTCGGGTCCACAACCATCAATACTCACCATGGCCATCACATTGTAAAATCCGTTTTGAACGAAAGTGTGTTGTTGATAGAAACCCATCGGATCATTGGAAGTATCCCCAAAATTCCAAAGCACATTGCCCGAATTGGCACCCACAAAAAAGTCATAACTGTTGCAATCCATTATTTGCGTTTGTATTTGACTGGGACAGGGAGCGGTGCAACAAAAGGTGGCTTGAATCACCCCATTTTCTTCTGTGTAATTTGAAAATTGAAGTGGCGAACCCAAAGCCCAAATTTGAAAGTCAAAAGAATTGGGACTCGGCATCACCGCAGGATCAATGATGATGGTCAAGTTACAACCCGCCGTCATGCACAAGGTGTCCCATTGTTCGGTTTGGTTGGAATCAAAACTGAGTGATCCACTTCCAATGCTGAGATTGGCAGCGGTGATATTGTAATACGCTCCAACCGGTCCACCTGCCATGACATTGGACTGAAAATGCAATACGTAATCGATGCAAGCTTGGGCTCTCAATCCCAAAACTGAAATCAACATGAACAACAATGCCAATAATCTTTTCAATCCCAAAAATCTATATTGTAAAAGTAATGGATTCATCCAACTCCAAGATGTTGAGCTTGTTAAATAAAAAAGGAGGCACAAGGCCTCCTTTGTATTCAAGCAATCTCTATTATGCCATTCTGGATTTCAACTCCGCATCAATCGCGTCCAAGAAATCTTCTGTGTACATAAAATGTTCGGGTTGTACTTTATCACCATGGATACACACGGCCAAGTCTTTGGTCATCTTTCCTGATTCAACTACATCCACGCAAACGGTTTCCAATGTTTTAGCAAAACGAATCAACTCCTCGTTGCCATCTAATTTTCCGCGGAAAGCCAATCCTTGTGTCCAAGCAAAAATGGAAGCAATGGGATTGGTTGATGTTTTCTTTCCTTGTTGATGTTGGCGGTAGTGGCGTGTAACAGTACCATGTGCCGCTTCTGCCTCCATTGTCTTTCCATCGGGAGTAATCAAAGCGGATGTCATCAAGCCCAAAGATCCAAATCCTTGCGCCACGATATCTGACTGTACATCGCCATCATAGTTTTTACAAGCCCATACAAATCCACCATCGCTCTTCAAGCAATACGCCACCATGTCATCAATCAAACGATGCTCATACGTGATGCCTGCCGCAGCAAATTTGTCTTTGTATTCCTGCTCATAAACCTCTTGGAAGATGTCTTTGAAACGACCATCATACGCTTTCAAAATGGTATTCTTTGAAGAGAAATACAAATTCCAATTGCGCATCAACGCTTGGTTGAAACAAGAGCGAGCAAAACCGTAGATACTCTCATCGGTATTGTACATCGCCATTCCTACTCCATCACCTTCATAATTGTAAATGTCCCAAGACTTCACTTCGCCACCATCTTCTGGTGTGAAAGTCATGGTTAATTTTCCTTTTCCTTTGATAACCGTATCTGTTGCGCGGTATTGATCACCAAAAGCATGACGACCAATATTGATGGGCTTTGTCCATCCGGGCACCAAGCGAGGAACGTTGGAGCAAATGATGGGTTCGCGGAAAACAGTACCCCCTACAATATTGCGAATGGTACCATTGGGCGATTTCCACATTTTCTTTAAACCAAACTCCTTCACACGCGCTTCGTCCGGCGTGATGGTTGCGCATTTTACCGCCACGTTGTATTTTAAAGTCGCTTCAGCAGCATCGATGGTCACTTGATCATCTGTTGCATCGCGGTTTTCCATACCCAAATCGAAATACTTGATATCCAATTCCAAATATGGGAAAATCAACTTGTCTTTGATGTATTTCCAAATGATACGGGTCATCTCATCCCCGTCCATCTCAACGATGGGATTGGCAACTTTAATTTTATTCATGGCGCGGTTTTATTTTAAGGTGTATTATGCAATTTCGCGAGCAGCAAAGAAGAATGAACCTTCGATGGCTGCGTTCTCATCAGAATCAGAACCGTGAACTGCGTTTGCAGCAATGCTTGTAGCAAACATGGCGCGGATGGTTCCTGGCTCAGCTTTGGTTGGATCTGTTGCACCAATCAAATTGCGGAATGATTCCACTGCATTGTCTTTTTCCAAGATCGCTGCCACGATAGGCGCGCTGCTCATGTACTCACACAACTCGCCATAGAATGGGCGCTCAGCGTGAACAGCATAAAATTTCTGAGCATCTGCTAGGCTCAATTGGGTCCATTTCATCGCTTTGATGGTGAAACCTGATTCGATGATTTTATCGATAATTTTTCCTGTGTTACCAGCAGCAGTTGCGTCTGGCTTGATCATGGTGAAAGTTCTGTTTGACATGCTTAATTAATTTATTGAGCGGCAAATTTACGAAGACATTACCTTTGTGAAAAATCATTTTACAATGAATCAAAGAGTTATGACCAGTGAATTGGCCATGGAGTGGGAAAACCAATATGGCGCGCACAATTACCATCCCCTGCCTGTCGTGTTGGACAAAGGTGAAGGTGTTTATGTATGGGACGTTGAGGGCAAGCGATATTTGGACTTTCTTTCTGCTTACTCGGCTGTCAACCAAGGGCATTGTCATCCCCGAATTCTCAAAACATTCATCAATCAAGCACAAAAACTCACCTTGACCTCCCGCGCTTTCTACAACAGCAAGCTGGGGGAATATGAGAAATACATCACTGAATTCTTTGGATACGACAAGGTATTGCCAATGAATACAGGAGTTGAGGGAGGAGAAACCGCGGTGAAATTGGCCAGAAAATGGGGATATACTGTAAAAGGAATTCCAGACAATGAAGCCCAAATGGTTTTTGTCGATGGAAATTTCTGGGGCCGAACACTCGCCGCCATTAGTTCCAGCAATGACCCCAGTAGCTACGCGGGATTTGGTCCGTATATGACCGGATATCTGCGTATCCCGTACAATGACCTAAATGCACTTGAAGAAATTTTTAAAAGTAACCCCAACATTGCAGGCTTTATGTTTGAACCCATTCAAGGTGAAGCAGGGGTGGTGGTACCGCATGAAGGATATTTGAAAGGAGTACGAGAACTGTGTACACGTTACAATGTTTTGATGATCGCCGATGAAGTTCAAACCGGTCTTTCACGTACCGGAAAGATGCTGGCTTGTGATCACGAAGAAGTGAAACCGGACATTCTAATATTGGGAAAAGCCTTGTCTGGAGGCACCATGCCTGTGAGTGCTGTTTTGGCCAATGATGAAATCATGTTGACCATCAAACCCGGCGAACACGGATCGACCTATGGTGGAAATCCATTGGCCTGCGCCGTTGCTATGGAAGCGCTTCAAGTTTTAAAAGACGAAAAAATGTCTGAGAACGCAAATGAATTGGGCAATCAATTCAGACAAGCCATGGAAGATTTAAAATCCAAAACGGATAAAATTGTTTTGGTAAGAGGACGCGGTCTTTTAAATGCCATTGTCATCAATGACCACGAAGATTCGCATGAAGCTTGGGATATTTGTGTCAAGATGGCCGAGTTGGGATTGCTGGCCAAGCCTACTCACGGGAATATCATTCGCTTTGCACCTCCGTTGTGCATCACAGCAGAACAAATGAAAGATGCCATCGCTATCATTGAGAAAGCAATTTTGGGTTAAGTCCAACCTATCTAACGAAAAAAGGCGCAAATGCGCCTTTTTTCGTCATTTATTCATTTTAGTTTTTAAGACAACGGACACTCAATCCGGTATGTTTGTCCAAAGCTGTACGACCAGAAGTGGAATTGTTGTAAAACAACTCCCTATCCCATGCGTAGTCTGGACCCGTTGCTGTATTGGTCCAAAAGTTGGCCCAAGCACCTTGCCCATTGTAAGTCCCTGAAAAATAACGATACCCACCAGGCAAGGCCGTAAAACCACTGGCGTTGGTTGCGGGTTCGGCTCCTGTCATCCACAAACCCGTAGACAAATCAATGGTGCCATCATCCTTTAGTTTCATTCCCGCTGTAGAGGCACCACCCAAAGCCGTTTCCAAGGTCGTCCACTCTGTATCCGTAGGCACGTGCCATCCCGTTGGGCAAACCCCGCGGTTATCATTTACAGCATACCAATTGTACAACTTCCCGTAGGTTGTGCCACTCGAAAGAACGTCATTGTAATTGGCCGCCGCTCCTGAAGTTGACGCCTGCCACTCAGAATCACTTAAATTCAAGGTTATCGGATCTCCATTGCTATATTGGGTAACCTTGAGGTTGCTTTGCATCCACTCTTGGGTGCCTATGATGATGGAATTGTAAAAATTTCCATTGACATCCGTTACTCCAGAACCAACAGAATACAATGCTTGTGGATTAGAAGCGCTGATACCTGGAACAATGATTGAATTTTTTCCGATGGTTAAAGTATCACCTGTAGCGCTTATGCTCATCGCAACGTCATTGGCATATACTGCATAAGGGACACTTAATAATTGTTGGGTACCCAAATCGACATCCCCACTTCCTGTATTCACCAACACATGAATAAACTTGGCACCCGTGGCCCAATTCAACGAGGTAAAAGTTCCTGCCGAAACCACCCCATTTCCAACAGTGCAAGCAAATAATCCTTGCGCATTGGTGGTAGCCGTTTGAACTTCCTCATAAACCACTGTTCCATTGGGCATAATATCATGAATCATCAACGTCAGTGTAACGGCAGTGTTGGACAAAACAGATCCGTCCGCATTTCTCACCACAGCCTGATAGGGAATGCCTTGAGGGGCCTGTGCCACGGCTATGGATATTCCGAAAATGCTTGCACAAAAAAGAGAAAATAATAATCTGGATTTCATAATAATATCTTTTTTCAGGTCATTAATCTTTAACACAGCGGATGCTAAAACCGTAGCGCTTCAAGTCACTGGAACGACTCACCGCAAAATCTCCATTGTACAAGAATCTGAACCATACATTTCCAGCTGTTGCTTCTGTCGCTGTCCACCAATAACCAAATTCACCTTGGGTATAATACCCTCCACCGTAATCTCTATATCCAGCAGGCAATCCCATAAAACCGCTCATGTTGGAACCTTGCACATTGGGTGCAAGCCACAATCCATCACCACCCTCTACCGTACCCGTAGACTTCATCTTTCCTCCTGCGACATTGTTGTTATTTCCGCCACCGGCAACCGGATCAATGAAATTGATCAGGGAGGTCCATTCCGCATCAGTTCCTACATGCCAACCTGTCGGACATACCCCTCTTGAATCATTTACAGTGTACCAGTTATACAACTTTCCATAAGTAGCATTATTGGCAATATTATTATTGAAGTAACCATACCCGCCATTGGTGGTGTTTGACCAAGTCGTGGTACTCAGAACATGGGGAATCGCGTCACCATTTCTATATTTCGATACTGCCAGATTTTGCTGCATCCATTCCTGCCCATTGATGATAATGGTTGTGTAGGTATTTCCATCGATATCCGTAACACCATTTCCCATCACATACAACCCATTGATATACGGAGAACCCACGCATTGGCAGTTGGCATCCAACTTGTCATTTCCGGTATTGGCATTTCCATCGTCACA
>CALJKR010000009.1 GCA_937974555.1 uncultured Flavobacteriales bacterium | reverse complement strand
CCTTCACCAGTGATTTAATCAAGCGTGCCAAAAAATCCATTGTTTTATTGGACAACTATGTTGACGAAACCACACTGATCCAATTGTCCAAACGAAATGCAAGAGTGACCTGTACGGTGCACACAGAAAAGATTAACGATCAATTGAAATTGGATTTGGAAAAACACAATGGCCAATATCCACCGATTGATCTCAGAATATTAAAGAACGTCCATGATCGTTTTTTGATTTTAGACAATAAGGAATTGTATCATTTGGGTGCGTCATTGAAGGATTTGGGAAAGCGATGGTTTGCGTTTTCAAGGATGGATGGATTTTTAGAAGAGGTGCGTACGCGGTTGGATTGATTTCATTCTCATTCTCATTCTGTTTGTGATTAACTTTCTTAAATGACCACCCCGTCCCGACAGCGCTTGCGCTCGTCAGGACACCCCTCCTTTCTCTCACTTCGTTCGAGCAGGAGGGGAGATTTTACCCGCTCTGTTTCTCATTCTGATTTACAGATCTACCGATACACAGATGCACCGATGCACCGATTCACTATTTGGCATTTATACGGATAATTTATAGGTTGACATGAAAAACAACTAACTTGAAATTTGCAAAATTGATATTGGCTAATGTTATCTAATTAGCTAACTTTGCTGTGAATAATAAAAAAGGACAAAAAGAAGAATACTTTCGTGAAGTAGTGTGTCACAATCGAAGAAAAACAGTATTACAATGAAAAAGAAAGCACCTAAACTGACGAGATTAGCGGATCATTTGGATCAGCAGTATGGGAAAAAGGGGACCCACAAACGCGATGCGTTTGAAGCCGAATTTGAAGCATTTCAGTTGGGTGCGATGATTCAAGAATTGCGGATAGAACGAGGTCTTACTCAAGAGGCGCTGGCCAATAGATGTGGAACCACCAAGACTTACATTTCTAAAATTGAAAACCACGCGAGTGATATACGCCTTTCCACGCTCATGCGCATCATTCAGGAAGGGCTTGGTGGAACATTGAAACTGCGAATGGAATAAGCCAATCACTCTTCATTGAGGAAAGAGGAAAACGCTGGATTGCGTTTTCCTCCCGATAGCTATCGGGAGGATGGATTTTTGTAAGAGATGGTTGGTTAGATTGATTTTATTCAATTTTCATTTCTCCTTCTCTATATCACCAATTCTTAAGAGAACACACAACATAGTCAAGGAACAATGTTATATTCAATCACCGAGATATAAATTGAATTGTATCCGATATTTAATGTACTTCCTGCGGGAATCCAAATTGGAAGGTTTGTGCAGTTAATGGCGGATTCCGAAGCCGCAGCGGAGGTATTCAGGTAATTACCATTTCGATAAAGATTCATTTGTGAAATGCAAATATTTGTGTCATTCAAACTTATTGACATAATACAACTTGGTTGAGGAGCGCTCGCAGTCCATTGAGCATTGTTTCCATTCAGCACACTTTCTATTTTCCAAACTTTATTTGTTGGTACAGTGGAAAGAGAGTTTACAAGTTTTACTTGATTGAACTGTAGATTTCCTTGAGCGCTTATTGATAAGCTAGCAGCACAGATTGCTGCGAATAAAAAAAGTGTTTTCATAATTAGAAACCGGATATTGTATAAATTAATGTGTTGGAATTACTTCCTGAATTTGCGCTGCTAGATGATGGTATCGGTGTAGTTTGAGTTGACCCATCAGAAAAAGTTATAATGAAATTGTTTCCAGAAGTCACTACTGAACTAACGCTTATTCCCGTTGGTCCCGTTGCGCCTGTTGCCCCCACAGCCCCATCCGCTCCTGCTGGACCTTGCGGTCCGGTGGGTCCTGCTGGGCCCTGAGGACCTGCGGGCCCATTGGCGGCATAAAGGGCGTAGGGGACGCTCATGAGTTGCTGGGTGCCCATGTCTACATAGCCGTTGCCCAGGTCCATTTCTACTTGCATGAACTTGGTGGTGTTGGCCCAATTGATGCCGGCAAAGGTGCCCTGCACCGCTGTTCCTTGGCCCAAAACGGTGCTGATCAATCCTTG
>CALJKR010000008.1 GCA_937974555.1 uncultured Flavobacteriales bacterium | reverse complement strand
TGTTTTTGAAAGCGGGTGCAAAAGTACATCCTTTTTTTACTCCCGCAAGTTTTTAATCAACTTTTTTCATCTTTTTTTTTGCCTTTTTTTTTCGACTCGTAGCTAATTCGCTAAGGGTTAAGGGGATGAGGAGATGAGGAGATGAGGAGATGAGGGGATGGGAATGGACTACCAGCCTCTACTCAATATGTATTGCGCGATTAGGGGATTGAGCTTTTGGATTCTTGGCTGAACTCCCTGTTGTATCAAAGTGCTACCAATTCTCTTCTCTAAATATTGGGCGTTATTGATATCAGAAGCGTTGCGCCAAAATCGCATGGACTTGATGCAGGCAAAAAGTCTGGGGTACTTCACTCTGATCATTGATTTCCAACTTTTCATCGAAGATTCAGCTTGTTCGTGTTCAACAACTTCTATTCCCAATGGCTTAAAATAAGATGCCGTGGCCCATTGCTTAAATGCTTGGCGATTCCATCGCTTTTCATGGGGTTGAGAATACCAATGGTTCATCCATTGTCTGTCCCACATCGGCATGCGCCATTCCATGCCCACATGCTCAAAACTGCGCAATCCGCTCAATATGTATTTGGATACTTTTTGTTGGGTAAACCAATTCTCATACCCAACCAACCAGGTATCAAACCTGCCCTCACCAAAGGTTTGCCACTGATTATTGAGCAAACCCATCGCCTCTTGTTGAACAGGAAATTCATCAATAAAGGAAAGGTGCTTCGCATGCATCCATGCGGCAACCATTTTTCCATCCCATGGGCTATAGGCTTTGATGCCAGGGATAGTATAACTACCGGCCAACAAATCACCACAATAGCCTGGTAAAGCAATACAGCCTTTGTCAATGACTCCTTTGTTTCGGAGTTCCAACAATGCAAACAATTCTTGTTCTTGAGGTGATATAAATCCCCTCGTTTGGGATTTCAAATATTGCTGCACCTCTTCCGAATCCCATAATGATAACAACGTCTCATCGTAATTCACCCAATGCCATTCCACTCCCAAGTGGTTGGCCACTCGTTGGGCTTCTTTGACTTCAAAACTCGAAATATCTCCATAGGTATAGGTCACAATGTTTCGCACTCCCCTACTCCAGAGGCTGGCCAATATCAGGCGAGAATCCCAACCGCCACTCAAGGGTATGACCCAATGAGATGGTTTGCCTGAAGACAATAATCGGTCAATAACACCATCCCAAACCGTCTGGGTAGATTGTCCATCACTCTGGGCAACAGCGCCTATTTCGCCGTGTATTTCATTCTTGATTTGTCGATTTTGAATCACAATACTCTGACCTGCCAATACCTGAATCACCCCGGTATATAGCGTTTCATTACCAGGGCAAATGGAGAAAATCTCGAAATGCAAAGTATCCTCTCTTCGAGTTAACTGGAGAAATTCTGCCAATTGACGGGCATCATCTCCTATTGCACAGTGCTGTTCTGCAACCGAATAAAACAAGGGAAAAGCACTTACCGCATCGGCCATTAAAACCACGGCATGATTTAAAAATAAAGCAGCGGAGAAACATCCATTCCAATTTTTGGGAATGGAATTAGGTGAATCCAAATGGCGCTGAATCAAATACTCCAACGCTGGTTTTCCGGTTAAGCATTCACCACTGTCCTTGAAAATAAATCCTCTGAAGTATCCATTTTCATTGGAAAACCATGGGAATACCTTTTCTTCACGGAAGTGTGGAATGACTTTCATTATTTGATAAAAATAATTCGATACAACCAATCCCCGATAAATAAAGATCGACGAGGAGGATTGAATAAAGACCTCCACCTGGAAATTCCATTGATCGATACCGAAGTTGAAGGTTCTACTTCCCGCTTGTTCTCCAGGGTAAGTCTTGTCTCTTCAGCACGAATTCTATGGCATTGTCTTGCCCATTGTTTCCAATAAGATTCCAAATGATAATGCGCTTGCGTCTGTTGCCATTCCGACTCTTGCTTCAACGTGATTTTGGCATTTGATACATCAATGTCTACAGAAATACCTTGAAATTGAATGCCCTCTTTTGTGATGTTCAATTCCAATAGTAATCCTTCGTTAACGCCATTTCTTCCGTTATGCTCGGTAATATCAAAAACAAAATTCCCGAGAGAATAAGCCAAAATCTTCTTGCCATATTGAACGATGGGCTGGGCAACATGGGGATGATGCGCTACCACAACGTCAACATCCAATGTCAATAGTCTTTCCAATCTTCTCTTTTTGAAAGGAAATGGAATCGTTGAATACTCCTCTCCTCCATGGTATTGTAGAATGATACAATCCGCTTGGATTCGTGCCTCGCGGACCGCTTCTTTCAGTAATTTCAATGGCCATTTTCTTTCGAATTCCTCAATGGCCAACATTGCGATCGTAATCCCATTGAAGCAAATGAAATGCGGTTGCAGAGACCAATCACCTTTTTCATTGATGCCAATCACGGCATCTCCATTTTGATAGATCCTTTGAACATTTCTTTTGGCTTGATCAACCCCAACATCTAGAATGTGGTTATTGGCCAAATTGAAAATATTCACACCACACTGTGAGAGGTAATGAATGCTACCAGGACCATTGGTCACAGGATCGCCTTGCTTTCGATCTGATTGAACCTCAATTTCTGCACCTTCTAAATTCACACAAACCCCTTGTGCAGATTGAAATTTCGCTATTAAATCTTCAGAGAATATCGATTGATGTTGACCAAGCGCTTTTTGAAATTGACCAGAAAAACAAGTGTCTCCGGCCAATATTAATTTAACCGTCTGCTGCTGATCCGTTTGGGATTGAATGGGCTTTTGGTTTTTAGACAGCCACCACAACCAACCCAACATCGCGATAGCAAAACAAATTCCAACCACACTATAACCTGCAATGGCCATGTGGGCCGAATACCAATGAGCGCAAGCCCACAGCACGGCTACACGCGCAGTTAGCAGTAATAGGTTATAGTAAAAATGCGGACGCAATTTATTTTCCGTACTGATTAAATTGGACAAAGGACTTATCCAATAAAGCAAAAACAACCAGGGGGCCAACCATTGCGCTAGAACGCCCGCCTCCTTGTAATCAGCACCAAATAGCCAAGCAAATAGCCCTGGTCCGTATAACACAATACCCAAAAGAATCGGCAATCCAAAAACCAACATCGCTTTGGACCACTGCAAAGTTAACCCATGGATAGGTTCCGCTTCACCTCGCTTGGACTTGCTGGACTGCGCATTAAAAACATGGGTGATTGTAGCACCGATCAAACCCAATGGAGCGCTTAAAATTTTATGTGCAAACGTGAATTGACCTAAAACCACATCGGAGATCCAAAATGGAAGAATTAAAAATGGCAATTGCCTGGAGATGGTATTGATGTAAGAAGATACGACGGCGAATCGAAAAAAATGTTTGTACTCCGTTGCAACTTGAAAAACTGAAAAATCCTGAGTTTTATTCTCCTCTATCCAACGATGTGCGCGGAAATTTAACCAAATAAAATGCCCGCCTTGCCCTATGATCCACCCCCAGACCAAAACGCTTGAGGAATAAGCCACTTGATGGGCCATTATCAATTGAACAATCAAGGTGATGGATGCTTGAATGGCCCTACCGGTAGCCAAAACCTTGTATTGCTCTGCCCGATTCAGCAAAACAACCGTACTGATAATCGAGCCCTCAAAATAGACACTGGAAAAAAGCGCCAGAATGATACCCCCAAAATGTAATTCAGACAACCACTCAGGATGAAAGTAACCTTTGATCAAGAGAAGTACAACACTCATGGTCGCGACAATGGCGGTGAAGGCTTTACACAATCGCCAAAGCGCAATGGACTTGCCATTTTCTTTGGGCAACAAAATCGCTTGTTCAAAGCCCCCATTGGCCATGACAGCGAAAAGCGTCACAACCGCAGTGAATACGCCAAATACAGCCCATTTGTCCGCCGTTAACCAATGAGACAATACGGGATAGGAGATAAAAGTAAAAAGCTGGGCGAGTGCACTACCGCCCAGCAAAATCGAACCTTTCGCCAGTATTTCCTTCACACGAGGATTCATCTTTATTTCCAAGAATACTCCGTCATGTGTTCTTTGTCATCATTGACAAATACTTTGATTTTCTTGGTCTGAGAAGAGCGCAACGGTTTGAGATCATACTTCAATGTCTCCATCTTTAGCGCTCTACAATTGTCTCCGTTTGCATTGTGCTCTAAAAACAATGGCAATTGAGGGGGCAAGCTTTTCAAAAAATTACCATTGGTGATCATGGTAAATTCATGGTTTTGACAACCACCGGAATATTGCACTTCAACATATAAACTATCACCCACCACCTTTAGTCCGTTGATGGTAATGGCATCTCCTTGGGCTGGTCCGACGTATTCTTTTCTAACTTCAATGAAACCATCATTTCCAATCAGCATTTCAGACATTGCGCCCAAACCATCCTCTTCTTTGATTACAACTTGTTTCTTTGTCTTACAAGCGGCAAGCGACAAACACATCGCGGCGATCAGTATTTTTATTTTCATTTTCATATGGCTTCTTTTTCTAATTGTTTTTGTATTTGAAACATTTCGTCTCTTAGTCTAGCTGCATTAAGGAAATCCAATTCACGCGCAGCCGCCTCCATTTGTTTTTTGGTTGCTTGAAATAAATTTTGCAATTGATCTTTACTCAAGTATTGATTGATTGGATCTGCAGCCAATCCCGTCTGAGCGTAATCTGGTTCCACATATATTTTTTTCGCTGCAGTACTAATATGTTCCTTCTTCACTTGTCTTGGCGTGATGCCGTGAAGTTCATTGTATTCGATTTGCTTGTTTCTTCTGCGTTCGGTTTCATTCATCGTAGCCTTCATGCTATCGGTGATTTTATCCGCATAAAAAATGACCCGACCATTGATATTACGAGCGGCCCGACCAGCCGTTTGGGTCAGCGAGCGGTTGCTTCTAAGAAACCCTTCCTTGTCCGCATCCATGATGGCGACCAATGAAACCTCGGGAAGATCAAGGCCTTCGCGAAGCAAATTCACGCCGATTAGCACATCAAACTCTCCTTCTCTGAGTCCTCTTAAAATTTCTATTCGATCCAATGTTTGCACTTCGCTGTGAATGTATCGACATCGAACGTTGATTTTATCGAAATATTTTGCCAATTCTTCCGCCATTCTCTTGGTTAAGGTCGTAACCAAAACGCGTTCATTGTTGGCTACGGTCTTGCGAATTTCTTCCAAAAGATTGTCCACCTGGTTTTTGGTGGGTCTGATTTCGATGGGAGGATCTAACAGTCCCGTCGGCCTTACGACTTGGTCCACCACCACCCCTTCACATTTGGTCAATTCATAATCCGCTGGTGTAGCTGAAACATAGATCACTTGGTTTTGCATGGCTTCCCATTCATCAAACTTCAGCGGGCGGTTGTCCATTGCTGAAGTCAAGCGAAAACCATGTTCCACCAAATTCACTTTTCTGCTGCGATCACCGCCAAACATCGCGGAAACCTGCGATACGGTTACGTGACTTTCATCGATAACGAAAAGATAATCCTTGGGAAAATAATCCATCAAACAGAAAGGCCTTTGTCCAGGTTCACGACGATCAAAATACCTTGAATAATTTTCAATTCCCGCACAATACCCCAACTCTTTCATCATCTCAATATCATACGTCACGCGCTCTTCCAATCTTTTGGCTTCAGTGGTTTTGCCTTCGCGATTAAACGCTTCCACCTGTTTTACCATGTCCTGCTGGATTTCCCAGATGGCGTCATTCATGGTCTCTTTGCTGGTGACAAACAAATTGGCTGGGTAAATTCGCGTGGCTTCATAGGGCATGATTTTTTTCCCTGTCAAAGGATCTATGGATTCAATGGATTCGATTTCATTGTCCCAAAAAACAACGCGAACCGCATGCTCGGCATAGGCCAAGAATACATCAACCGTATCACCATTCACTCTAAAAGTACCACGACCAAAATCCACCAAGGCACGAGAATAAAGGGATTCCACCAAGCGATGTAAAAATCCTTGGCGACTCATCTTTTGTCCTTTTTTCAGGTCGATGACCGACTTGTTAAACTCATTGGGATTTCCAATGCCATAAATGCATGAAATACTCGCCACCACAATAACATCCCTTCTTCCCGAGAGCAACGCTGAAGTGGCACTCAAGCGCATGCGCTCAATTTCTTGGTTGATGGCCAAGTCCTTTTCTATGTAAGTATTGGTAACGGGAATGTAGGCTTCGGGCTGGTAATAATCGTAATAACTCACAAAGTATTCCACCAGATTGTCCGGAAAGAAAGCCTTAAACTCTGCATATAATTGGGCAGCCAACGTTTTGTTGTGAGACAAAATCAAAGTAGGTCTACCCGTCTGTTGAATCACATTGGCAATGGTAAAGGTCTTACCGGATCCTGTCACCCCCAACAAAGTTTGAAACTTCTCACCCGATTCAACTCCCTTGGTCAGCTGGGCAATCGCGGTTGGTTGATCACCGGAGGGTTCGAAAGGAGAGTGAATTTTAAACGACATGGTTCAAAATTACTCATTTTAAGAAGTACGCCGTCAAGCCGATGTAGAAATTACGGGTGGGTGACGGATTGTAGTATCGGGCTGAGGCATCATTCCATTGCCAAAATGAGGTATAGGCGGTATTCATTGCATTGTTCACTCCGATCTCCCATTTCCACATCATGTCCTTGCCGGAGGTAACCCTGGCCAGATTGATATGACTCAGATTGTATGCATTAGAATAAACCGTATTGTCATTATTCAATGGCATTTTATCCACCCAATAGTGGGTAACATCGACGAACCACGTTTGGTTAAATTGATATTGAATCATAGCAGAAGCAGAGTGAAGCGCATTGCCAGCTACCCTTTTTCCATTCCACACACTGTTGGATGAAGAATAATCCATCCAGTGGTAGTTGGCTTTGTGACCGGAAATCGAGAAGTCCAATTGATGAAGTTTCCAAGTCCATTCTTTATTCAACGACATTTCCCATCCTTCAAAAATTGCAGAGGCATTGTTCGAGTAACTCAATGGAGAATCCACCTGCACCGCCACGGGAATAATTAAACTGGTCATGTTCTGCTTGTAGTATGTGAGTTGTCCAGAAACCAAAGCCGAATTCCATTTAACTCCAGTTTCCAATTGATTGCCTTTTTCGGGCCCCAATCCTGCATTGTATCGGTTGTTTTGAAAATCAACTTGCTCAAAGGCATTGGGATTGCTGAATCCCCATGATTTTGAAGTGAACAAGACCAGCGCATTGAAAGGTTGATAACTAATGGCCCAACGCGGAGTCCATCCTGGATTCCAATTGATTTTGCCATCTTGTTGTTCTGTTCCGTATTCACCTTTAACCTCGCCTTGTGTGGTATGCTTTGCGATTCCCGATTGCAGCACCCACTTGTCTTTCCAGCGCCATTGGCTGTTCAAATAATAAAAACGCTGGCTGTAATTCACCATGAAATCGTATTTGGTTGCACCCGGAGCACCCAGTACATTTTTCGCTTCGCGAATATGATAGTCTTCCCATTGCCCTTCACCCCCTGCGTTTAAATCCCAGTTGAGGTTATCACTTTCATAAACACGAAATCCAAGGCGAGCCAGTGTATTGGTTCCGAGGCTATGTTCATCCTTGTAACCTTGATTCATCGCAGAAGTACCATACGGATTTACTTTGTTGACCCCATTCATAGCGGCACGCCAAGTCCAAGTGAAGCGATTGTATTCCCTGTTTTGACCCACCCCATACATCCATCGCTGGCGATACAAAGAGGCATTGTTGCTGATCGAATAAGGTCGAGCTTGTTGTGGATTGCTTTCCATTTCCTGTTGGTTCAAACTTCCAGGCAATTGCCATCCTCCTTGGTACCATTGAAAGACCGAAATATTCTCGCCCTTGAAGCGTCCTGAATAACGAAAAGCCAACAAAGGAGATTGAATGGCATTGCGGAGCACCACCATCACCTGTTGTCTTGCATTGTTTTCTTGCTGACGATATCCCTGGGTTCCTACTCGGGAGGCATAAATGGAAATACTTCGTTGGCTATTTCTCAAGTTGTATTTGAAAACATGGGGCAAAGGCTTCATGATTGCCAAGTGCTGCTGAAAAGAACCCCATTGCCCAAGCAACTGTTTCGCGCGCACAAAAGACAGTTTTGGATTGGCGTGACTTCGCATCTGAACCACGCCGCCGGTGCAGTTTCCATATTGCACACCCGAAGGACCTTTGATGATTTCCATTTCATTTACCCAAAAAGGATCAATCACCTCCATCGGCGTTGTTCCATCGGGTGACGTTAAAACAAAATCCTCCCAATACATGCGTACGTTGCGGACACCGAAGGCGGATCTAAACATCGAACCACGGATATTCAAACGGGGGCTACCCCCATTTCCTCTGGATTCAAAATAAACCCCAGGAACCGTATTCATCGCATTTTGAAAAGATGCGCCATCGGCGACAGACAATAGCCCCTTTTTGTTATCTAAGCGATACAAAGCCAACGGTTGTTTGATGTTGGGTAAAACAAATGAGAAAGCCTTGATTTCCAGCTCAGGCGCTTCTTGCTGAATCAAAGTATCGCGGCTTGTCTTGGTTTGCCCAGACAGTTGAAGCCAAAAAAAGCCTTGACATACAATCAAGGCCATTTTAAGGAAAGGTTTAATTTTCAATTTAGAAGAAATCAATTGACAACGAAAGTTTTGGTGATTGTCCCCAAAGTATTGGTGGCGCGTAGGAAGTATTGTCCCTTGCTCCATCCTTCTGTTTGAATAATTTGCAATGATTGATTGAATACACCACTGCTTACCTTTTGACCATTGAAAGAGAAAATCTCATAGGGTGCATTGATCAGTAAAGGAGTGATTTCAATATTTAAATTGCCATAAGTAGGATTGGGAAAAACTTTGACATTCTGGGGACTTTTACTCACCGGCGTTGACGTAGGTTGATAAGCCAGATTTCTGAACTCCTTGATAATATTGGGCCCTGAGCCTGGGTAGTTCACCCCATTGAAAGCCACATAGAGCGCTCCCGTGTGGGGATTAACACATAAATCGCGGATTCGTTGATTGAAGGATTGGAAGTATGTATCCTCGCTATCTGTGCAAGTAGCAGACAAACCATCCGCGCTTGGATGGATCACCGACAAACGTTCGTAGTTGCTATTTAAACCACCCAAGACCGCCATCAAAATGGTATTCTGCCATTCTGGAATTGCGGGATGAGTATAATATTCTAACCCACATACAGCGCGGCAAGGCGACCACTCCAAGAGGGGTTCACGCACATTGTTTGCGGTACAATAGGTTTGTTCTGCCGTTGTATTACAAGCACCTTGAACAGTAGGCCAACCGTAATTTCTATTGGGTTCAACCAAGTTTAATTCGTCGCTGTTGTTTTGACCGTGTTCACTTTCATAGATCAAACCATTGGGACCGATACAAAGCCCTTGACCATTGCGATGTCCAAAACTGTACACGTAAGAAGCAGGATCTGGATTGTCGCTGGGAATAGATCCGTCCAAATTGATGCGTAAGATTTTACCATTCAAGGAAGTTAAATCTTGGCTACTTACCCCACCATCACCGGTATCGCCGGTTGTCATCATCAATTTTTGATCTGGCGTGATTAACAAGCGTGAACCATTGTGAATGGCATTGCCCCCGATTCCATCAATAAGAACCGTTTCATTGATAAGCGCTATTCCATCAAAATCAAAAGAAGACAAACGCTCTTTGATTGCATTGCCTTGGTTGTAATTGTAAACCACAAAAACTTTGGGGGTGTTTAAAAAGTCTGGATGCAAAACCATACCCAACATTCCAGGTTCACTCCCACCGTTGTAAGGAACGGTTTTGGTTAGAAGCTCTGTATAGTTGCCTGTATTGGGATCGATGTGTAAGACTTTTCCAGAGCGTAATGTGCACCAAATAAAATCATCTGCTCCCCAAAGAATTTCCCAAGGAACATTTACACCCGTTACCAGATTGGATTCGGTTAGCGTTGTATTGCCTACTTGATGGGTCTGTCCCCAACCGGCAAATGAATAAGCCGCAAGAGCAATTGCGAAGCATAATTTTTTCATGACCGAAAAATAAGTCGCTTCGCTTGAACATCGTAAAAAGAATTGAATTTTAACGCAATCGGTCAGCGCTTCTCAAAAACCACAAAAGCCCCATCCAAGTTTAAAATGTATATGCCCGGAGACAAAGTTTCGACATGAAGCGAAGACGCGCCTTGGGTTTGCATCACCAAATGGCCCATCATGTCCATGACTTTAGCAGATTGGGCATATTTAAAATTCAATAAATCGTGGGCAGGATTGGGATAAGCCATTGTATTCCGCTCTGACCATTCATTCACACTTAAAACCACATTGGAAATATTGGGTGTACTCAATGAAAAATCTACCCAAGGACCAACTCCATCTTCCGCTTTTCCCCAGGAATGTTGCAAAGGAACATCGGCATATGAGGTTGAATCGAGCCAATGAAATTCGCCATTGTCCAAAAATGAAATACCCAAAAACTCCGATTGATTATTCAATTTAAAACTCAAATGACGGAAACCTTCTTCGGGTTGGTCATCTGCCCACAACAAAAAGAAAGGACCGATACTTGAAGAAACATTCTTCAGTTTCCATTTATTGGCATCTTGCGGATCATCAGTAATCCATACATTGTTCCAATTGAAAGTGCTTCCTGGAATTTTATACAACTCACACCAATCCTCTTGAATACCCGATTCGTCAACCGCATTGGAAGTTCCTGAAGGAGCAAGTTCATTGATTTTCACTCCCAAATCTGCAAAACCAAAATGTGACCAAAACGTTTGGCAGGGGGAATCGATTACTCCTGACAGAGACAATTGCCATTCCCAAGAACCTGTATATCCATTCAAAGGCACCACTGCGCTGTACACGTTGTCCCACAATCCATCATGAATTTCTGATGCCACTATCACATTCCAGTTGGGTTCGTTCAAAACGCGATAAGCCAAACCATTGATATTTTGCGGAGCCAAGAATTGAATCCTTACCGAGTCTTGATTTACCTCCCATCGAAATGAGTGAGGCTGGGTTGGTGCAGTGCCATTGGAGGATTGCTGAATCGCACTATTGGACCTTATGTTGGCGTATGGTAGTAGACCCGAAGTCACATGACCGCCCCAGGCCGTGGTTAACGCATCCAAAAAAGCAGCATCGTCAAAACCATAGTCCAAAGTTCGGTAGGTATCGCTCAACGCGGAAGGAGTGATTAAATCTTGCAAAGCCTGGGCATAAATCACAAACGAATTGGAAGTCAAATATCCCGCAATCTCATCGATATAAAAGGAAAACAACGATTTAAACTCTGGGATGCTCATCATACGGTTGTACAAAATGAGATTGTTGTCTCCATCCCAATTGTAGATGTTGTGGGTTGCCCAGTTGATATTAAACCAATCGATGCCCCAGGTATTGTCGGTATCATAAGGAATGAATTCCAAGCGATGGGTTTTATCGTTTTGAAACAAATAGAAATTGTTTTTATTGAAATTGGCGCCATCCCAATTGCCCGTCATCACATCAATGGCGAGATATTGCAGATAGCGATCCACATTAAAAATCTTGCGTAGCGCACACGGGAAAGTAGATGCAGGTTCGTTGTTCAGAACATCAACCAAATCTGCCAAAGGTTGATAATCGTTGAGTTGAGTATTGTTTTCCAACTCATAAATGGGGGTTCCCCAACCCGTATTGACTTGATAATTGGAACCGTTTGGTCCCAAGTATTCCAATGTTGCGGGATACAAGCATTTCCAGCGGTTTCCGGTAGGTTCATCAAAATATCGCTTGGTAAAAAGATCATCAATAAACTCCACATTGATGTACAAACCCTTGTACTCCTCATTGATGTAAAGCTCAGTATATGAAACCCGCGATCCGGGTAGATCATATCGTCGATATATATCCCAAGTCAATTTTGCACGCAGCAAAGACGGATCATTGTGGTTCCCATTGAGGTTGAGTTCCCTTATGCCCTGCCATTTTCCTGTGCCATTGGGCACATTAAAATCAATTTTAAAGGATTTCTTTCCAGCTTGAAGGGAAGTGTTTCCGCGGGTACGTATACCCACCACCTGAACTGTATCAATCAAACCGTTGGAAACGTAACGAAAAGATGCACTGAACTCAACGCCATTTCCAAGGTAGGCATCCGACAGCATGAGATTCAATGAATCTTCAGGTAGGTTGAGATAAATTTTCGTTACTTCATTTTGGGGAAAAACACTTCCCCAATCCGGCACTTGCGCGGAGGCCATGGGAACCATGAAAATCCAAATCAAGTAGCGAAAACATCTCATGTTATTTTTTGATTAAATGTAACATACACCAACCCTCTTTCACCCGAACATTGCTCAATTCAAACCCAGCAAAAGCCGTCAGAAGTATGTCTTGGTCCTCTTGATAAAAACCACTCAGCAACAAGTGTCCTCCTGAAGGCATGTGGGCAGCGTAAACCCCACCATCCTTGACCAAAATATTGCGATTGATATTGGCGATGATGGTATCATAGGTTCTTTGAATTTTCTCTGCCCCACCCAAAATAACTTGGGTTTTGGGGCATTGATTTCGTGCGGCATTTTCAATAGCATTCTCATACGCCCAATCATCAATATCAATGGCGTCAATGATTGCAGCGCCGGATTTTTCCGCAAGAAAAGCCAATACCCCTGTACCACTGCCCATGTCCAACACGGTTTGGTTGGTCCAATCCATCGTCAACATCTCCGTGAGCATGAGAAAGGTCGTGGCGTGATGCCCGGTACCGAAACTCATCTTGGGCTCGATGATTAATTCAAAAGGCAGACCTTTATCTTCATGAAAAGGAGCCCGAACCCTACAGATTTCAGATACCTCGATCGGATCAAATTGACTCTCCCATGTCGCGTTCCAATTTTGTTGTTCAATTTCTTGAATCTCAAAATCAATGGTAGCGTTCATGGCGCGAACGGCTTCCACCGCATGATTCAGCGCATCGACATTCAAATCTTGGGATTGGACATAGGCTTGTAAACCATTGTCCGTCTCGACAAAACTATCAAAAGCCAAATCAGCCAAATACACCGTCAAAATTTCACGGTGTGGAATCAATGGCGAAATATTAAAATTTACCTCTGTGTAATTCATGCGTTTGCACTTTCACAAATTGAAGTAAAGTCCGCCACTTTAAGCGAAGCACCACCTACCAATCCACCGTCCACATTGGGACAAGCAAACAAGCCATCGGCGTTGGCCGCACCAACACTGCCTCCGTACAGAATTCTGGTTTGATTGGCGATATCTGCATTCCACAATTCAGCGAGTACTGAACGGATAAAAGCGTGCATCTCTTCTGCTTGCTCATTGGAAGCTGTAACTCCAGTTCCAATGGCCCAAACGGGTTCATAGGCGATCACCACTTTTTTCATTTGATCTGCACTGAGATGTGAAAGGGCTTCGCGAATTTGATTACCCACTACCCCTTCTTGATTGCCTGCTTCACGCTCTGAAAGAAGTTCACCGCAGCAATACACAGGAAGGATATCCGCTCTTAGACAAGCGTCCACTTTTTTAGCAATCAACGCATCGTTTTCATGGTGGTAGGTTCGGCGTTCACTATGTCCGACAATTGCACCATTTACCCCGAGGGCTTTCAACATTTCAGCACTCACTTCGCCTGTAAAGGCTCCCTTTTCATGCACACTCACATCCTGAGACAAGATCTGAACCCCTTTGGCCTGCAAGGTCAAAAGGCGCTCAAGATAAATATAGGGTGCACCAATCATCACCTCTGCATGATCTGTATTGGGATTGAAAGCAGCGATGAACTGGTCGACATCAGCAGGCAGGAAATTCATTTTCCAATTGCCCGCAGCAATTTTTTTTCTATTCATGATTATATAACTTCAAGTACTAAACCTTTTAAGTATTCTCCTTCAGGATGAAACAAACTGATAGGATGGTCGGCGGGTTGATGCAATTGGTGTATTATTTTCACTTGACGACCCGCGTCAATGGCAGCAGCCACAATCGCGCCTTTGAATGTATCCTTGTCAACCGCCTGGGAACATGAGAAAGTAAAAATCAAACCACCCGATTTTATTTTTCTTATGGCCGCCTCATTTATTTTTCGGTAACCCTGCACCGCCTTGTGTTTGGCACTGAGGTGTTTGGCAAAAGCGGGGGGATCCAATACAATGATATCATAATCGCTACCTACGGTTTTGATATATTCCACGGCATCTGCTTTAATCACCGCATGCTTGGATTCATCAAAACCATTGAGAGTAACATTTTGCAAAGTCAAATCCAACGCATGTTGAGAGCTATCCAAGCTATCGACATGAGCGGCACCTCCTTGCAATGCGGTTAAAGAAAATCCACCTGAATAACAAAAGGTATTCAACACCTTTTTGTCTTTGGAGAGTTCACCCAACAATCTTCTATTTTCTCGTTGGTCAATAAAGAATCCCGTTTTCTGCCCCCTTTCCCAATCGATGTTGTACTTTAATCCATGTTCAAATGCAATTGCATTGCTTGGCGAACCTTTGAGGTATTGCGCCTGCGCCTCCATTTGTTTTTCAGATGGCTTGAGGTATATGGTTTGTATTTGTGGTGCCACTTTTCCGATGGCCTCCGCAATTATCGCGGCCTCATTGTACATACCCAAGGTATGGGGCTGAATCACCACGGTTTGATCATATACATCCATAATCAATCCGGGTAAGCCATCTCCTTCGCCATGCACCCATCTGAAAATCGTATTTTTTCCTTCTTCATTTAGATGCAGAGCTTGTCTTGAATTCCACGAACGAGATAATCGATCAATCCAAAAATCAATATCAATTTCGACGTCCTTGAAGCTCAGGATTCGCACCGCTATAGATCCTTCATGATAATGGCCTGCGCCAAGAAAGCGACCTTGCGCATCCACAACTTTCACCCACTGTCCCGGTTGTGGCATTTGATTGACACTGGCAATTGCTCCTGAAAACACCCAAGGATGTGAACGGCGCAATGAAGACTCTTTGCCAGGTTTTAATTGTATCACGGGAATATCTTCTTGTTTCATTTCTTATTTTTAAAATCACCCCATTTGCCTTGGAGCCATTGGTCAATGGCTATTTCTTTGGCGTTGTTTCCTGGCAAATAAAAATACTCGCTTTGGAGCGCATCGGGTAAATATTGTTGTAAAATAAAGTTTCCTGGAAAAGCATGGGCATATTGGTATTCTTGACCATACCCCAATTCTTTCATCAGTTTGGTTGGCGCATTTCGCAAATGCAATGGTACAGGCAAATCACCGGTTTCCTTTACTTTGGCAATGGCAGCATCAATGGCCATGTAGGCGGTATTGCTTTTGGGAGAGGTCGCCAAGTAAATGGCACATTGGCTCAAAGGAATTCGGGCTTCTGGGAAACCCACTTGATGGACAATTTGTGAGGTAGCATTGGCAATCAGAAGCGCGTTTGGATTGGCCAAACCGATATCCTCCGCGGCCAATATCATCATCCTTCTGGCGATGAACATGGGATCCTCACCACCAACGATCATTCGCGCCAAATAGTAAACAGCCGCTTGCGGGTCGCTTCCTCGAATGCTTTTGATAAAAGCTGAAATGATGTCGTAATGCTGCTCACCATCTTTATCGTAATGGGCGGTTTGGGCAGATGACCATTGATTAACCGCCTCGTTGGTAATGATCACCTCCTCACCCAAAGAATCCACTACCAACTCCAGAACGTTTAATAATTTTCTGGCATCTCCTCCGCTGTGTCGAATCAAAGCTTCCGTTTCTTGAATTTCAATGGTCTTTGATTTTAATACTTCATCATGGGCAATGGCTCGAGCCAATAGCGACTCCAGATCCTCACGGGTGTGGGCTTCTAGCGCATACACTTGGCATCGCGAAAGCAATGCATAGTTGACTTCAAAAGAAGGATTTTCTGTCGTCGCTCCAATCAATGTAATCCAACCCTTTTCGACAGCACCCAAGAGGGCATCTTGTTGGCTTTTGGAAAAACGATGGATTTCATCAATAAAAAGAATGGTTGATTTTTGAAACAACCCTGACCGCTTGGCATCATCGATCACTTCACGCACTTCCTTGACCCCGCTGTTAATGGCTGAAAGGGCCTTAAAAGGACGATCAACACATTCTGCGATTACACTGGCCAGTGTTGTTTTTCCTACCCCAGGAGGTCCCCAAAGAATCATACTGGGAATCCTTCCCGATTCTATAGCCCTTCTCAAAGGACCATTTTCGCCGAGTAACGCCGATTGTCCGACGTAGTCAGACAAGGATCTTGGGCGCATTCTTTCGGCTAATGGGATCATGCTACTTGAAAAAAACGAAGTGCTTTTTCGTGCGGTGTAATGATTTCAAAGTGATATTTTCCAGCTGAGAGTTTCGCGGTTTCCAATCCATAATTGTGGTGTCCCGCGGTCACTTCTCCCACATAAATTTCTTGAATCATTTGGTTGCCCTCACCCAAAACACGCACTTGAATGTGCATGGACTTTTCAATTGTAACTCCCAAATAGATCATCGCTCCATCCCAGGTACAATCAGCATCCAAAGCGGGATATTTGGCTTGGGTATTTTGCTTTTGCATCAAATGAATCAATCGTTTGTACATAATGTAAATGAGCATGGCCAACAAAGAGACCAAAAGCAGATTTCTTAAAATTTCTAATTGTGACATATTACAAACTGATTATCCCTTCTATTTTTCCTACGTGTTCGTAACGAACAAAAATCGTCTCTGCGTCCATCATCATTTCTTTGATGGTCAAACTCATGTATTTGCCATTGGCACTTTCGCGCACCATAAACTGCGCGCTTTCTCCGAAGATCAACTTCAGTTGGACCAATTTGTGATCGTCTCTTTCAAAGATGAATTTATACATATAGATACTCGGCCAAATGTGAATTTCATTTAGTCTTTGTCTCAGCTGTTCTTTCTTTTCCTCATCCATACCACAAAGGTAGGCGAACAATGTTAGGAAGCCTAAAAACGTTGCATCTTTGTGGCATGAAATCATTGCGTGTTGTATTCATGGGAACGCCTCAATTTGCAGTAACCACTTTGGAGGGGATGCTTCAAAGAGGAATTGAGGTAGTTGGAGTTGTAACCGCTACGGACAAACCTTCAGGACGTGGTCAAAAGGTTTCGATGAGCGCCGTCAAAGAGTGTGCACTCAAACACCATCTTCCTTTGTTGCAACCTGAAAAGCTAAGAGATCCATCTTTTTTAGAAGCGCTCAGTGCATGGAATGCCGATCTTTTTGTTGTCGTGGCATTTAGAATGTTGCCCGAGGTGGTTTGGAAAATGCCAAGCAAGGGAACCATCAATCTACACGGTTCACTTCTTCCTAAATACAGGGGGGCAGCGCCCATTCATTGGGCCATCATCAACGGCGAGAAGGAAACCGGGGTCACCACATTTTTTATCAATGAGCACATTGATCAAGGAGCCGTGATTGAGCGCACCCGATTGTCCATAGGTGAGAATGAAACCTTGGGCGAGGTTCATGATCGCATGATGCACGTTGGCGCAGAAACCTTGTGCAACACCGTCGAGAAAATTGCGGCTGGTGAGGTCATTCCCATTTTGCAGGATACCCTTATCGAGGATGAGGGGGAAGCCAGTTTGGCACCCAAGCTCTCCAAAGAGATTGCGCAAATCCAGTGGAATCAGCCCTTGCAAAAGGTTCATGATTTTATTAGAGGAATGTCCCCTTTTCCTTGCGCATGGACATTACTGGATGGTAAAAATTTACGTATTTACAAAGGCATTCCCGTTGTTAACGACGCTTCACTTTTGCCCGGTCAAATTCACTCCGATGGTAAAACCTATATACATTGGGGCTGTGCTGATGGCACCTACGCATTGCTGGATCTACAATTGGAAGGCAAGAAAAGAATGCTGGTGGATGAATTTTTGCGTGGTTACCGAATTCAGGGATAAAAAAAAATCAACCCGAAGGTTGATTTAATATGGGTGATTGAAACTTAATCAATCAAAATCTCTTGCAGATCCAGGATGTTTCCTCTGAACTCATTGTAGTCGACATTTCCTGCGATGCCATTTAGACGATGGCGATCGGTTTTCTGCCAGAAAGTCCAATTGCATCCAGGAGGATTTTTTCGGTAGTCTGCGATCCACAAATGATAATCATCGCTCAATACAGATTCCAAATGTTGACTGTACATTCTGCATGGGCAATAGATGATTGGTTTTACACCAATAGAATCTTCTACGATGCGAACCCATTCCTGCACATTCTTGGAGATCCAAGCGGAGTTGGGCATTTCCTTTTTAAACTCAACATCCAATACCGGAGGCAAATCCCCTTTTTGAATATGGGCAGTTTTCAAAAAATGCAACGCTTGATCCTTTCCTGAAGTAGTGTACGAAAAGAAGTGATAAGAGCCTACTTTGATTCCACGTTCTGCTGCTTCAAATTTGTACTTGTGGTACATTTTATCTGTGTGGGTTGCTCCTTCAGTGGCTTTAAAGAAAATGAAGTGTGGATTTTCACATGCAATTTGATCCCAATCTACATTGCGTTGATGGTGAGACAAATCAATCCCCCAAACCAAAGCTGTAGTATCGACCAATGAATCTGCCACTGTGATAGAATTATTTTTAATCGGATCAGTATCCGGTGCTTTCATCGCGGTTCCCCCGATGAACACTGCTGCCGCTAAAGACATACCTCCTATTGCTGTGAACCAATTTTTCATTTCCTAAACGAGATAAAATTACACAAATCTTTCCTGTTTTCAAAACAAATAAAAAAAGATAAAATTTCAACGGGCCTAAAAATTAGTTGTTCACAATGGGTATGTGGATTCATGGAGATCTTGGCAATCTCTGCAGTTAACGCAAAGGTTGCGCAAAGGACGCTAAGCGTGTCACTCCTCCATTCATTCATATACTTTGCGAACATTGCGACTACTTAGCGCACTTTGCGATATATGTAGCTAACACCAAGGTCCAAAGGTTATATGAGAAGTATTTGCGATTCATATTTCAAGGATCGCAGCTTTAGTATTAAGGCTTAGTACAATTGGAATTATATTCGTCCAATGAAAACAATATTGGGTATTTTTCTTTTTGCCATTGTCGCGTTCAGTACCAAAGGTCAATTGATTCTCAACGAAGGAACCAATCGCAATTTCTCTTTGGTCTATGATGAGGATGCAGAAGCCTCGGATTGGGTGGAGATTTTGAATACAAGCAACGATTCAATTGATCTATATGGATACATGCTCAATGATAGTGCGGGAGTACAAAATGCATTTACTTTCAATCACTATTGGATTCAACCCAACGAGTATTTGGTGGTATTTCTAAGCGGCAAAAACCGACAATATTCCAATCCCTTTCAAGACGTATTAAGCATCAATGATTTTGTTCCTCAAAATGGTTGGAACACCCACAATTTAGACAACGCATTTGTTTGGGATGGAACATCCAACTTGATCATCAACACCTGCTCATACAGCAACACTGGTTATACGGTCAATTCGATTTTCAATCAAACCTATACCAGCTATAATTCTACAGTTGCAGCCTTTCAAGATGGTGGTGATGGCATTTGTCAGGCGGCCTCAGGCGAGGTGCACAACACACGACCCGTTTTGCGGATCAATGGTCAAACCATTGGAACCAATGATTACGTCAATGGAACCACGGACTACCCTGCCCCTTATGGAAACTGGTATTGGGCAGCAAGGCATCAAATGTTGATTACGGCAGATGAATTGACCAATGCAGGCCTTAGCGCAGGACCCATTTCTCAAATTGAATTTGATGTGGCCTCAACTGATCCCACTTTGTACACCTATTTCAACATGTCCATGCGTCAAGTTACTTTGGCTGAGATGACCAACTTTTTTGTAGGCAATGAGGGTCAATATTTTCACACCCAATTCACCAGCAGCAACAGCGGAGAGACCATTTATCTCTATTCCCCCAATCAAGCTTTAATTAGTCAATTGACATTGAATGTAACGGAACACGACTACACTATCGGGTTGTTACCTAACGCAACAGGTTCTGCACAGCTTTTGGACACCGCATCACCATGGGCTTCCAATGAAGGCGCACAAGCCATCAGTGGTCAGGCCATCGCTCCATTGCTCAGCATACCATCTGGTGTGTACAGTTCCTTACAACAAGTCATGATACAAGACCTCAACACGCCACTTGCTGAAATACATTATACCACAGATGGAAGTGAACCCACATTGGGATCCACGTTGTATAACAGCGCGCCCATTTTGGTTTTTCAAGGAACCGTAATCAGAGCACGCGCATTCATCTCAGGCATGATGCCCAGTGAAATCACCAGTGGGACCTATTTGATCAACATCAATCATTCCACTCCCATTGTTTCTATTACCACCAGCCCTGAACATCTGTATGGTGATAATGGAATTTTCACCAACTGGTGGTTGGATGGAGAACGGTATGCGCAAATGGAATACTTTGACTCTACGCTCAATCACAATTTTGTCTTTGACCGTGAAGTGGCCATGCAAGTGGATGGCGGTGCCGGTGGCTCAAGATCCAATCCACAAACCTCTTTTCGTTTAGAGATGGCCAAAGGAATCTTTGATGAAAGCCCCGTTTTACTGCCGCTCATTCCACAGCAACCCAATCGCGCCAAATACAGCAAATTGTATTTTAGAAATGGAAGCAATCAATATTTAAACCTTCCATACAAAGATGCAGCGCAAACCACCATGATGGTCGGAGAAAGTAATGGGTATTATTCAACCATGCGACCCGCATCGGTTTACATCAATGGACAATATTGGGGACTTTATGAGATGAGAGAAAAATTGGATGAAGAGTATTTCAAAGAACAAGACGGGGGGAGCAAGTCCAGTATGGATATCTTAACCATGAGTTATTGGTATGGTTCCGTATTGAGAGCCACGGCAGGTGACGTAAACAATTACTGGAATACCTACAACCAGATTTGGTCACTTGACCCCAATAGCGCCGACTACCTCAATCAAATGGATCAGTTGTATGATATGGAATATCTCACGGATTATGTGATTGGTGAAACATGGATGGGCAATACCGATTGGCCCTGGAACAATATCAAAATATACCGAAGCGACAGTACCCAATACCGTTGGCGTTTTGCGACCATCGACTTGGAATTGAGTTTGCAACCCAATGGCTGGACCGATTGCAACACCAACGGATTGGAACATGCTTTGGGCAATGGCGAATGGAATCCTTTTATAAGACCTTGGTGGCAAAGTTTAAATAATCTTGAATACCGCCATTACTTCATCAATCGATATGCTGATTTAATGAACACAGCGTATATGCCGGATCGTTTGTTGGCGATAGAAAATACGTTCTTCCATTTGTGGACACCTGAAATGCCCAATGAGTTTCAGCGTTGGGGAGATCCATGGAATGTGGGAGGATGGATGAACGACTATTACAATCGCCATTTGCAATTTCAAAATGAATTGGTGTGCAAGTCGAATACCGTTCGCACGCAAGTAGAAACTCAATTGAATTGTGGTCCACAGAAAAATGTGGTATTCAATATCACCCCAGCGGAAAGCGGCGTCATCCACCTAAACACCATATTGCTTTCTGATTCCACTTGGTCTGGAATATATTACACCCAAGTGCCGATACACATGGAAGCCGAGGCTTTGCCTGGATACCTTTTCTCACATTGGACTACCGAAAATGGAGCAATCGTCGATACTTTGGCCGCTGCATTTACTACATCGCTTGACAACCAAGACATTTCATTTACCGCACATTTTGTGGTTGACCCCAATGCGGCCATTTCAGAAAATAATACCGGAGAATTTCAAGTTTATCCCAATCCTGGTACCCACCAATTTATCATTCAAAGCCCCGAAAAAATGGATGCGGTTTCGGTTTACAATTCCACCGGAATTTGCATCGCCAAAGAGAACATGAAGCAACATTCCAACCAATGGCAGATAAATACCAGCCATTGGAGTGACGGTGTTTACTTCATCGTAGTGGAGCAAAACGGTCGATTCCAAACACAACGTTGGGTGAAAAATTAAGCACCCAATCGACTCCCCGACCAAATTTGTCGGAGATCTGAATTTTCTATATCTACCAGAACAGCCTTTCTTTTGAAAGGCTTTTCTCTTCTTAGTACTTCCACATTGTATTCACGCCACTTGTCTTCTACTGTGATGGTTAAATCACCCGTTTGCTTTTGCATGATTTCCTTTGCGTTGCGATGCACATCTTGACCATTGATGCAGGTGATTCTCATTTCTTGACCAATGCCGACATCATCCGCTGGTCCTTCAAATACCACGTTGATTACACGGCCCATGTCATCGACCAAGAAACCATAATAATCTTCCGCAACGTTTCCACTGCTCGCCCACTCTAACTTCCACCCCAGATGCTTCAACGTGTATTTCAATTGTGCCAAATAATCACCTGTGCCTTCGCATAACTCATATCGATAAGACTCCCATCGATTCAATCCCAACTCTTTGCAGATATTCCAATAATCATCCGAGGTATAGCCCACACCGCGTTTTCCAAATCGTTTGTACATCTCACGCATGACATCGTCCAAACTCACCTTGCCTTGGCTTCCAACCAATAAATCCACATCCATCATCCAAGCCAACATCGCTCCTTCATTGTAAATGCTCACCTTGCGACCGGGAATTCCTGCGGTGTATCCATCTACCCACGTATCCACAGAACTATCTGTAACACTCTGATGCAATCTTCCTCTATTTCGTGCATGGGTTTCAATAAATTCTTCCATTTGAATCTTGGCCTTGGCCATTGACCAAACCCCACTTCGAATCAACATCATGTCCCCGTAATAGGTGGTTACACCTTCAGTAATAAAACCGGTATCTGAATAATTGGGCTTGGTGAAATCATACGGCGTCATGTCCTTGGGGCGTATGCACTTGACATTCCAAGCATGAAACAACTCATGGGAAGAAATCCCCAAAAATGAATCGTAGTTTTTTCGTTCATTAAAAGCTTGACTGGGTCCCATGGCAATGATGGTCGAATTTTCATGCTCTACACCATGTCGAATGAAATAAGGCGCAAATTGAAAAATAAAATGGTAGTGACTTCTTGGGAAATCACCAAACATGGACATCTGCAATTCAGAAAACGCTTGAAAATCTTTGCGCCAATCAAAGTCACCAAAATTCACTTCCCCATTCATCCAAACGTGCATTTTCTGACCATGTGCGTCGTAATCATGAGAAGATAAATCCCTTGAAAAAACAAAAGGAGAATCAGCCAAGTGATCAATATTGGCCGCCACCAAACGCCAGATGGATTCGCCATTTTCTGTTTGTTTCCTTTCCGATGGAATACCACCGGCGTAATCAAAATCATGGGGAACATGGATTTGGACATCCATATTCATTTCTGGATCGTCCAATAAAAAGCAGAACGCATTAACCGGATTGATGTATAACTGCGCTCCATCCCAATAGGAAGAGCCGGCGTTCATCTCTGCGGCAAAATATTCATAGTGTACCTTGATATAATCCACCCCATCACTCTCCACTACCCAAGTATGTGGCGTTGACTTTTTCCACAACAACAATTCACCGGTATCCGCATCATAGGCTTTCCATCCGCGAACATTTTTCGCAAAATTCCCCAACTCATATCTACCTGGGCGCCACACCGGCAATTGAATCGTGGTATACTCCCCCATGGAAGGAAATAAGGCCACAAAATTGATAAAACGATGGTGGGGCTGCCCACCTTGCACTTTGTATCTAATCATCACATTATTCTTCATCAATTACAGAAACCCCAATGCATCCCGATGGTCGGTTGATTTTCAAAATCGACGCTATCGTTGCCGCGATATCCGTGATATCTGCATTTTCTTGGTGTGGCCATGGGTAAGCGTTAATCGTATTGCCCAACATTAAGAAAGGAACATGGGTATCATAATCATAGCCTGAACCGTGGGTAGTTCCCTGCTTCCCATATTCAATCCAACCGGACTTGAGCATGTAGACCACATCACCGGACTGGGATTGATCAAAACCCAATTGTACTTTTTCAGAGAGTCCCTCTCGCTCTATTGCGTAGGACAATTCAGCATGCGTAAAGGCAGAATGCACGCCCTCCATTTCCAAAGTCCACGCAGCCACTTCTTGTTGGACGGTTTTGATGCTTAGTTTTTTTTGCTCGATCAAGGGTCGGTTTAAAAAAATGTTTTGATTGGACTCATTGATTACCCAGTCACCAGCACCATACTTGGCGATTAGCTTGCCTTCTACCATCTCTTCCAACTTATCGGACACAAAATAACCTGCGGCCAATTTACGATCCTGCATCATCGCTGGATTGTTTGCGGCCCCGTGATCCGCACTTAAAAAGAGCAGATAATGATTGCGACCCATCGTCGAATCCAAATAATTAATGAGCTCATTTAAATCCTGGTTCAATCTCAAATAAGTGTCTTGTGCTTCTTTACTATGCGGACCAAATTGATGACCTACATAATCAGTGGCTGAAAAACTCAAACAAAGCATATCCAAATGATCATCCATTCCCAACTGCTCGCCTTCAATAGCCGCGATGGCAAATTCCTTGGTCATGGTGTTGCCAAAAGGATTGGCTTTCATCAAATCAAACTGTCCATTGGTTTTTGCCAATTCAGACAAATTGTAAGGAAATACAGGGCGAATGGCACCCTTGAAAGGCAATTCATAAGGATTATTATCTGCCAAACTTTCATTGTAAATGGAATCGGGATACAAGGGATCCCAGGTTTGGTTGAGGTAATATTTTCCTCTTTCTTTGGCATTGAAATCCTTGACCCATTGGGGAAGTTCTGTCATCCCATACCAAGATGAAGTGGCCCAAACATCCTCTTGTCCCCCGATATACCAATAAGCAGCATCGGCAGAGCGTCCTGCAGGTAAAATAGCACCGCGATCTTTTAGACTTATTCCAATTACTTTGGATTGGGCATCAGCCAATTTAATTTCATCACCCAAGGTCGTTGTCCTTAAAAACACCGGCGACATTTTGCCGGCTTCACTTTGGGTTCCTACGCCTACCACATTGGTGTCCTTTGCACAATATTGCAACGCATTTCTCTTTTTGTCGTACCAATCATTGGCGATAATTCCGTGATAAGCCGGCGTGGTACCCGTAAAAATACTGGCATGACCCGGACCTGTATAAGTTGGAACGTAGTTGTAATGGGTATTAGAAATGGAAACCCCTTCGTGGATCAAACGCTGAAAACCACCCGGCTCCATGAAAAAATCTTGATTGTATCGTGTGAGATAATCATAGCGCATTTGGTCGACAGTAATACCAATAACCAAGCGAGGGGTAAAATCCCAATCCATCTCTTCATCATATTCTTCATAGGAAGTAATCGCGGTTGTATCAACCGCAACTTGTACATACTCCCAAGGACCGTGGTCCAGTTGTGATAGCCGAGATTTATTGTAACAACTTGAAAATAGTGCTACTCCCAAAGCAGCCATTGAGACCCATTTTTTCATGGGTTAAAAGTAAGAGAAAAGAAATGAACTACAGGCGATGACGAAGCGAGTAATCCTCAGTGAATTGTTGAACTGCATCGAGTACAGCAAGATTCATCATTTCTGGTTCCCAAGGTTTACCCACATATCTAAACAACTCCATGTGATGCAATACTTTGAGCACATTTTCAACTTCCGCTTGACCCGTCAACATCATTTTTTTGGCTCTGGGATTGATCGCGTGCGCTTGTATTAAAAAATCAGAACCCAAGATACCGGGCATTAAATAATCCGAAACAATCAAAGCCAAAGGGGTTTCTTTGCTGTGGGTTAGTTCTGCTACCAAAGCGAGCCCTTCTTCTCCGCTGGATGCTCGCTCCACCACTACATTATCAGGTAAAATCCTTTCCAATTGAATTCGTAGAACCTCCAAAATAAAAGCATCATCATCCACCAACAATATTGAAAATGACTGACTCATGTATGCTTGGAAATAATGGCTTGTTCAATAATGCCAATCAAATGATCTTCTGACCAAGGTTTGGTCACAATGGAATCGATTTCTTGTGATTCAATCATCTGTAGTGCCAAGGACTCTTGCAGTTGACCCGAAAGCACAACAACTTTAATCGCAGGATTCAATTGCTTGACATATTGCGCCAAAGCGTCTCCATTTTTACCGGGCATGATCCAATCTGAGATGATGACAATCAACTCTATTTGATCCGATCTTAGATCTTGAATAACCCCAATGGCCTCGTCTACATTCTGAGCAAATTCCAAAACGTAATCATTGCCAAACTTCCTTTCCAGTTGGATTCTCAGGGAGTTCAACACCAAGATATCGTCATCAACAGCTAAGATTGCGGTATTCATTCTTCTAATTTGATGGGTAATGTTACAGTAAATTTGGTTACACACGCTTCACTTGAGCAAGAAATTGTGCCGCCTTGTTTTTCAATTATTTTTCGAACGATGTTCAATCCCAGTCCCGTTCCTTCTCCCCTTGCCTTGGTGGTGAAGAATGGCTCAAATATCTTGTCAATAATTTCCGCCGGGATCTGAGGTCCATTGTTGGAAACCTCAATAACATGAGCGCCCTGGACTTGGTGGTATTCAAACGCAATATCGCACTTGTTATTGGCCGCTTGAAGTGCATTATTCACCAAATTGGTCCATACTTGTGACATCTCATCGGGTAAGCCAAAACAGGTGACATCATCCGGTATGTGGTTCACCACATGACTGCCCTGTTTGATTTTGTTCCACATGATGGTCAAAACCGTTTCCACATTTTCTTTGAGGTTGAAATGTGATTTTTGCGCATTCAAATTACCATGAGCAAAACTATTGAGCGCTTTCACCACTTTGCTGCCTTGCTCAGAAGAGGCTGTGGTGGTATTGATGGAACGTTGGATGAGCACAAAATTTAAACTCAATTGCAAAATTTCTTGCGCATTGGGTTCTTGCAATATGCGCATCACGACATCATTGGGCGTGAGTATACCCATTTGTACCAATGAGCGAGCAAATTTTCGTTTCTTGGAGGTATCATCAATCATGGACAATCTATCCATCATGCGCTGCAAATATTCGCGTTCCTCAGCGGTAGAAAAATGAAGCATTTGTGTTTGCTCATACAACGTGATGCTTTGTTTCAAGTCATCCATCTTCATGGTTGAAATCAACTTCATGATGCCCTCATTAAAAAGGTGCTTCATGTTTTCACCTGAGGCCTTGATGGATCCCAATGGCGTATTGATTTCATGGGCGATTCCGGCAATCAACATTCCCAATGTAGACAATCGTTCTTTGCTAATGATTTCAGATTGGGCTATTTTCAAATCTTCCAATGATTTTTCCAATTCAATGGTTTTTTGCGTCAAGTCTTGCTCTGCCACTTTCAATTGATCAATCAAACGGGACAATTCCATTTCATTGCGTTTTCGTAAAGTGATGTTGTGCAAATAACCACGCAGGACATTGCCATTCTCCAACAGAAATATATTTCTTTCAAATACCAAACCATTGAATTCAAATTCAACTTTTTCATCCACATGGATATCATGCAAATCCAAGTGAAGAATCTGACAGAACTCTTGCAAAGTCATTTCGGCTATATTTCCAAAAGTTGCTCTTGCGGCTGGATTGAAATAGCGGACCTTTTCCTCTTCTAACAGCAATTCAAAAACAGGATTGGGATTTTGTTCGGGGAACAGCGCCAAACTGGAAATGTGTTTGGTCTTCTCTGCTACGATTTGTTCTAAGCCGGCATTGATTGCATTGATTTCAGCTCTTGAATCCTCCAATTGCTTGACATAAATTTCACGTTGCAATTCCAAATTTTTCCTTTCCGTCACATCGGTCTCAACCGCCAAAAAACCGGTATGTTCTCCCTTTTCATTTTTAATCGGAACAATATTCAAAGACACCCAATACTCTCTGCCGTCTTTGGCTTGATTTAGAAGTTCCGCCCAAACCGGTTCTTTCATTTTGAGCAAATGACCAATTCGCGCCAATTCTGCTTGATTGGATCTTTCATTTTGAAAAATACGGGGCGTTTTCCCCACCAATTCTTCCAAGGTATAACCCGTAATGGTCTCCGCGCTTTGGTTGATCCATTGAATCCGTTTGTCTTGGTCTGTAATGATTACGGCATTGGACGTTTTCTTGGCTACCAGAGACAATTTGTTTAACTCTTCCATTGCATCCAGCAACTTGGATGAACGAATCTTGAGCTCTTCTTCCAAGCCGGTGGTCAACTTTTCATTTTCTATTCGCTGAAAATCCAAAGTTTCCGCCAGTTGATGAAGTGAAAGCTGAAGTTGATTCAACTCTTTGGCTTGATAATAATCTTCATCAATTCTGTTGGAATAATCCCCTTGAGCCAAAGATTCCGCAAAGGCTGTAACGCGAGAAATGGGGGTTGAAATCATATTGGCCAAGAAATAAACCAAAATCATGATCACTGCAGCAATAAAAGTCAGGAATAGAAATATGGGACGATTGATATTGCTAACATCTGCATTCATCTTGGCTTTGGAAATCGAAATAAAAACCCGACCATTGACATCATTGACTGAAAATGATTTTTCTGCGGATAGATAACGCAGTGTATCTTGAATCACCAGATCATATTGCATGGTATCTGGAAGCACAACTTCCGAAATAGGTTTGTTGTTTCCATCAACCAAAACCAGACCCACGACACTCAATTGATCGGTCTGGGAAACCAATTGTATGGTTTTTTGAAGCGATCCAAAATCATCTTTGGCCAAAGAAAGTTCAACACTATTGCAGAGTGTAGAAACCAACTGGTTTAACTCATGCCGCTTGTATTCACTTAAAATCTGCCGCTGTTTATTGGGGTAATAAAAAGCCAATACACCAATGAGTAACACAATGATGATGGAGTATGGCAGCCATACTTGCGAAAAAATACTGGAGCGGAAGCGCATCAAGGAATCAATTTGATCAACAGATTCTTGGGAACACCATCATCCGATTTCAACAATCCGATGGCACCGGGAGTTCTTTGAACAAATTCTATCATCTCCTTTGGATTATCAAAGAAATTGGGCGATTTGGATCGTCCTTGAAAAACAATGCTCAACCAAAACTTTTGAACCTCTTTGATTGATTTGCCATAGACCGTGTTGTACACAAATACCGCATCTTGAGATTGGGTTCCCGGCAAAGCAACCTGAATATTTTTCTTGTTGGACCAAAAGGTATATTTGGCTTGATACACCTCCTTGAGGTAACTGGATTTCATCTCCTTCATGCCGATCTCATTTCCAATCACGACCAATGATTGTCCCATTACTCCGGCACTGAATATCACAAAAACCAGTATGCCCAGTATTTGAATGATGTTTTTTTTAAAATCCATAAGCCAATTGAAATTTAAAATCATATCTCGGAACATGACTTTCATGTTGGTGCCCCATGCCTGATCTAAATTGCTCGATCTGCGCTTTGACAATGCAACGTTCATTGAACTCATAACGACAACCCACAGCCATTTTATAAGCATCAGTTGCCGTAGTATGTAAATCCTTGTCAGACATATTGGTCAAATCAATGACATAATAAGGGGTAACATTGTCGTTGACACGAACACCCAAGTATGTGAAATTGGTCAAGTTGTGTGCAACACCCAGGGAATCTGTGGTGGTTGTGTTGTATCCAAATTCATTTAAAAATTCCCACTTACTCATGAATGCAGCCACCGAAGCGCTATACATTTCAAAGTTTAATGCACCCTTGTAGGCAGACACTATTCCGGAATGTCCACTGTGAACACCCGGCTTGTTTGTTGGGAGATAATCATTGTAATAAGACGTACTCAAACGCACCCCTTCCATGGGTTTGATGTGCATTCCAACAGCCACCGCTTTGTTGGTATTGGCATCATACACGTCTGTAGAACTGATTCCATTTCCGACAACTACATCATAACCAAAATTCAAATCACCCATGTTTTGGCCCTGCATTCTGATACCCAAAGTATGCAAGGGTACCAATGTATTTAATGCGTTGGGGCGATCGATGGTTGGGAAAAACAAACGGCCATGGTGAAAGACATCATTCCAATAATTTAAGGGTGTATGCATCTTACCGAAGATGATACTATGATGATTATTCAAATCAAATTTAATTTGGGCACGCTCGATAGAAGGGGCAAATTTTGCTGAAGTGGCTGCATCATACTTGACCACTGTCTCACCCAAAAAAGTAATTCTTTCGTGAATTTGAGAGGTAACAAACAAATCTTGCTCACCAGTTGAAAAATAGGAATTTCTCTCGGTATTGATCTGATCCAAATTGTATTGGATATGTCCAAACAATTGGAATTTAACCTTGGAATTTTGAGCCCAAATTCCAAAAGTCACCAAAGAGAAAAAACATGTAAATAGGGTGTGTTTTTTCATGAGGTGAAGTTATGAATTAATCTTTTAACAAACCACTAATAATAGAAAGTTGCAGTTAAACTTTTATTCCATCCTACGAACTCTCTTTCCCATAATTTCATCTTCTCGCGGTAGGTATAAAATCCCAAATCAAAAGAATGACCATTGCCCAATTCAAATTCGAAACCTGTTCCAAAGCCACCGCCAAAGCCGGTTCTGGTTTGGGGTGTATAATTTTGAAGCTGTTGGGGATTGTAGGCGCCAATGAATAAATCCAAATTTTGATCCGCGATATGGATTTGGTTGTTGTTCACTTTTACTCCAGAAAAAGTAATCCCCGGCTGAATAAAAAAGTCAATCAACTCATTCACCTCCCAGCCTTGGCGATAACCCAAGGCCATTTGAAATCGCTGTTCGCTGCCTGTTATACTAAAAAGACGAATATCATTCTGTGCGTTGATTTGCTGAGGTGTTCCAATAAATTGTACTGTAAATTGATCGGAAGCAACCAACTTGGTGGTTTGAATTTGCAGGATATAGGAGGCAAATCGATTCAACCGATACCGGAAATCCAAACCCACGGAAAATGCAGGATTATAACGCATATTCATCGGACTTGAATCGTATGGAATTTGAAAGTTGCTGGAATTGTAATAATTGTTGATTTGACTGATTTGCTGTGGGGTAAGGTTCAAACGATCTTCAATGGTGTATGCGCTGACACCGGCATAGTTCACGCCCGTTTGGTAAAATCCAGAACCATTGTAAAAATTTGCAGTATTCTTGGAAGCCAGATAAGTTCCCAATCTGAATCCCACACTAAAACCACGATATTCCTCCTCATCTTGCGCCTTTCCACAAAAAGCGCTTATTATCAACATTAACGTTAGCAGTCTTGTTTTCATTGTCGTTCATGCTTCTATTTGCGACCGGAAAGTTAATACAAATGCGATTTGCAATCACGGACATAGAGACATTGGGCACAGCTCCTGGTGAGCGGACGATTATCGAGATTGCCATTTGTTTGCATGATGGAGAAAAGGTGATTGATCGTTATGAAACATTGATCAATCCTGACAAAAAGATCCCACCATTTATTGTGTCTTTGACAGGCATCAACGATGGCATGCTCAGACATGCACCCAGCTTTGAAGATGTCGCGGATGAGATTTACGATTTTTTGAAGGACGCCGTTTTTGTGGCTCACAACGTCAACTTTGATTTTGGTTTTATCAAAGCTGAATTTGATGCTTTGGGAATACAGTGGAAGCCCAAGAAGTTGTGTACGGTTAGATTAGCTAAGAAATCATTTCCCGGACACCGCAAATATGGATTGAGTTCCATGTGTGAATTCTTTAATATTCCCAATCAAGCGGCTCACCGCGCCATGGGTGATGCCCAAGCTACTGCTATTTTATTTGATCACTGCATCGAAGAGCATGGTTTTGATTTGATCAATGAAATGTTAGAACACGGCAGCGCAGATGCGTTTCTTCCGAATCACATTCCCAACGAAGAATTTGAAGCACTGCCCAATGCACCAGGAATATACTTTTTCAAGGATGCCAAAGGGGTTCCCATTTATATTGGTAAATCCAACAACATAAAAAAAAGAGTCCGCTCTCATTTCCAACCTGACGGGGGAGAAAGACAACAACATTTTTTGCAAGAAATCGCACACATCGAATTCAAACTAAGTGGCTGTGAGTTGGTGGCTCAATTGATGGAAGATGCCGCCATTAGACAACACTTCCCCAAATACAATCGGGCGCAAAAGCGGAAAGCCTATGCTTACCATTTGATTTCTTTTGTTGACCAAAAAGGAATTCTAAGATTGCAAGTTTCGCGGGGAAAGGCAGCAAAATCACTGAAATCATTTCCCTCCATGAAGGCCGCCTACAAGTGGCTCAATGAACTCAAAGAGGATTTTAATATTCAAGGTCGATGGATTGGATTGCATGCCTACCAAGGTGAAGCGCTGCCCATTGAAATCGAATCACACAATCAAAATCTAACTTTGGCTTTGGAAACCCGAATTGCCCAAGAACCATCATACCTCATCGTGGGCAAGGGTCCCAAGAGCGATATGAAATCATTGGTTTGGGTTCAGAAAGGAGAACTCAAAGGATTGGCATTTGTAGATCAAGATCAATCCATCCAAAACATCGAGGAATTAGAGGATCTCATTCATCCCATTGCGAGCTCTGAAATGACCCCCTACTTGCTTCGTTCTGTATTGGATAATCCCAAAGGATATTACATCAAAAATCTTTGATGTCCTCCTTTGGAATGTGATAAATGATCACGGTTTCCAAGCTGTTTACAGGATTCAATTGATGAAGCATCCTATCAAAAAAACCAGGTTCGATGGTTTCACAATACCTAAGATGTGGATAGAATTTCTTCCATGCCGCTACCCGCTCTTCCAATTGCGTATTTTGAAAAAACAATACATAATTGGGATATTGCCGATCATGCAATTGATTGTGGTACTTGCGCTCTATATCATCGAAACTTTCCACCAGGGCTTTTAAATCGTCTTTCTTGGACAATTCATAATACTCCGACCAAATTCCCGCATAAAATTTGGGTGACAAAGGATTGCTTTCTTTGTGTTTAAAATCTTGAACAAAATTGGTAGCGTCTCCTCTTTTGAAGAGCGCGTACATACTTTCAACCCTGGCCCTTTTGGGGTATATATTGGCGGTTACAATCAAGGTCAGAATATTGATAATCCAAAAGAATTTCCAACTATTCTTGATCCATCGGCGGTTTTGAATCCCCTTGGCTTCTATCCAGGCATGGTATCCCCATGCTCCCAAAACCAAAAAGGCTGGCAAAATGGGAAATAAAAATCGTTCTTGCCGATTGGGATAAAGCAAATGAAAAACTTCAAAACACAATACCGCACCGGTCAATCCCCAGATCATGGGATTGGCCACGATGATCCCCAATCTTTTTTTGAAGAAAGGAACAACGGTGCCCCAGAGCAAAAACAAACTCACCGGCGGAAAAATAAAATAACTGATCCAGGACAAGTATGTCAAGGGAGATCCCGGATAATCCTGTGAGTGGGTCGCGTTGTAAGACAAGTATCCTGAAACATGTTGAAACGGTTTCCCTCCCCAGAGAACAACATCATCGATTTGGGAGAGAAAGAAAAATAAAAAAGAAATCCCAGTTGTAAAGAAAACCACCTTCCACTGCTTAATCAACACATAGGCGATGCCCCAACCAATGGGAATCCATGCATTTTGATATCGAATGCCGACGGCAAGACCCAAAAACATCGCACCCAAAAACCACTTACGCCAAGAAGAAAAACTGAGGTAGTACAAACCGCCAATAATGAATGGATGTCCTACCCACTCCACCAAATTGCGCACCACGTACAATGGCATCACCCCCAAAAAAGCCATCAGCAATCCTGCAGTCACCGCAACCTGTTTACTTCCCAAACGTTCTGCTAGTTTAAAAACGTAATACACGGTAAGCAATGACCACAACCCATGAAGCAATCTAAAAATGAGTTGCTGCACTTGTGGGTCATGCACATCCAATGCATGCATCATTTTATAAAAAGCAAAACAAATTCCCGGATACAAAAAACTAAAGCCCTCAACTTCTGTATTGTTATTGCCCCAACCTGGAATCCAATCGCCATTATTTTCACCAACCGCCCAGGATGCAGTGACTTCAACCGTCAAAAAATGATCGTCGGTCATCAGATAACCTGGCGAACCAAAAGCAGCCCATATTCGAATCAATGCAGCGCCAACCAAAATATAGATCAGCGGACGTTGGTTCCATCCTGCCAACCATGCGTTGCGATAAAGATTCCAGTTCATTGTCTCAATAAATTACACTTGGATGACCCCCGTGCGGTAGGCAGGCGTTTCGGGTGCCAATGATGCCGCTGAAATACCCATACTGATCCACTTGCGTGTATCCACAGGATCAATCACGGCATCCAACCACAAGCGCGAAGCCGCATAATAAGGTGTGGTTTGTTCATCGTATCGGTTTTTGATTTTGTCAAACAATTCTTTCTCCTCCGCTTCGCCCAAAATTTGCCCTTTGGCCTTTCTGGTTGCCGTTTCTATTTGCATCAATACCTTGGCGGCTTGTGCGCCACCCATCACAGCCACTTGAGCTGTGGGCCACCCCACAATCAATCGGGGATCATAGGCTTTGCCGCACATGGCGTAGTTTCCTGCGCCATAGCTGTTACCGGTCACAACCGTAAATTTAGGAACCACGCTGTTGGCTTGCGCATTGACCATTTTAGCGCCATCTTTGATGATGCCTCCATGTTCTGAGCGAGAGCCCACCATAAATCCAGTAACGTCTTGAAAGAAGATCAACGGGATATTTTTTTGGTTGCAATTCATGATAAAACGAGCGGCTTTGTCCGCACTATCGGAGAAAATCACTCCACCCAATTGCATTCCATCCTTTTTGGATTTCACCACCAAACGCTGATTGGCGACAAGGCCCACTGCCCAACCATCTACTCTGGCGTATGCGCAGACAATGGTTTTTCCGTAATCCTCTTTGAACTCAGTATATTCACTGTCATCCACTAAACATTCGATGATGTGTCGCACATCATAAGGTTTCACGCGATCTTCTGGAAGAATTTCATACAACTCTTTTGCTGCACGCTTGGGCAATACGGCTTCGATGCGATCAAAACCAGCTGTGTTTTTTTGTTCGCCAATTTTTGAAATCAAAGATTTTATTTTATCCAGCGCATCGGCATCATCCTTGGCTTTGTAATCGGTTACTCCGCTGATTTCACAGTGCGTCGACGCGCCACCCAAAGTTTCATTGTCGATGTCCTCGCCGATGGCAGCCTTTACCAAATAAGAACCTGCTAAAAAGATGGTTCCCGTCTTATCTACAATCAAACTCTCATCACTCATGATGGGCAAGTAAGCACCACCAGCCACACAAGATCCCATGATGGCCGCAATTTGCACCGTCCCTTGCGCGCTGAGCTTGGCGTTGTTTCTAAAAATTCTTCCAAAATGTTCCTTGTCCGGAAATATCTCATCCTGCAAAGGGAGATAAACCCCAGCACTGTCCACCAAATACACAATGGGCAAATGATTTTCCAAAGCTATTTCTTGGGCTCTAAGATTTTTCTTTCCTGTAATGGGGAACCAAGCACCCGCCTTAACTGTGGCATCATTGGCCACCACCAAGCACTGCTTCCCTTTGATAAATCCCATCACCACAATCACACCGGCACTCGGGCATCCGCCATGTTCAGCGTACATCCCATCACCCGCAAATGCGCCAATTTCAATTTGGGGTTTGTTTTCGTCCAACAAGTAAGCAATGCGCTCTCTGGCTGTCATCTTTCCCTTCTCTCGTTCTTTTTCTTGACGCGCCTTGCCACCACCCTCCATGATTTTAGAAAGTCGTTTGTTCAAGTCCACCACCATGCGGGACATTTTGTCTTCGTTGCGATTGCGCTCAATCATTTCTGGATCTGCCATAAGTAGTCATTTTACTTGTCGCGAATTTACGCCATAGGGCGCGATGGTTTACTTTTGTTTCCATGAAATATTGGTGGATCATTGGGCTTGTTTTGATTTGGGGATGTGCGCAGCATCCTGCAGTATCTGGCGAAAAAATAAAAATGGAAGAAGCTGAATTGTTTTTTCTGAAAAAAGTAAATCAAGACACCGTGTTGTGTATTGTTCACAGTCAAGACACCTTGACGTTTTCAAAAAAGCAAAAGGCCGCTTTTCATTTTTTGAGTACCACTTGGGTGGGCTATTTGGATGTACTCCATGCGACAACCACACTCAAAGGGTTGGTATATCCAGAAACCATCACCAGTGGTAACATTCAGGCGCAGTTGAAAAACGAAACAACTTTTAATTTGCAGAGTACCAACAATACCTTGGATCCCGAACAATTTTTTTTACATCCTGCGGACTATATCTGTTACAGCCCTTTTGATCCTGCACCAGAAAAGATTCCTCAAAACTCCATCGCCATTCCCATTTGCGATTATTTGGAAAAAAACGCTTGGGCTCGCTTGGAATGGGTCAAGGTTTTTGGATTTCTAACCAATCGCTATCCACAGGCTTGCGCCTACTTTGACACCGTGCGTAAAGGCAAACAAAATTACCAATTCAAAAATCCCCCATCCATACTTATTGGAAGTCATGATGGTCAAAACTTCTATTGGAGCGCTAAAAATAGCGCGGTCAATCAATTGGCAAGCGATGCGGGTTTTCGGGTTTTAGGAACCAACGACAAAGGCAATGCCGTATTGGAAAAAGAAGAATTGCATGTTCAGTTGAAACAGTCCCGCTTTGTTTTATTGCTCATCACCCAATCCCAACAAAAGGCGATGCAGGCGATGGTCGATCAATGGCGCAAACAATATGGCGTGGAAGTGTACACCATATTGGTAGATGCTACTGCTTATTTTGAAATATCCATCATCCACCCTGAATGGCTTTTGCAAGATTTCATTGATTTGGGACAGCAAAAAAAATTGGGTCATTTTATTCAAGCCATGCCTTGATGGAATTGTATATTCGCTTTATGGTCAAATGGTGGTTGGTCTGCTTTTTTATTGGTGCATCCTATTTTTCAAAGGCACAGTCTGGCCCTTTGTCTGCCAGTTCGCAACGATGGGTGCATAAAGTAGACAGCTTATTGCAATTGAGCAGTTATCAGAAAGAGCAAGTGATTTTGATTTGGAAAAACTATGAAGACAAAATCAATGCATTGGAAATCGCGAAGCAAAAATTAGCACAGAACAACAGCCTCAGTCCTGAGCAATGGGAGCAGCAAGAATCTGAAATTTCAGCCCAAAAAAAAGAATGTAAAAAATTTCGCGAAGAGCAATTGGATGCCCTTTGGGACGAAAGACAAAGAATGATATATCAAGAACAAATCGCACCAAGCAAATCGCCTGTGGGTCACATGGGCGTGAAGCATGATCGAGCCAACTGTAACATATGCGTAAAGCCTTAATTCTCTCCTCCATCTGCCTTTTTTCATGGGCGATGCAAGGACAAAAACGAATGTCCATCACTGAGTTTGTGAATCCATTTATAGGCACTGGGGGCCATGGGCATACTTATCCTGGAGCCACTGTACCTTTTGGATTGGTGCAACTTTCGCCCGACACCCGCCGTGAAGGTTGGGATGGTTGTGGTGGCTACCACTATACAGATTCTATTCTGTTTGGTTTTTCACATACCCATTTGCAAGGCACTGGAATCAGTGACTATGCGGACATACTATTTACCCCCAACAACGGACATACCCATAAAGCACAACATTGGATTGATGCTACGGCTCACGCATTTTCACATCAAGATGAATATGCCAAGCCCGGCTATTATGCGGTGCGATTGAAAGACCAGAACATCCAAGTTCAACTGACCGCCACGCCGCATTGCGGGATTCATCGCTACACCTTTAATCCCCAAGATACTGCCTACCTCTTTATTGATATGGCATACAGAGACAAACTTCAATACTACGATTTGGTAACTTATGGCGATACTGCCATTGCGGGCTACCGGGTTTCCAAAGAGTGGGCTGAGGAACAACATTGCTATTTCTATGCCGTATTCAGCAAACCCATCAAAGGATTGGATCAATTGTCAGAAATGTCAACAGAAACAATCAATGGCAAACGTCAAGACGTTTTGGAGATGATTCAAACTTTCCGTTTGAGCTTTGGTCAGGTTGGCGAATTGGACGTACGTGTGGGCATCAGCGGAACTGACCTCGAAGGAGCCAAAAGAAATCTATACGCAGAAGCGCCACATTTTAATTTCAGCGTATACCAAGACAACGCACAGAAAGCATGGGAACAAAAGTTAAAGAAGGCCCCATATCCTCAAATGAAAAAAGGTCCCAGTGAATCCGTTAAAAATGATTCTTATGTCAACTATTACACCGCTTTGTATCATTGCTATACGGTGCCCAATATTTGGTCAGACGTTGACGGGCGTTACAGAGGAGAGGACAAAAAAATTCACACCGCAGTGGGCTACAAGCGTTACACGGTTTTTTCATTGTGGGACACCTTCCGTGCATATCACCCCCTGATGACCCAACTGGAACCAGAAGCCACGTTGGATTGGATCAAAACTTTCTTGGCCATTTATGAAGAGCGCGGCGAATTGCCCATGTGGGAGTTGGCCGGAAATGAAACCTATTGCATGATTGGCTCACATAGTATTCCTGTCATCTTGGAAGCCTATGTCCAAGGCATTCGTGGGTTTGACGCAGAACTCGCATTAAAAGCAATGATTGATGCATCCAACGGACCTGAGCCCGAAAAAAAACGTTACGCGGAATTGGGTTTTGTTCCCGCCGATGAATTTAGCGAATCGGTTTCCAAAACTTTGGAATATGCATACAACGATTGGTGCGTGGCAGAAATGGAATGGCTTTTACATCAAAATAAAAATAGCGAGGTATACTTGACCTATTCGAAACGCGCCCAGAGTTGGAAGAACATTTTTGACCCCATTACGCATTTCATGCGTCCCAGACGCAACGGTGGATTTATAGAACCATTTGATCCCTACCAAGTGGATTTCAATTTCACAGAAGCCAACGCATGGCAGTACGCGCTTTTTGTTCCCCACGACATTGAAACCTTGGTAGCCTTCCATGGCGGTCCTAAAAAATTTGGCGAATTCCTGCACCAATTGTTCACGGCCAAAGACAAAACCACAGGGAGAGAACAAGCCGATATTACAGGTCTAATTGGTCAATATGCACACGGTAACGAACCCTCACACCATTGCCTGTATCTCTTTCCCTACGCCCACAAGAGTTTCCAAAAAGAAGGACTTAAATATTTACAGCAAACCATAGAAACCTTGTACAGAAACGACCCCGATGGTTTGTGTGGCAATGAAGATTGTGGGCAGATGTCCGCTTGGTTGGTCTGCGCCATGAATGGTCAATACAAAGTAGCACCGGGGCAAGGAAAAGAATGGTTGAGCTTCTCCCCTTATGTTTTGAATTTGGATAATTCCTTATCCAATACCATCAAAAGCAAGAAACCCCAATCCGAAATGTCGGCGGCTTTGATTGTTCCTTTGCCTATCATTTCTGGACCTGCCATCAGCTTTACAGAACAAGCCACCATTGCCATCAATCATGCCTATACCAATGCCAAGATTGAGGTTCAAGTAAAAAACATCGAAACCCAAGCCATTCAGAAATTCACATACAGTGCGCCATTCATCATCGACTATGCCGCTGAAGTTTCTGCCCAAGCTTTCTTGTCCACACCGGAAGGAGACCGTCCATCTTCAGTGGCGACCGCCATTTTCAGAACCCGGGATCCTTTGAAAAAAATCATCTCCATTGGTGCCTATGACAACCAATATACTGGCGGTGGTCGCGATGCGCTCATCGATGGCGCCTTGGGTGGAATAGATTTCAGAACAGGCGGATGGCAAGGATACTATGGAAAACCATTGGATATCCACGTCGACTTGGGTCGCGCCACCAATCTGGCTTCGATCGGACTCAGTGTACATCAAGACATTAAAACATGGATCTGGTATCCACAATCGGTCCAATTCTACGGAACTTATCCCGACGGCAGAGAGGTGCTTTTGGGCGAAATCAAGGAAACCGCTGAACAGCAGGTCTATGGTCCGATGCAGAAGGTGATTCGCTTTGACATTGACAAGAAAAGCTATTTCAAATCAATTCGAATTTCAGCTCAAACGGCCTTTGATGTTATCCCAGCATGGCATTTGGGACAAGGCGGTAAGTCATGGATTTTTGCTGATGAGATTTTGTTTGAGGAAGCCAACGATGTAGAAAAATGAGTCGTTTACTAATTGACCAACACCTGGCGCAAACCAATCCCTATCCATTGGGGATGGAAATCGAACGAGCCGAAGGGATCTATTTGTATGGTCCCCGTGGAGAAAAGTACATTGACTTTGTTTCTGGTATTGGAGTGAACAACCTGGGGCATGGTCATCCTGCAATTTTAAAAGCCATCCATGAACAAGTGGATCGACATCTGCATGCTATGGTCTATGGCGAATTTGTCCAGAAGAGTCAGTTAGAAGCTGCAGCCACCTTAACGTCATTATTGCCCAACAGCTTGGATTGTTGCTATTTTGTCAACAGTGGAACGGAGGCCATAGAAGCCGCAATGAAACTGATGAAACGTGTGACAGGGAGACATCAAATTGTTTCATTTGTTGGCGCCTATCATGGAAATACCCAAGGTTCCATGTCCGTGAGTTACAATGAAAAAAAGAAAGGCGCCTTTCGACCGCTGCTGCCAGAGATTCATTTTATTCGCCTCAACCATTGGGAAGATTTGCACTTGATAACCGAACAAACTGCAGGTGTTCTCTTGGAAACCATCCAAGGCGATGCCGGTATTAGAATACCCAACCCTTTGTATTTGCAGGCACTCAAATCAAGATGCGAAGAAGTAGGGGCGCTTTTGGTTTTGGATGAAATTCAATGCGGCATGGGCAGAACCGGAAAAGTCTTTGCATTTGAGCACTACTCCATTGTTCCCGACGCCTTGGTATTGGGCAAAGCATTGGGCGGCGGTATGCCCATCGGTTGTTTGGTTAGCTCTAAAGACAACATTGAGACCTTGAGCCACTCCCCCATTTTGGGACATATCAGCACATTTGCGGGACATCCTGTGGCTTGTGCTTCCGCAGCAGCGGCGTTAAAAATATACAGAGACAGCGATGTGGTTGAACAAGTGGAACGGAAGGGGCAATGGATAGAGGACCAATTGATCCACCACCCCAAGGTCCAAGAGATCAGAAGAAAAGGATTTTACTTTGCCATTGACTTGGAGAATGAAGCAATCGTTCAGCAAGTGGTGGAACGCTGTCTTTCCAAAGGGTTAATCACCTTTTGGTTCCTGTCTTGCCCTTGGTCGTTTCGAATAGCTCCGCCCTTGATCATCAATGAGCAAGAAATGAAGGAGGCTGTTGATATTTTGTTGTGGGCTTTGGATAACTGAGCAATGCGCAGCGGAGGGCAAAGCTTATCTTTGCTTTATGGAAATTAGCGGAAAATTAAAATTGGTTTTAAACGAAGAGACCTTTGCCAGCGGCTTTAACAAGCGCTCTTTTGTGATTGGTATTGAAAGCAACTACCCTTACGATATCTGTTTTGATTTATTGAAAGACAAAGTCAGAATGATTGACGGATTCCAAATTGGAGAAGAGGTCAAGGTAAGTTTTGATGTTCGTTCAAGAGAATACAACGGCAAATGGTTTACAGGATGTACCGCATGGCGCATCGAAAAATCAACGGGTTCATCTGCACCCGCTTCAGGTTCTGCTCCTGCATATGGCAATGCAGCACCAGCTCCAGTTTCTGCAGACGCATATGGTTCTTCAGCTCCGGCAGCAGCTCCTTCTGTTGAAGGAGAGGATGACGACTTGCCATTCTAAAAGATAGTCCATGCCAGCGAATAAATACGCGCTCATTCGGTATCGAATTATCGACCGTTGCCTGACCAACAAAGCCAAGCCCTTCCCTACGCGCGATGATTTGCGCGATGCGTGTGAAGAGGCGCTTTACGGTGCGGGAGCAGGGGCCGTTTCGCTGAGCACCATTGACAAAGACATTTGGGCCATGAAAAACGAAAACGAATTGGGGTATTTTGCTCCAATCGTTTTTGATCGGGCCAACGGAGGATATTGTTATACCGATGCTGAATATTCCATCTCCACCTTGAATCTTGGAGATGAGGAATTGAGTTCCATTCGCTTTGCAGCGGCCATATTGGATCAATTTAGAAATGTCCCTGTGCTCAATACATACGGGCATGCCATTGACAAAATTGTTAGCCGACTGAGTATTCCGCATGAGGCTGAAGAAGATCTTCAAAAATTTATTCAATTTGAACAAAACACCATTCAAGTTGGGATCGAACGATTGGTTCCTTTATTGAATTGCATTCGTGAAAAAAGAATTGTGTTTATTGATTACCAAAGCTTCCGTGAAAATAAAGTGAAGAACTATGAGGTTCATCCCAAGTTGCTTCGCGAATTTGACAATCGATGGTATCTCATTGGGTATGTTCCAGAACGTAAAGCACATCTGACTTTTGGTTTGGAGCGAATTGTTGATGCCATTTACACCGAGCAGAAAATTTACAGTGAAGTAGTCTTTGATTCTTTGGCGTTTTTTCAGTACAGTGTTGGAATCACAGAAACAAAAGCCAAAAAAGCGGAGAAGGTCACCATTCGGGTCAACCCCATTCCCGGGAGATTAATCAAAACACAACCCTTGCATATTTCGCAAGTGGTCACCAAGGACAACGAAGAATTCATCGAGTTTAAGTTGGATGTTTATCCTTCACCAGAACTTTACGCCAAGCTCCTTTCATTTGGAGCAGACTTGGAAGTGGTTTCTCCAGCCAAGATTAGAAATGAATTCAAGACTATCTTGGAGAAGGCTTTGAATCGGTATTGATAGCAAAGGAAAATCCTCCGCTTTCTTCGTAAAATCTATACTGATATACTGATTTACCGATTTACTGATTTACCGATTTACTTATAACTATCCACCGCCATCCAGAGCATGTCGTTTTTGGGACCGTCAAATAGCAAAGAAGATCCGGTCATTACCAAACCCAAAATCATTCCAGTGGTGATTTGCGCAGGTTCATTTCTCATGGAATAAAATTGATATGCTACCAAGCCTGCTCCAGATGCAGCCAAGCTGTACTGTAAGATGGACATGCGCTTATAACTCTTGAGACATTCCATGCTCTTGGGATTGTCTGCTAAGTCTAACTTTAAATTTTTATAAGATCCTTTTTTTAATTCGCCCTCATTCTTGGCATAAAACTGCCATACTTCCCCTGAAGCCAATCTTCTTGGATTGTCTGTTAATAGACTATCCCCGCCGTAAGCACTAATGTCAATTTCCTCAAACAATTGAATCTTGCCATTGTTTTTGATTCGCATGGCATAGCGCTCGGAGCGCTCTCCATAAAAATGAGCCAGGTTGGCAAAATAACCGTGGTTGTTTCGGAAATAAGCCACATTCTCTGAATCGATGTGTTTTCCATCCAAAGAAAAAAACGAAGGCTGCATGATGGGATATTCATACACCAAGCGAGAACCTTCCTTGATTTCATTGTTGTACAAACGAACGATATGCTTCTTAGGTGCCCATTGCGACCAACTCAAGGAACTCAACAAACACAAAACGATTAGCATTGCCTTTTTCATAGCTCTTAATTTATGTTGGAAAATTAGATTGTTTTTTTTCTTGTTGTACACAACCTTTGATTTTGTTTCCAAGTCTATTTGTTAATAGATACGGGGTTTATTGGCCCCGGAAATTGTATATTTGAAAGTTGAGTTTACCCAATCAAAAATGAAAAACCTTTTTTTTAAGTTCTTTTGGTTCGCTGCGTTTGCATTTGCAATGACTTCAAATGTCCTGGCGCAGTACAATATTGCCACTGGATTTACCAACACCGCAATTGTCAATGGGGCCTGTTACAGACTGACAGATCAAAGTCAAACTAGCGCAACGGGGGTTATTTGGAGTAACAGTTCATTGGATTTGACGTGCAATTTCGTTCGTGCATTCAACGTCAAGTTTGGCAACTCGGATGGAGGTGCGGACGGGATGGCCTTCATTATGAAAAATGTTGCCAACTATGCGCCAGCGGCAGGATCCAATGGTGGTTCATTGGCCTTTGATTGGGTGGGTAACACCAACTCATTTATGATTGAGTTTGACACTTACAACAATAGTTTAAACCCATCTTACGACCCTACAACAAGTGCACAAGGAGCCAATCCTGACCACATGGCTTTCCTGAGAAATGGTTCTGTAAACCACAATTCAGCCAACAACTTAGCAGGTCCACTTGCGACCAGCAATCTTGAAAATGGTGCCTATCACAATGTTACCATCTCATGGATTGCCGCAACCAATACACTCACTTGCGTCATTGACAACAACTGGACGCTTACGAGCGTTGTAAATCTTTCTACGATATTGGGCAGCACCACAACCTATTTTGGATGGGCAGGAACCACAGGAGGGCTTACCAATCTTCAAGAAGTTTGTCCACTACCCAATCCCCCGATTGTTTTGCCTGCTGAGACCGTGAATATTTGTCCCAATGCCAATACTCCTTTGGATGCTTCCATTATTGATATTACCAATACCAATCTTTTTACTTGGACCGTGAGTTCGGGTTCTGGTACCATCGCAACTCCAAACCCTGCTGAAGCTGGAATAGTGGATATATCAGGAGTAGCTGCTGCGAGCACCATTCAAATGACTTACACGGACAACTGTGGGGTTGTCTACACCAAAAACTACAACATTCAACCCAATTCGGTTCCTTCAGTTACCATTGCCAATATCAGCATTTGTGAAGGAGCCAACTGGACACTCACTCCCAGTGGTGGAAATTATGACGATCTTTCATGGGACATTACAGTAGGAGCTGGTGCTTCTGACCCTGTGGCCAATGGCGCTACTTTCAGCGGGACTGGCGGCGCAACTGTTCAGGTTACGCCCATGATCACTGGATGTACAACGCCGGGAACTCCCATCACAGTGAATGTCACTGAAAATAGTATAACACCGTTCAGCGCGGGAAATGACATCATTTATTGTGTCGCCAACATTGGAGACAATTATACTTATGCCAACTCCAACATCACAGTCCCTGCAGGTTTCCCAAGAACTTGGAACACCTACGATGGAACGATAGTCAGTACTCTGCCCAATGGCACTTTGGTTGTCAATCAAACCGGTCATTATGTATTAAGCACCACAGGGGGATCTGGTTGTACAGCACAAGATACTGTTTTGATAACATTGGTTACCACTCCAGTTGTGACTATTTCAGGCAACATCAATCATTGCGTAGGTACCACGCAAACCCTTTCCATCACTGGAACATTTTCAACCGTCACGTGGAATGACGGAACTTCCAACTTTGCTACAAACAGCAACAACTTTGATATCACGCAAGGAGGAAATTATAGTGTAACGGTTACGCAAGGAACTTGCTCTGGAACGGACAATATTGTCATCAATCAAATTGTGCCTGTTTCTCCTGATGCAGGCAATGCGATTTCTCAATGCACCAACAACAATGTCAATCTTTCAGGAACAGGAAGCGCTGGCTACACCTATGCATGGACCACCGCGGATGGAAATATTGTCGCTGGTGCAAATACCTTAACTCCCACTGTGTCCATCACGGGCACTTATGTATTAACTGCAACGTCACCTGAAGGTTGTATCGATGATGATAACGTTTTTGTTGAATTGTTGCCCCAGCCCGTACCCAATTTGGGAAGCAATTTCCAAGCTTGTCCTGGTTTGCCCTTTACTGTGAATTTAAACAATTTTACTGATTACACCTCTGTCCTTTGGTCTGACAATACCGCCGGTCCAACTTTCAACGGCATTGCACCAACCAATGGCAATGTGACGGTTTCAGTAGATGTTGCAATCAACACTTGTACTGCAACCGACCAAGTCACGATATCAGCCTATGTCCCGCCCGTTTGGGATTTGGGGGTTGGTTTAACTACCTGTGGCGATGCTCCTTATACTTACAATTCTACTCAAAATGTGTTGTGGCAAGATGGTAGTTTTGGGAATAGTTATACCCAAAACAATCCCGTCATTGGAATCGAAACGCTAACCGCCGTTTTGACCTATGGCAACAATTGCATCATTACGGATCAAGTCGATGTAAATGTTCTACCTCCATTTGTGGTTGACTTGCCCAATACAGCGGACTTCTGCGAAGGTGGATTTGTTACGATCAATGCAGGCAATGACGTTTATTGGAGTACAGGTGAATTTGGTCCTTCTGTCAACTGCAGCACTGTGGGTACTTTAACTGCTACCTATGATGATGGCTACTGCTACAGTCAAGACGCAATGGAAATCACCATGACCTACTTGCCATTCATCGATTGGGGAGATAGCACAACCTATTGTCAAGGTCAAGCGGTGATTTTGGGAACGATCGGTTCTCATGCTACATCCTTCAATTGGAGCACTGGTGAAACTTCTGAAATGATCACCGTAACGGAACCTGGATATTATAGCCTTACTGCTGCCAACTCATGTGGTTCTGCTTTCCGCGATGTGGTTTTGGATTTTGAAAGTTGCGAAGCTTATGCTTTTATCCCCAATGCGTTTACTCCCGATCAAGATGGGATCAATGAAGCTTGGGTTCCCGTGTTATACAATGCCAAATCCTACGAAGTGTACATCTACAATCGTTGGGGTGATTTGATTTTCCACTCCAAAGACCCCAATGAAAATTGGCTGGGCGAAACCCACAAAGGACAATACTACAACCAAGATGGTGTCTATCACTATCGCATGATTTTGGAAAGTCCCAACAGAGAGAAAAAAGAATACAACGGCGTTTTCCACTTATTGCGCTAACCGCATTACATTTGGACAAACATCAATGTTATGTCCAAAAAAAATTATTCGCCGGAAAGCTTAATGATGAGCTACGGCTACACGCCGGAATGGAGTGAAGGAGCCATCAAGTGTCCTATTTATCAAACTTCAACCTTTGTTTTTAAAACAGCCGAGGAAGGAAAATCCTTCTTTGAAATCGCCTATGGCATTCGAGAAAGAAAAGAAGGTGAAAAAATCCCTGGATTGATTTACTCCCGTCTGAACAATCCTGATATTGAAATCTTAGAAAATCGAATTGCCCTTTGGGACAATGCGGACGATTGCGCATCATTTGAATCGGGCATGTCTGCCATTTCAACCGTGATGTTGGAATATCTAACTCCGGGTGATTATATTCTGGCGTCTTCTCCATCTTATGGCGGAACCGATCACTTCATCAAGCACTTTTTAACCAAGATGCACATCCACCATATCGAGTATTTCCCATGGGATTCTCAGGCGGATATTTTGAAACGTATTGAAGCGGCTGGTGCCAGAGACAAAGTAAAATTGATTTACACGGAATCACCCGCCAATCCCACCAACGACTTGTTTGATATCTCCATGCTTGTTGATTTGGGCAAACAACTTTCACATGGAGATCATGTGGTTAAGGTGGCTGTTGACAATACCTACATGGGACCACTTTGGCAACGTCCATTGGAAATGGGTGCGGACTTTTCCATTTACAGTGCAACCAAATACATTGGGGGTCACAGTGATGTGATTGCTGGTGCTGTCTGTGGTAGACGCGAAGACATGATTCGCATCAAAACATTGCGCACCTTCTTGGGCAATATGGCAGGACCATGGACCGCTTGGTTGTTGATGCGTAGCTTGGAAACATTGAAAATCAGAATGGAACAGCAAGCCAGAAATGCCGCTGAAGTAGCTGCCTTCTTGAACAACCATCCCAAAGTGGGCAAAATGCACTATCTGGGCAATCTTACTCCTGCGGACGGTTTGGCTTATGAAATTTACCAAAGACAATACACCTCGCCCGGCGCCATGCTCAGTTTTCAGGTCGTGGGCGGTGAGGCTGAGGCCTTCCGTTTTTTAAATGCACTGCGTCTATGCAAATTGGCTGTGAGCTTGGGCTCTACAGAAAGTTTGGCAGAACATCCCGCCACGATGACACACGCCGGAGTTGACCCCGAACTCAAAGAGAAAATTGGAATCACTCCCAATTTGGTGCGTCTTTCCGTAGGTGTTGAAAATGCCGCCGACTTGATTGACGATCTCAATCAAGCTTTGGCTACCGTATAAAGGTTATCCCGCATTGTGCCAAGGTGTCAGCATTTTCGCCTTGGCACATGCGTTGATATTCGACCTGCGTAAAATTTAAAACAAATGAAAGCAGGTCAAATTTCTGTTCAGACAGAGAACATTTTTCCCATCATTAAAAAGTTCCTTTATTCCGATCACGAAATATTTCTTCGTGAATTGGTTTCCAATGCGGTCGATGCATGTCAAAAGGTAAAAACCCTTTCTCGATTGGGCGAGATTGCAGAACCATCGACTACCCCACAAGTAGAAGTTATTTTAGATAGCGTCAACAAAACGCTCACCATCCGCGACAACGGAATCGGGATGACCGAAGCCGAAGTGGATCAATACATCAATCAAATTGCCTTCTCTGGTGCAGAGGAGTTTGTCAGCAAATACAAAGACGCGCAAATCATCGGTCACTTTGGTTTGGGTTTTTACTCTGCTTTCATGGTTTCCAAAGAAGTGGAAATTATCACGCTTTCCCACAAAAAAGACGCACAAGCTGTTCGATGGGTTTGTGATGGCAGCCCCTCCTACTCGATTGAAAATGTAGAAAAGACAACGCCAGGAACAGACATCGTTTTGCATTTGGCTGATGATTCTTTGGAATTTAACGAGGAATTTAAAATCAAAGAAATCTTAGACAAGTATTGTCGATTTATGCCCGTCGAAATTGTTTTTGGCGAAGAGAGTGAGTGGATCGAAGATCCTTCTGGAGAGAAAGATGAAAAGGACAATGTCAAAAAAATCGAGGTTAAGAAACCTCGTGTGATCAATTCAACCCAGCCCCTTTGGATTCAAAAACCCAGCGAGCTGAAGGATGAAGACTATAAGGGATTTTACAATGAGCTCTATCCCATGAGCTTCGAAGAGCCTTTATTTCACATTCACATCAACGTAGATTATCCATTCAACCTCACAGGAATATTATTCTTTCCCAAACTAAAAAATCAAATGGAGGTGCAGCGCAACAAAATTCAGTTGTACTGCAACCAGGTGTTTATTACCGATGAGGTGAAGAACATTCTTCCTGATTTCTTGACCTTATTGCACGGTGTGGTGGATTCGCCAGACATTCCATTAAATGTGAGTCGCAGTTATTTGCAAGCCGATGGCAATGTGAAAAAAATCAGTGCGCACATAACCAAAAAAGTAGCGGACAAATTGTCGAGTATGTACAACAATGACCGCGCTGATTTTGAAGCCAAATGGGATGATATTCAAGTATTCATTCAATATGGAATTTTAACTGAGGAGAAATTTGCTGAGAAAGCGGGTGCCTTCACTTTGTACAAAAACACCCAGGGGCAATACCATACTCTGGAAGAATGGAAGGAGAAGATTGGCGAAAATCAAAAAGATAAAAATGGAAAGATTGTCTTCTTGTACACCACCGACGAAAATGCACAACACGGCGCCATCGAAATGGCCAGCGCACGGGGATATGAAGTATTTCAATTGAACAATCCGCTTACCGCTCCATTCTTGTCTCAGATTGAATCCAAAAACAGTGACATTACTTTCAAGCGAGTGGATAGTGATATCCCTGAAAAATTGATCGAGAAAGAGACCAATGAAGTTTCCGCATTGAGTGACACCGAAAAGGAAAATGTAAAATCACAATTGAATACTTGGATTGATGCTCAGAAATTCCACGTTCAATTTGAAAACATGTCTCCCCAAGATCCGCCGATGTTGATCACTGAAAACGAATTTATGCGACGCATGAAAGAACAACAGGCATTGGGCGGAGGGGCCAATATCTTTGGTAATCTCCCTGACTCCTATCAATTGATACTGAACACCAATCATCCAGCGGTACACAAAATGCAATCCCAGGAGGGACAGGCATTGGCCAAAGAGGCATTGGCATTGGCTCAATTATCCAAAGGATTGCTAAAAGGAAGCGAATTAACGGCTTTCATTCAACAAGCGTATTCCAGGTTAAACGCCAATTAATTATATTCGAACTTTAAAACCAAACCATGAATAAAGCAACACGCACCATCTTGATTTTAGTTGGTGTTATTTTAGGCGCCTTCATCCTTTTCTACTTATACGGAACCTCCGTGTACAATGGCGCAGTAGAAAAACAAGAGGCTGTCAAAAAAGAATGGGGAAATGTGCAAGTGGCCTATCAACGCCGCGCCGATTTGGTTCCTCAATTGGTGGCCACCGTCAAAGGAGCCAAAGACAATGAAAGAGCCATTTTGGAAAACGTAACCAAAGCACGTTCAGGAATTTCCGCTGCGCAAAGTCCAGCAGAACTTCAGAAATTGGGTGCTGACATCAACAAAGCCATCAACATCGTTTTTGAAAACTATCCTGAAATTAGGTCAACACAAAATTTCAGTGAATTGCAAGCCCAGTTGGAAGGCACTGAAAATCGTGTGGGCAAGGCCCGCTCTGATTACAACGATGCTGTCGAAAAATCCAATGGTTTTATTCGCGGGTTCTGGAAGAAGAAAGCTTTGGCCTTGGTGGGTGATGAAGAGTTTAAAGTGTACGATGCATTTGCTGCCTCTGAAGGCGCAGAGAACGCACCCAAAGTGGATTTCAACTAACATCCATGCACCCCATTCTTTCAGCTCCTATTTCCGCTGAATTTCAGCGTCAAATAGAAATATTTGAAAAGCAAACGAGTTGCGAAATTAGGATTCATATCGAAGAGCAAAACGATGCCGCCGTCTTGGACAGAGCGGCATTTGTTTTTGATCATTTATCCATGCATCGCACCAAGCAACGCAACGCGCTTTTGGTATACATCCAACTTTATCCAGCTGCCTTGGCCATCATTGGTGACGTGGGCATACACCCGCATGTAAACGCCGAGCAATGGCAAAGTTGGAAAGACCTGCTGGCGGGTCATTTTTCTCAAGGCAATTTTGCATCGGGAATCGAGCAGACATTACAAGCCATTTCCGCGCACCTCTCACCCATTTTCCCTTGGAATGAAAATGACATCAACGAATTGTCTGATCAAATTTCTCGCTAAATGAAATACGCAATAGCCCTTTTCATGGCGCTGCTGGTCAGCACTGGATGGAGTCAACTTCCCGATTGTGTTCCCGCTAAAGAGCAAAACCGATTGGTATATGACAAGGCCAATATGTTGCAACCCCAGGAGGTTCAGCAATTGGTACAAAACCTTGAGCAATTTGCTGCAAAAACCTCCAACCAAATCGTTATCATCACACTTCCCGACTTGTGTGGATTTGAGCCCAGTGATTTGAGTTTTAAAATCATGGACGAATGGGGCGTTGGACAAGCCGACTTGGACAATGGCGTGGTGATGTTAATCAAGCCCAAAACCACTGATAGCAAAGGACAGATTTTCATTGCGACTGGACGAGGATTAGAAGGTGCACTACCCGATGGGAAAATTCATATCATTTGGGAGAATGAAATCATCCCGCAGTTCAAACAAAATCAGTATTTCCAGGGCATTTGGAATGGACTCACGGTAATCGAGCAATTGGCTCAAAAAGAATTTGATATCGATACTTATGCCAAGAAACACAAACAAAAGAAAGACAAAGGCGGCTGGGTAGGTTTGCTCATTTTTGGGGCTATCGCATTGATCTTCCTTTTTGGCAAAAACAAATCCATGGCGCGCGCCAACAACCTACCCTTTTGGACTGCCTTTTGGCTGGCCAATTCGGGACCACGCAGGGGCTATTGGAATGACTTCAACAGTCGCAATGATGGTTGGGGCGGTGGCGGCGGATTTGGCGGATTTGGCGGTGGAAGTTCGGGAGGAGGTGGAGCTGGAGGATCTTGGTAAAATAGTAAAAGACAAAATTGTATTAAAATGAAATACGCAAAATGGATTGGCGGAGGACTGGGTTGGGCATTGGGCGGACCCATCGGTGCCCTTTTGGGATTTGCCTTTGGCGCGATGGTCGAAGACAAATCGTTAAGCACCACAGAGCAAAAGAATTACGATCCCAGGAGAGATGCCTCTCCGCAATACCAAAGACATCAGACCAGACAAGGCGACTTCAGTTCAGCCCTCTTGGTATTGTCCGCTGCAGTGATGAAAGCCGACGGGCGACACATGAAAAGTGAACTGGACTACATCCGAGAAACGTTTAGAAAACAATTTGGAGAAGCCATCGCGGCAGAACAAATTGGGATTTTAAAGGAATTGTTGAACAAGGATATTCCGGTTAAGCAGATCTGTGATCAAATCAAATATTACATGGAGCATCCCATGCGCCTGCAATTGATTCACTATTTGTACAACATCGCCAAAGCCGATGGCAACGTGGACAAAAGCGAAGTAGAACTGGTGGACAGAATTGCCTACTACATTGGTCTTTCACAAGCCGATCGTGATTCCATCAAAGCCATGTTTTATGCTTCAACGGATAAGTCTTACACCATTTTGGAAATTACCCCAGATGCCACGGATGAAGAGGTAAAAAAAGCCTTCAGAAAAATGGCCATGAAATACCATCCCGATAAAGTTCGTGATTTGGGCGAGTCACACCAAAAGGCCGCACAAGACAAATTCATAGAAGTGCAGAAAGCCTATGAGCTTATTTGCAAAGAGCGTGGAATGAAGTAAAGAAAATAAATCACTATCTTCGAAACAACTATGAAGAATTTAGTTGTTTTCGTTTTTTGCGCTGTCTTTTCTTTGGTCTCCCACAGTCAGACTTACTTTTTAAATGGCAATGCCCAAGCCACGGGCAATGATTGCTATCAATTGACCAGCAGTGGTGGTAATCAGAACGGAACCGTTTGGTATGCCAACATGATCAACTTGGTAGAAGATTTTGACATTACCTTCAAAATGTACCTGGGCAATCAGGACGCCAACGGAGCGGATGGAATTTGTTTTGTATTGCAAAACATCGGAACCAGTGCCATCGGTGTTAGTGGCGGAGGAATGGGTTATCAAAGTTTTACCACCTCGTTGGGAATTGAATTTGATACGTGGCAAAACACAGATTCCGGAGATCCCACCTACGATCACATTGCCATAGAAAAAAATGGCGTTGTCAATCACAACTTAGCAGAGAACATTGCAGGGCCTGTACAAATGGACGCCCTGGATGTCAATACCGAGGACAATACAGACCACGTGGTGCAAATCAAATGGGATGCATCGGCCCACTTGATTCAGGTTTACTTTGATTGTGTTTTTCGCTTACAAGCCACCATTGATATTTCCAATGAAATCTTCAATGGACAATCCTATGTTTATTGGGGATTTACCGCCGCCACTGGTGGAGCTGTAAACACCCATCGCGTGTGTTTGGAGCCCGATATTTTGGCCTCTGCTGCTGAGGTTCAGGCATGCCCAGGAACGAGTGTTCAAATCAATGCCGGTCCCTCACAAAATGGCACATACAATTGGACACCGCCTGCCACCTTGAGTGATCCCACCATTGTCAATCCCATTGCCACACCGGACACCACCACCACGTACAGTGTCACCTTTACCAACCTTTGCGGCATAGCCCAAACATCCACCATCATCATCAATGTAGAACCATTGGTGATTGACATCCCGGCCACTGCCCTATTGCAATGCGCTGACACCTTGGCCACGGTCAACACCACCTCCAACTTTACGAGCTTGCATTATAATTGGAGCACAGTGGATGGCGCGATACTTGGCCTTGATACGCTTTCCTTGATGAACACCAATCAATCTGGAACGTATATAGTTGAAGCCAATTACAACAACCAATGCTTTGATAGTGATACTGTGATTGTATCTGCGGATTACAGCGATTTTATATTGAGTGTAGATTATGATTCGGTACTCACTTGTTACGATCCTACATTGACCTTTGCGGCAAACAGCACAATCAACGGCACCCAATTCATGTGGACCACTACTGGTGGACAAATCAATATGAACCCTGCCCAGGCGTTCATCACCATCGCCAATACCGGCGTGTATACCATTTCAGCCTACTACAACAGCAACTGCCAGGATACTTACAGCATCACTGTTACCGCGGATCAAAATATCCCCGTGTTGACCCCCTCACCAGAAAATCTCATCAACTGTTTTGAGCCCACCTTAACCATGATCGTCAACAGCAATGCACCCAACATGAGTTATGATTGGGGACCCAATATCAACAACCCACCTGCACAAAACAATTGGTCGGTAACCAATGCCGGCAACTACAACGTAACCGCCACCAATACAGACAACGGATGTTCTGCGGTTCAGAATTTCACCATCGCCATAGACACTATTCGTCCAGAGATAACTTGGGGGACACCCGACAGTTTGAGCTGTTTGCATCCCATCGAAACATTGAATATGTACACCGTCAATTTACCCAGCTGGAATGCCCAATGGAGCACGATTGACGGATCATTTGTCGGCATCGATCCCAATGTATTGTATCCTGAAGTAAATGCCAGCGCCATTTACTATGTCAACATCCAGAATCCAGACAACGGATGTATTCGCAGCACGGAGGTCTTTGTTCCAGAGAACAACAACATCCATTTTGATGTCAGTCAATTGAGTTTTCCCAACATCATCACCATGAACAATGACAACATCAATGATGAGTGGCGCCCCTTTTTACCCAATGATCCCGCGCAGGATGTCAGAGCATACTTCTCCAGTTATGATTTGAAGGTATACAACCGTTGGGGCAGCATCCTATTTGATTCGAGTGACACCACTCCATATTTCAAGCCCTCCGATTTGGCAGAAGGCACGTACTACTACATCCTTACCTACGTCACCACTTGTGGCGCTGGCGATGAGGGACAAGTGGATGGGTTTGTTTCGGTGAATCGGTAGATCGGTGGATTGGTTATGGGTTATGGGTTATGGGTTATGGGTTATGGGTCTAAAGTAAACCGAAAACTGTGAACTGTGAACTCTAAACCGTCAACCATAAACCGAAAACCGTCAACCGTCAACCATTAACCATCAACCATTTTCGTGCAAAAGCATCAGCTTCCTTTTCCTTGTCTTTTTGCCAATCCGAATAAGCCACTTTTTCCAAGAAGATTTCTTTTTTACCGTGAAGCAAAATGTGACCCACTTCATGAAAAAAAGTAAACCAGAAATCATTCTTGCTTTTCAAACTATCTGCAATTTGAATACAAGGAGCGTCTTTGATCCAGCGTGTTGCTCCGCTGATTTCTGTTTTTTTCAGGGATGGAATTCGCATCACTTTTACTCCGGCTGAACTGCAATATTTTTGGATTTTATCAAAACTTTCTTCCATTGAAAGAGCGGTTAGTGATTGCAATTTCGGTAATATCGATTTGAATTTTTTGGCCGAGTAGTCCATCACATTCATTTCTTCAGCGACAATCTCGCCTTGCCTCAACCACGCAGAGATTGCAAAAGGCGTGTTGGACTTGTCCAATGAAATACGAAAAGCCACTTTCAGTTGTTGATTGCAATAATAATTTTCCCAAGCCCCTGCAGAACTCAATCTAAAAAAAGAAAGCAACGACAAGGTCCTATCTTCCATTGAATCTTGTTGCGGCAACCAGCCCATGCTCATCATCTCTTGCAAAGGAAATTTTTTGGCCCAAGGAATCGCATCCGCAATAATGGTCTTGTATCGATCACTGGCCAAATAGGCATTGAATGCATTTTGCATTTTCATCCAATAATCCGCTTTGATGTGTGTGACCTGTTCAAATTGAATGGCCATATCCGGTGTAATGGAGCTGTTGCCATTTAAAACCGCGATAATCGTCTTCTCCGGTTTTCCGGTGCGCACTGCAAACTCTTTGGGGCCCATGTTCATCTCTGCCAACTTTTCTGCCAACGTTTCACCCGGATGAAAAACAATGGGAGCGAAATACGAGTTTTTATTTTTCATAACGACCTGACTTAATGGTAGTCCTTCAAACAGACGCTACACTCAAAAATGACATTCAAAGAATGGCTTCTCAAGTTTTTTGTTTTTAAAGTAATATTCACGACAAAGATACATATTTTCAAATAACATTAAGTGTAAATTAAAATAATTATCAAGTTGCAAATTTATTATTTCAAATCCTTTGAATAAAACTAATCCAGTAAAAATGAAGGTTGGGGAATTGATTACGTATAAATTATGTGCTTGGGATTATGATAGGATTGAAATATATTCAATTCCTTTATAGCCAAAAGCCTAGCTGGTGCAATGCCATTAATGCCAATTTACCATTCCAACTATCTGCTTGAATAAAGTCAAATTCAGGCCGCTTCACAAATTTAGATTTGGCTCCATTGGCTGCTCCACTGATATGTGGCAAGGCCAAAACTCGGCAAGGAAAGTTGGTAATTTGATATTCCGGAAATATAAGACCCTTATTCGGTAACAGATTTGTACTCAAAGCTTCCAAGGCTGCCTTTCCGAGAACAATAATTGCCGTAGGTTTAACCAAATCAATTTCTCTATTCAAGATTTCAAAATGCACTTTATCTTCTAAATGGGTATACGAACTAATTTGGTTGCTCAAAACGTAACCATGAGCTTCTATCTTGCGATAGAATAATTTATAGATATCGGTTACATACACTGAAAATTGAGAAACCAATGGCTTAAAAAATGACAGATTGGATTTCATTGAACCGACAGGATGATTCCAATCATCGATTAAACTGAAAGGTGCCCAGAAACAAATTTCAGTTTGTAAATTAATCTCTCTTTTCTGCCAATGAATGGATTCAGGTTCGGGAGGCAAAGAATCCATGGCCAATACCATGAGACGAAGTTCCGCAAAATCATTTCGAAGATAAATAGGTAAATCAATGGCATGGGTTGTTGTCGGTGAGTCCAACGTCACTTGACCTCTAAATGGAGAATTGAGTTCAAACTTGGAAATAACAAAATCAACCTCCATTCTTTGACGGGCTCGGTACTCGTCAAGCTGCTTATAAGCTTCTTCTATTCCAATTCCGGGATAAAACAGTCCTTCTTCAAGAATAGAGATTAAATCCTTAGAATACAAAATTGAATTCATTTGAAATTGTATCTAAAGCCATGACTAATTTGATAGGTGTAGGGAGCTACATCTAAAGGTGGTCTTTTGTCTAAATAACACATGACATTAGAAGTAAAAACAATTCGATTGGAAATGGGAATCAAAAGATTCATCTGGCCTGAAAGCCTAAAATCGGAAAAATTTTGAAGCAAAGGTTGATAGTATACTATGTTGGTGAATTCAATATTCGACTTAATAGATTTGATCGAAACAGAAAAATAGTTGGAAAGTCGATGATAACCAATTGGTGTAGTATGTTCCAAAGTGCTCTCCAATTCGAACATGTACAACGATCCAAGGTACAAATTACATCTTCCACTTGCCAAGAATTTAAATCTTAATCCAGCTCCCAATAATTGCCGATTTTTTAAATCCAATAATTTATTGCTCTGAATTTGATAGAAAGATTCAACTTTAATTTTGGGTAGTATTTTGTGACTGTATCTCAAATGCAACAAATTAGCATTGCTCATATCATTACCATCCGCTATACTTCTATCTCCATTGATCAGCAAGAGCCACATGTTCTTGCTGTCTTTGGATTTAAACTGAATCAACCCACCCAAATGATAATCCATTAAGGTTCGTTGATTATTCAATTGGGATGAAAAATTGCCATCGAGATTTACAATTCTATAATTTGAATCACTTTGAATCCGCTGGCTCTCAATATTTACAATCTGAGCTTGAAATGTAATCGACCAAAATAAAAATGTGATGAACACAATACATTTCATCTTCCTAAAAATAATTTCATAAATAACCGACCTAGCTTTCTTTCTAATCCACCTTTGGTTGTTGGTACTCCAGAGGTACGAGCGACTCTGTTTTTCATTCCAGAAATTCCCAGTAATCTCTTCCACGAAAATGAAAATCCAAATTTTCTACTCATACTTTTTTAATAATTGAAAGGATGATCATGATGAATGCAGTTGCGTTGCATAGAAATGAAATCAGACCCAAATAATAATAAAAAACATCATGCTGCGGAGAGGAAGTATAAACCAATGTATATGAAACAAAACCAAAAGAAAGCGCGCAGATCAACCCTAAAACTCGCGAAACAATCCGTATCGAAATGTTATTCGAGGTCAGCGAAATAATCGAAAATACCAAAGCTGAAAAAAGAGAAGCCCCCAATAAAATTAATGAATATTGCGTAACTAATCTTGTACTCTTCTCAGCCTTCTTTGTCATCTTAAAGAATTTTATTCAATGACAATTCATTGAATCGTATTTGAATTTCATTTTTCATTTCATCAGTAAAATCAGTTGAACGAGTAACTTGGACAGTTTTACCAGCGTACTCAAATTGAACATACCCCTTGTTAGTTAATCGGATAAACACCACTGTCCTGGCTCGTCCTATCGGATTCTTAACTGCAATAGTCATGAAATTTGGAGTGAAATTTATTTGAATTTCATTCAGAAATGTCTGAATAAAATAATCACGAATCAGCTCAAGAGTTGGAATCAAAGGCTCCAAGCTTTTACTCTCAGATAACATGCTGGTATAGCTATCCCAATCATCAAAACGAACGCGATTTCCTTTTTTACTCATTTTAGGAACAAAATCCAAACTCACGCTAGTCACAACACTGAAACCAATCACTCTAGAAATAAAATTTCCGAAATCTTCATTTGCTGGTACTAACTCGGCAATGAAATTTAGCAACTGAGATATCTGAAATGATCTTGCCGACAAGAATGTCTCTTGTTGAGCCAATCGAAATAAAACAATCTCCCAATCTTCATCAAATTCAGAAGTTTCTTTAAGTGCATTTAATTGACTTTCTGAAATTTCCTGTAACCGAAGTCGTCTTGCCGTTTTCTCATTCCATTTTTTAAAATCTGGCTCTTCCAGTATTGCTTGATAAACGCGAGGATAAGCAATCTGAATGCACACCAAACCAAAATTAATTAACGACTCCAAGTCACTTCCTGTATGACTTTCCAATTTTGATTTTTGAGCGCTAATGATGTGGAGTAAGGAAAGAGTATTAATTAATCGCTTCAGAGATCTTGGATTTGTTCCAACCGATAAA
>CALJKR010000007.1 GCA_937974555.1 uncultured Flavobacteriales bacterium | reverse complement strand
TGTTTTTGAAAGCGGGTGCAAAAGTACATCCTTTTTTTACTCCCGCAAGTTTTTACGCAACTTTTTTCATCTTTTTTTTCTCCCTTTTTTTCGACTCGTAGCTAATTCGCTTAGGGTTAAGGGGATGAGGGGATGAGGATGAGAATGAGAATGAGAATGAGAATAGGAATGGGAATGGAAATGGGAACAGATGATTTACTTGACGCTTCTGTCCATCCTTAGTTTGCCTTGTGAATAGGTACTTATGACTTTGGCCTCACGCAATTGATCTTCCGTGGCTGTGAGGATATCAAAATCCAATATGACAAAATCCGCTTGCTTGCCTACTTCCAAACTACCATACTTGTTTTCTCTTCTCATAGCAATAGCGGGCCAAATGGTCATTCCACGAATGGCCTCTTCTCTGGTCAATGCTTCTTCTATCTGAAAGGCAGGTTGTTCTTTATTACGACGAGGTTTTCTAAACACTGCGCTAAAGAAGGTGTCTAAGGGATCGATGTCTTCAATGGGGAAGTCCGTCCCCAAAGCCAACATGCCATTCTGCCCCAATAATGTCTTATATCGGTATGCATGTCGAACTCTATTATTTCCCAATCGTTCCCAAGCCCAAGGCGCATCGCTGGTGGCGTGGGTGGGCTGAACTGAAGGTATAATATTATACTGGGAAAACATGGGAATGTCATCAGGTGCTACTACCTGGGCATGTTCTATTCTCCATCGCTTGTCATTGGTTCCTCCCAAGAGTGCCGCATACAATTGCAATACCACACGGTTGGCACTGTCTCCGATGGCATGGGTGCAAATTTGAAATCCCTTTTCGCGAAGCAAAAAATACTTTTCACGCAAAGCAGATTGCTCTTGCAACAATGTGCCATGGCTTTTCATTTTATCCATGAGCAAATCAGCATAGGGGTTGAGCAAGCAGGCTCCACGCGAACCCAGGGCGCCATCTGCATAGAATTTAAATCCCTGCAGCTGATATGCGACATGGGAGGTATCCATTCCTTCTTTCAATAGATGATCGAAATTCTCGGGACTATCCGATGCCCACATATCCAAATGCATTTGCAAGGCATTTTGTGCATACATGGATCGAATCAAAACGATATCATCCCAATCCAATCCTGCCTCCGAAATAGAAGTAAGCCCCACATTCCAACAGGCTTGCTGTGCATCCAATAGGGCTTTGCGTTTTTCTTTTTCGTTGCGTTGAGTAATGACATTCAATACTGGATTCATGGCATTGTCAATCAAAACCCCTGTCAATTGATTGTTCTGCAGGACAACCTGGCCTCCGGAGGTTTGAAAGGAAATGCCAATCTTAGCAAGATCTAATGCGCATTGATTGGCAATGCCTGCATGCCCATCAATACGGGTCAGCCAAACCGGGCGGTTGGGAAATATCTCATCCAATTTCTCTTTGTTTGGCAACGCTGAATTGGCCCAATCATTTTGATCCCAACCCCTGCCAATCAACCAGCCTTCGGGATGTTTCTTTGCATGCTCTTTCATGCGGAGCAAACAATCGTCCCAACTTTGGGTACCCTTTAAATCCGCATCTTGTAATAAAAGTCCATAAGCCAAAAAATGGGCATGGGCATCCATTAGGCCTGGCAAGATGGTTTGCTTTCCGGCATCGACGACGACATCACTGTCATAGGCATTCATGATCGCTCGTTCGGAGCCGATGGCGACTATTTTGCCTTGGCTAATGGCCATGGCCTCCGCCTTAGAAAAGGCATCGTCTACCATGTAAATCGTTGCATTGTGCACGATCAGGTCCACTTTGGTCACTTTAAAGTGATCACAAGCAGAAAATAACAACATCGTGCAAATCCAGAAAAATGGATAAAACCTACGCATTACGATTTATTTAGTACGGTTGCACTGGCCTGAACAGATGGCATGATGGTTATGTCATGAATGGATACATGCGGCGGACGACTGATGATGAAATACACCGCGTCGGCTACGTCATTGGCGTTCAGCGGTTCGAATCCGCTGTATACACTGGCGGCAGTATTTTCATCGCCCTTAAATCGCACCAAACTAAATTCCGTTTCCGCCGCTCCGGGACACACCTGGCCCACCCTGATGTTGTGTTGCAATAAGTCAAATCGCATACTCTGTGTGATGGCATCCACGGCAAATTTACTGGCGCAATACACACTCCCTCCAGGATAGGCTTGCTTCCCAGCAATAGAGCCGATATTGACAATCGTACCGCTCTTGTTTTCAATCATCCATTTGCTCACCTCACGCGTCATCCACAAAAGCCCTTTGACATTGGTATCCAGCATGCGCTCCCAATCCTCGGTGATCCCACTTTGAATGGGATCCTTGCCCACAGCCAACCCTGCATTATTGACCAACACCTCGATGGAATTGAAATGAGCGCGCATGTCCTTTACGAAATGAATCACCTCCTCCTCTACCCTCACATCTACCACCTTGCTCCATACTTTAACTCCATGGGCCTCACACAAACTCACCACCTCTTTCAACTCGTACGCCCTGCGACCGCAAAGACACAAATCCCATTGATTTTCCGCCAACATGAGGGCAACGGCTTTTCCAAAACCCGAAGTTGCACCCGTAATACATGCCATTTTATTCATGGTTCAAATATAAGGGTTGACAGTGCTACGAAAGTTCTACAGAAATTCCGTTATCTTAGCGCCATACACGAATATTATGGCCGTTAAACAAAAGTCAAAAAGCATTCGCTTGATCGAAGTACCGAGCGAAGTTGGAGCAGGAACCAGAGGAGCGAGTTTGGGGGTAGATGCGATTAAAATTGCCGCATTGGATTTTCGTTCTGATTTTTTTAAAAGATACAAAAGCATCAATATACCCCATGACAACCAGGCCTTGCACAACAACCCTGGAAGTCGCTATGCGAAACATGTTCGTTCATTGCTTAAAATGTATGAGCGCATTGGTGCCGCGGTTCGTGATACTTGCCGGGATGGTAAATTTCCATTGATTTTAAGTGGCGACCACAGTTCTGCTGGTGGAACCATTGCGGGATTGAAAATGGCCTACCCCGAATCTCGATTGGGTGTAATTTGGATCGATGCCCATGCGGATTTGCATTCGCCATACACGACACCATCTGGTAACATGCACGGCATGCCATTGGCGACAGCATTGAACGAGGACAACATTGAGGAGAAGGTCAATGACTTGGATTACGAGACCATTGAGTTGTGGGAGATGTTGAAGAGTGTTGGTGATATCGCACCCAAAATTGAATACCGCGATTTGGTTTACATCACCCTTCGTGATTTTGAAGATCAAGAAGCCGCTTTGATTAAGCAGAATAAAGTGCGCGTGGTGACCACCAACGAATTGCGCAAAACCGGAATCACCAAATTGTGTCGAGAGATATTGAAGTACTTGAGTCAGTGCGATAAAATTTACATCAGTTTTGACGTAGACTCTATGGATCCGACGGTATCGCGCGGAACGGGAACACCCGTTAAAGGCGGTATCAACGAACGAGAGGCGGCCGATGTCATCTTGGAATTTTTGCAAAACGAAAGAACCTGTTGTTTAGAGTTTACTGAGGTCAACCCTACATTAGACAGTGAGAATGTCATGGCGGAGACGGTGTTTGAGATATTGCAGAAAGTGACGCGTCAGGTGGAGATGATTTAAGGGGATGAAGGGATGAAGGGATGAAGGGATGAAGGGATGAAGGGATGAGGGGATGAGGGGATGAGGGGATGAGGGGATGAGGGGAGATCGGTGGATTTGTGTAAACGGTTGAATGAATTCCACTTTGTTTTTTGCTCTTTATAATCTGCCTTTCCTTCACTTTTTGCTTGATTAAAAAGAGCCGCTTCAATCCGAACCGGCGGACTGAAGTCCACCTCCAAAGTCACCGATCCACTGATTCACCGTTCTATCGATACACAGCGCGAATGAAATTCGCTGCTTTGCGCAACAATTCAGAATTATATTTGTTAGACCGATATGAGAATTTTCATTGGTATAATGATTTTGATGACGCTGGATGCGCAAGCGCAGCAAATCGTTTCTTTGAGCGCACAAGAAAAAGAAGCGTTTGTCATATCTCACAACGCTTGGAGAAAAGAGGTAAACAGTGCTCCTTTAGAATGGAACAGCAACATGGCCAAGCAAGCGGCCGACTATGCACTGAAGATTGCCAAAATGGGGAGTTTGGTTCACTCCAACTGCGATGAAGGTGAGAACTTATACATGACATCAGCCCAAGTTTTTAGTCCTGAACATGCCGTTAATGCCTGGGGAAGCGAAAAAGAATATTACCGTGCAGGAACCAAAATCAACAACAACAACTACAAGAAATTTGGACACTACACGCAAATGATTTGGCATAAAACTTCTGAAGTTGGATGTGGTGCAGCCCAATCCAAATACGGCACTTTTGTTGTCTGTCGATACAATCCACCCGGTAACTTTATTGGAGAAAAGCCCACACCATGAACATTGTCCTTCGCTTGGCCGCTTTGATTTTATTATTGGGCAATATTGGATTTGTATTGTACCATTTGCCCCAGCTACCCGAAACCATTCCTACCCATTTTGGAGCCAACGGCGAGATTGATGGATGGGGAAGCAAATATTCGATAATCGCACCCGTCGGTATTCAAGGTGGCATTTGTTTGCTCTTGATGTTTTTGGCGCGTCATCCTGAAATGCACAATTATATGGCACCCATTACAGAAGCAAATAAAAAACGGATGTATGCCGCTTCTTCAGCGATGTTGGAGAAATTAAATGTCGCGGTGGGAATTATTTTTGTTACGATTTCCTACTCCATCGTAAATCAATCCCTTCCCATTTGGGTAATTATTTTCGAACTCATTGCCTTGTTTGGATTGATTATTTTTCATGTGATTCAATCCAAGAAAACTTCATAATTACCACTTGCGACTGAGTAAAACCAAACGGGTCAGCATCAGAAAAATAGCCGAGAGAATCACAAAATACACCACATCTCGAGAGTCCACCACTCCTCTACCCAGAGAGTTGAAATGCGATTGCATACCCAGGTTACTCAAATAAGAATCCGCAGATCCCAAAAGATCGAAACTGGCGATCGATTGAAAGCCACTGTAAATCACAAAAGTCAACAGCGCAGCGGCAAGGAATGCAACAATTTGGTTGTCTGTCAATGAAGAGCAAAAGAGACCAATAGAAACATAAGCAGAGGCCAAGAAAATCAAGCCCAGGTATGAGCCCCAAATTCCACCTGAATCCAAATTTCCCACTGGGCTTCCCAAGCGATAAACCGTGATGTAATAAACCAAGGTGGGAATCAATGCAATCACCACCAATATCAAGCCTGCCCAAAATTTGGCCATTACGATTTGCCACTCCGATAACGGTTTGGTCAAAAGCAATTCTATGGTACCTGTTCTTCTTTCTTCAGAGAAACTGCGCATGGTGATGGCGGGTATCAAAAAGATAAACACCCAAGGTGTAACAAAGAACAACCCATCCAATGAAGAGAAACCCATATCCAAAACGTTGGTATCTCCGGGAAAAACCCACAAAAACAAACCCGTAATCAATAGGAAAACGGCCATGACGACATATCCGATCAATGAGCTAAGGAAACTTCTTAATTCCTTTAATAAAAGTGCTTTCATATCATTTCATATTTACTGACCAGGCTTGCGGTGCTGCAGCAAAAAGCGCCTTGGTCAAGGGCCAAACGGTTTTAAACGTATCTGTATTCTTATAATTTTCCAAGGCCTCAACCGACTCCCAGTGAGAAAAGGTGTAGTATACATTGGATTCATCTACCTGCTGCCACCATTCCAAATGAAGACATCCAGGGGTATTTCTAATTTTCTCTCTGTATTGCAAAAACAAAGACTCAAACGCCTCACAGTTCTCCGGAGCGAAAGTCATTCGAACGACACGTTTAATCATTGATTTCGATGAATAAGTTCGACATTTTTCCGTAACCCATCAAGCGTGCGGCACCGCCGCCATTGATCAAAGTTGCATTTTTCATGGCAATCACCAAATATCCATTTTCTCCCCAAGTAGCGAACGGAATTCCATCGCCCAATTCTGCAGGGTGCAGCGAATTAAAAATGGATCGAAGTCCTGACTTGTGGGTGGCCCGTGCATGAATAATAAAGCTTCTTCTACCGATATAATCTTCAAACATCTGTTTGGTAAAATTCAGGACCATATTTCCATAATCATCAATATGGATCACCTGGCATTGAATTCCCCCAGCACTCAAATATGCTTTGGGGAAATCTTGATGTTTCCATTCATCGGTTCTTTTGCCAATCATCTGGGGTTGACCTCCACGTGAAAGGTGCGCCGCTATTTGCATGAAGATATTGCCCAACGGAAAAGACATGTCATTGTCTTGAATGGGAAGGTCAATCTCATAGATCTCGTCTGGAGCCCCATCAAAAATCATGTTCAGAACGCCGTTATCGGAAGAAATAAAATATTGATTGTCTTTTACAGCCACCAGCGGCAATCGTGTGAGTTCTGATTTAACGCCCAAAACATGGGTTGTACCCATCGGAAAAGATTTCCAACACGAACGCATGAGGTAAGCGGTTTCAACCAAATCAAAATGTTCAACACCATGGGCAATGTCAACCACAATGGCCGTTGGTGCCCAATTCAACAATTGCGCTTTGGCAATTGCGACATGGTAGTCTCGGGGACCGTAATCGGTGATGAAGGTGACGATTGACATTCTTACAAATTTAAAAAAACAGATGTGCAAGATTGTACTCCGTAGTTACACTTTTTAAACAAGCAGGGTATTGTAACTTTTGCATAAAAAATGCCCCAATGGGGCATTTGATTTTTTGGCGGAGACGGAGAGATTCGAACTCTCGATACGCTTTTGACGTATACACACTTTCCAGGCGTGCTCCTTCAACCACTCGGACACGTCTCCTTTTGCGGTGGCAAATATAATCGATGTTTCTATTTCAAACGGACTTAAATGCAAGTTTCGCAGTGACCCATTACCTTCACCTTATTCAAACTTCCTTTGTCCCCAAAGCCAGGGCTTGAATACATGCCTGTTTCTTCTCCAAAAAAGAAGAATTAAGTAAAGCCCCACGGGGGATCCCACGGTAAGGAAGCTCAGGTAAATAAAACTCAAACGTACATTCTTTGCACGCAATCCCATTCTATCAGCGATGGCACTGCACACACCGTATGCCTTTTTCTCAAAGTAGCCCGAAATGATTCTGATCATGGTAATCGTTTTTTTTCAAAGATGATAAATTTTCTTCTAAGATAAAAACAGAAAGATTTCCCACGACAGATTCAATGGCATTGCAAGACATTTGAATCGACTGTTTGGACTTCATGGGTTGTCCCAGTTGATAATGCCATTGCCAATACTCCGGAACATTCAAGTTCTGCAAAACCAAGGAGACAAAAGCGGTATTCCAAACATCATGGCTACTCCATAATCGCAAACCAAAAAACAATTGTGCCATCTGCGCCACCTTAAAATGGGGTCTTGCCATCATGCTCACCCTTTTTCTCCAAGGGATGTTGTGTCGGGGCAGATCAGAAGCCCAATGAAATACCTCTTGTTGATTCAATAGACATTGAACATAATCGTCCGTGGCCTGGGCTTGATCCAAATGTCCCGCCATCCAATGAAAAAAAGCATGAATCTGCAGCAAGGTCCAATGCTGGGGAATCTTGGACCAAGGAATGCTTTTGGCCCACATTTCCATGGCCTCGCCTTGGGTGTGCCTTCCTAAAGTCCGGGACAGCGCAATCATCTTGGCATCGGGTATTGAAAAATTAAAAGTCCAATTCTGCCAACGCATTTTTTTGGTTTCCCAACTAAACACATGGTCTGCAATAATGGGACGATTCCACAGAGAAGAATCAGGCATCCACTGATCCTTTAGCACAATAGTAGGGATATCGGGATTCCGATCTCCCAGCGTGTATACCACATGCAACCATACCCTGTTGTATGCATCGTCTTTTTCATGTTGATGACGATACCAATCGGTAGAACTCCTGTGAATTTCCACCGGACCCTTCCATAACTCGCCATTGAGTGTGCCCTCCACCTCCAAAAAATCAGGACCATCCGCAAAATTCCAAAACCCACAATCGGCAATCTGGACTTCATCTCCCTGCGTCGTGCGCCACACCACACCGCGCATTTGATTCCAAAAAAAAATCTGAAATGTCCATTCTTTTTTCAAATCCATGCCGCAATTTGCAACCACAAATGCGCATAATATTCATATAAATTATAGGCCTAAAAATTTGGAAATAAAAAAGGGAGCATACGCTCCCCTTCTCCTTATTTTTTTTCAATAATTAAGCAGCCACCATTTGAATAGAGAAAATCAACTTCACATCATCACCCAACACTACGCCTCCGGCCTCTGTTACTGCACTCCATGTCAATCCAAACTCACTTCGGCTAATTTTTCCATTCATTTCAAAACCTGCTTTGGTTTGACCATATGGATCTACTACCGTACCTGTGTATTCAACATCTAAAGAGATGGGTCGAGTGACATCACGGATGGTCAACTCACCATTCAATTGATAAACCCCTTCTGATTTTTTATCAAAACTTGAAGACTTGAAACTGATTTTAGGGAATTGAGCGGCATCAAAAAAATCAGCAGAGATCAAATGCTCATCGCGTTGAGCATTGCTGGTATTGATGCTGTTTACATCCGCTTCGAAACTGATTTCAGCATCTGAAAAATCCTCATTTGCAGCCAACAAAGTGGCTTGTGCCGTTTGGAAAATTCCCGATACGTTAGAGATCATCATGTGTCTAATTTTAAAAGACACTTCACTGTGGACCAAGTCCAGATTCCATTGTTTTTTCATTTTTCTTTTTTTTGAATTATAAAGTCATTGGTACTTCCATTAATAATATTTCCGCATCACTGCTCGCCGTAATCTGGAAATCATTTTGATTCCAAACTCCCAAACCGTCGCGTGTTTGTAGCGCCTTTCCATTCACATTTACCTCTCCAGACAGAACAAAGAAATAAACCCCGTTGCCGCTTTGCTTGAGTTCATAATTCACTTGTTGATTGGCATCCAATTGGGTCATGTGAAACCACGCATTTTGATGAATCCAAACGCCATCATCGTCTTGGTGAGGCGAGAGAATTTGTTGCAGTTTGTTTTTTCGGTCTTCCAATTTCAATGAAATTTGATCATACCTTGGTTCAACATTCTTTTTATTGGGAAAAAGCCAGATTTGCAAAAAACGACAATCCTCTTGGGGATGGTTGTTGTATTCACTGTGTTGAATTCCAGTACCCGCACTCATTACTTGAATATCTCCTTCTACAATCACCGCCTTATTGCCCATGCTGTCCTTGTGTTGCAGTGCGCCTTGCAGGGGAATACTGATGATCTCCATGTTATCATGTGGGTGGGTACCAAAACCAGAACCACCTGTGATGTGGTCATCATTCAACACACGCAAAACACCAAAGTGCATTCGCTCAGGGTTGTAATATTGTGCAAAACTAAAAGAATGTCTGGACTTTAACCAACCGTGATCGGCAAGACCTCTTGAGTCCGCTGAATGAAATATAAAATTTTCCATTTTTTCCATTTTTTTGATCGGGAAAGTGGTTGAATCCAACTGGTTGATCCAGCAAGGGAGTCCATTGACTTGCGGTCCATTGTTTTCAACTTACGGTGCAAAATTGCATCCATAAGCAATCACAATGGCTTAATCTAGATTAAGAAATCAAAAACGTTTTCCTCTGATAATCTCCGATTTCATTTTTGACAAAAATTCGGGAGAAACGCCGATATAAGACGCAATGTGTTTCTGGGCAACCGTATCCACCAGCGAGGGATATTTCAAACAAAAGGACTTGTATCGTTCCAACGCCGATGCGGAATTGGCATCTTGCAATCGTTGTTGCTGTGCTACGAGCGCATTTTCTGTTATCACTCTAAAATAAGATTCCATTTGCGGCAAAACGGAAAACAGTCTGAGTTGGTTGCTTCTGGATAGAAGCAACACTTCCGAAGCCTCTATGGCCTCAACCTTCCAGAGGGCGGGCTCTTGTTTGATGAAACTTGCCAAATCTGTTACCCACCAATCAACAGGGGCAAATTGCAATGTCGATTCATGCCCTTGTTCGTCATCCGCAAAAACGCGCATTACGCCGCTGCAAACAAATGCGACAGAATGCGCCACTTCCCCTTCGCGAAAAAGCCATTCTTTTTTCTTCAAAGATCTTTTCTCAAAGAAAGAACATAGAGAATCCGCTTCCGCTTCGCTCAGCGCCACCCGCCGTCGTATGGTTTGAATCAAAAGTGCATTCATTGTGCCTTCGTTATTCCGTATCCTCAATATCCATCAAATCCAAGAAAGCATCCATTTCTCTTCTGTCCTTTTTTGTAGGACGACCAGTCCCTCTTTCTCGGGTAAGTTTCAATTGTTCTTGCAATAATAACCACTTTTTCTTCTCTTCCTCCGATGTCACCTCTTTCACAAAATGTTCCACCATCTTGGCTCCCAGTCTTGCCTTAGGAAAATCCAGCACCTGAAATGAAAACAAAACGGGGCCTCGCTTTATTTCGAGCCGCTCGCCAATTTTAATTTCTTTGGAAGGTTTGAGCATTTCACCGTTCATCAAAACCTTTCCCAGCTTGACTTGCTCAGTAGCCAAGGATCTGGTTTTAAAAAGCCGAACGCACCAAAGAAACTTATCTATTCTCATTACAACTCAACAATGATTCCAACCGCAGGCTGTCTAAAGCCGGAAGATTGGGGCACATAATTGGGCAAATATCGGGAAGGATCATTGGGATCCACAATGGGATTACCTGAACCATCTCTTTGCACATCCAAAGCCGGTTTAAGTGCTGTTGCAAAACCGTATATATTCTGAACATCCAAGAATGCATCCAGGGTCCATTTGGTGAAATACCATTTTTTATCCAGTCGAATATCCAATTGATGGAAAACAGAAATTCTTTCTGTGTTCACCAAATTCCAATTGGTTTGGGCAAAACCAAACTGATCCCAGTAAAAGCGTTGCATTGAAGCATCGACATTGTCCGGAGTATATGGCAGGCCGCCGCTCAGGGCAAATCGACCACCAATCTCCCAGTTTTTCCCCCATTTCTTTCCTCCGGTCAATGAAACGATGTGACGACTATCCCAACTGGAGGGAGCATACTTGCCACTGAAATTGGTGAACTCACTTCGCACCCAGGTATAAGCCAAAATGCCATAGGCATTTTTAAATAATTTTTGTTGATACAAAAGCTCCATTCCGTATGCTCTGCCAAGTCCGGTGGAGGTAACCTTTTCGTTGCCAACAACACCAAAATCTGCACCCAAGTTGGCCAGGCTCACACCCAAATTGGTAGAGATGGGATATTGACTGTACTTTTTCAAAAAGCCCTCCAGGGTAATTACTGTATTTCTTTTTTCCCAATTGTATTCCAAACCAGCTACCCACTGATCATTGCGGATGTATTTCATGTCCTTGTTAACAAAGCCGCTCCCGCCATTGGCAAAAGCCAAAGAGGTGTAGGCAGGCAATTGAAAATATCTGCCGGTATTCATATTGAAAGTCCATTGGGGAGCAAAGGCATAACGTGCACTAAAGCGAGGACTGAATTGTCTGAAAGGATCTTTCATGTTGGGTCCCCAGTTGTTTCCATCAACCCGCATTCCATATGAGAGAACCAATCGACTATCCAACATCGTTTTGCTCGCTTGTAAAAAACCACCGTATTTCAGAAGTTGAGCCTGGGTATTGGAAGTAAAAGTCTGCAATGTGTCTAACGCAACAATATATACTTGATTGAAACCATTGTTGGTATATTGGGCTTGCTCCGCGGAAATACCATAGCTGGCCTTCCATCCTGCATTGCCTACGATTCTTCTTTCGACCCTGAATTTGTTCTCGGTTTCACGCGAGGAATAATTGAATTTTTTACCGAGATTTTCGTCGTTGTTGTAGTATTTGAAATTGTCATTTTGCAATTGGTTGCGGCTGACAATCACAGCCCAATTGCCGTTGGGCATCAGATGCTCATACTTTAGTCCTGTGGTGTAACTCCACTGATTGAAAATGCCCAGATAATCCAAGATGTATTTATTCTCTAAATAATTGTCTGCTGCTGTATCCTTGGCGGCATCTAGGTTTAATCTAAACTGGTCAAAAGCCCCTATTGCAATCCAAGTCAATTTGTTTTTCTTGTTGATGTCCCATTTCCACTTGGCGTTGATATCGTTGTAAGTAGGTAAGAAAGGAAGGCCCAGTACGCTAAATAAACCTTGCAAATAACTTCTGCGCATAGACAATGTAAGTCCTGAATTTTTGGAAGTTGGGGTATCCCAAGTTAAACCGATATCACTGGTCCCTAGCACCGCATTGAACGCCCGTTTGTCTTTTCTTGCTTCTTTAAAATCAAATTCAAAAACAGAGCTCAATGCATTTCCTCGCATGGCTGGGAATGCACCAGAATAAAATTGAACCTTATCAATCAAATCCACATTGATCATCCCCACAGGGCCTCCACTGGCTCCCTGAGTAGCAAAGTGATTGATGTTTGGAATCTCGATACCATCAATATAGAAACGATTTTCACTGGATGCACCGCCACGGATAATGATATCATTTCTAAAAGAGGGAATAGAAGCAACGCCGGGCAAACTTCTTATCGCTTTGGACAAATCCCTATTTCCTCCTGGATTTCTCTTGATTTCATTGGCCCCAATGCTTCGGACTGAAATGGGTGACTCTTCCTTGTTTCGATTCCTATCCCCTTCAATAACCAATGTGATTCCATTAAGCGCAGGTTGTAGGCCAATTTGTAAGTTGACTGCACGGGATGTAGTGACTTCCACTTCGTACTTCACAAAATTTTGATATCCCACAAAGGAGCACATAATGTTGTAAAGACCTGGATTTACCCCTTTGATCACAAAGTCACCTTTTTCATCAGACAAGGCACCAAAACTGGTGTTCTGCAAAACTACTGTAGCGAAGGATAGTGGCTCGTTGCTACTCGCATCAAAAACCTTTCCGCTGATTTCACCTCCTTGTGCCCAGAAATTCAGGGTCATCAAAGAAAAAACTAATCCCAATATTACTCTCATAAATATGGAACAAAATTACGTGCAATTTGTTCGAACCACAGGTTCAATCAATGTTATCTTTGCCTCATGCAAAAAGCCTTACAGCTGTTTTTATATTTCGTTAAAACGGACATGAAAAACCGAAGTGCCTTGGCTGGGATCTTTTTGTTTGGATTGAGTTCCATTTACTCTGCGTATTTAATGAACAATGCAGGATCCGATGGACAATACTTGGTTACCTTTTGGATACTTTCCATCTTATTTGCTGGATTCTACACGATTCAGAAAGACGACCAAGGGCATTCTAGGAGTTCGCAATTGTTTTTGTACACGTTGGTAGATCCCCGATTATTTATCACCATCAAAAGCCTATATTTTGGTGCTTTTATGGCTTTGGTTAACGGATTACAGTGGGTGCTTTTGCTATTCTTTTTTGGGTCTTCATGGGTAAATGGACAATCAGCATCCACCATACTACTTGCGGTTATCTCCATCAGTTTTGCACTTGGAATCACCTTGAGTTTTGTTCACGGCATTGGATTGAAAACACAACAACCTGGTGGGATTTTGGCCATTTTGGGATTTGCCACATTGATTCCCATTTTGTATGCCGCCGTTTTGCTCATGAAATCAGTGGTTTTAGAAAGTCAGCAAAATGCAGATTGGGGATGGATGTTAATCTTGGTCATGATCACGCTTCCATTTGCTTTGTCCAACGTATTGTATCCTTACCTTTGGCGTGATTGATTATGAAGAAAAATTGGTGGAAATTTTTAGCCGTGTTGCTGCTCAGTTATGTGCTGATCGCCACATTTACGGTACCCCTTGTTCCAGGTGGATTGAGCATCAGTATTGACGAAATTCACCGCGGGAAACAAACCGTCGAATTTGTTGGTTACAACACCCATTTTCAAGATAACGCCAGCAATCTGCAATGTTTTGTTGCCATTGGGGAACAATATTTGGGCGTCGAAGATTTAAAAATAACCGACAATGCACACTTGCAGTTTTCTGTTGAATGGCCGGATACCATGCCTTCTTCAGCCATTGCTTTTTATGTCAATGACCATGTAGATGGTTCCGTTTATGTATCCAGCGCATTGAGCAATAAAGACATTGCCATCGTTTCCAATTCCAAACTTAAAACCACCATACAGCCGCAAGTACTCACCGACGATCATCAAGTGCATGGTTTCCCATTCCAACCCATTTTATTTGAGACCATTCGCAATTTGATGTTACACGTGCCCATGTGGTTTACCATGTTCTTTTTGATGGGAATCGCTTTTGTAGCCAGCATCAAATCCATGCGAGGGAATGCCGCAAGTGATCTTGTAGCTGTTGCATCCGTCAAAGTAGGACTATTGTTTTGCATTTTGGGTTTGATTACCGGATCCCTTTGGGCCCGTTTTACTTGGCTTACTTGGTGGACCAAAGATCCACAATTGAATGGCGCCTTGGTGGTGTTCATCGTTTACGTTGCGTACATACTACTAAGAAACAGCATTGATGATGAAATCAAACGTGCCCGAATTTCGGCCGTATTCAATCTTTTTGCCTTTGTCTTGATGATCGTACTTTTAATGGTCATGCCCCGTATAGCCGACAACAGTTTACATCCCGGAAAGAGCGGCAATCCGGCATTCAGTAAATATGACCTTGACAGTTCATTGCGTGCTGTTTTTTATCCCGCTGTCATCGGCTGGATCCTACTGGGATTTTGGATTTACAGATTACAATTAAAATTTGAAAAATTAAATGATCAAATCAACCGCCGTTAAAGCTCTTCAAGTCATGTTGGTCATGATGATTGCCTCGCCTATGATGGCGCAAAGCAATGGATTGGAAAATACATTTTTCGAATCAGGAAAAATAAAAGTTGTCATGGGTGTGGCAGTGATCATATTTGCTGGAATCGCCATCTACTTGTTCCGTTTGGATAAAAAAATCAATCAATTGGAAAAAGAAATTCACGATGAAAAAAACTGAGATAATCCTCGTTTTGGTCTTGGCCATTGTCACTTCCATCATCGTACTGACCTTTGCTTCCAGTAATGAGAACGTCACTTTTGCCGAAGCCAAGAATCACATAGATGATCGAGTAAAAATCATTGGCACCTTTGACAAAGCCAGTGGTGTAGTATACAATCCTTTGGAAAATCCCAATCGTACCATTTTCTACATTACCGACAAAGCCGGTGAAAAGCAGAAAATAGAATTGATACACAAAGATGGCAAACCCATGGGATTGGAACAAAGTGAATCAGTGACCTTGGAAGGGAAATGGGGCAATGACAATCAATTTCATGCGGATTACGTATTGATGAAGTGTCCCAGTAAATACAACGAGCAACAACATTCTTTAAAGTGATGAACGATATTCAATATTTGAATGAACACATATGGCCCGGAGTCTTGGGCCATTTTTTTGTAGTACTGGCCTTTGTCGCGGCATTGGGTTCCGCCGTGGCTTATTATATGGACGAGAAGCAACCCCTTTTGGACTGGAAAATGTGGGCGCGCCGTGCATACTATGCGCATTTTGGAGCAGTCATTGGCATCGTCATCATGATGCTATGGATTCTATTAAATCATCACTATGAGTACAAGTATGCCTTTGATCATCTAAACAATAGCATGCCTTTGAAGTATATCTTCAGTTGCTTGTGGGAAGGTCAAGAAGGCAGTTTCATACTCTGGATATTCTGGCATGCGATACTCTCCATCTTGGTCATCAGAACAGCCAAAGAATGGGAGTCCCGTGTAATGACCGTCATCGCGAGTGTCCAGGTTTTTTTGGCTTCGATGCTATTGGGGGTATACTTCGGAGATTTTCAATTTGGCTCTGACCCTTTTATTTTGTTGCGTGATATGGTCAGCAATGCTGAATTGCCTTGGGTTAAAAATCCAGACTACCTGAGTCTTCCCACTTTTCAAGATGGCAAGGGATTAAATCCATTGCTACAAAACTATTGGATGACTATACATCCTCCTACCCTATTCTTGGGATTTGCCTCTACCCTCATTCCATTTGCATTTGCCATTGCTGGATTGTGGAAGAGAGACATCAAAGGCTGGATGAAACCCGCTATTCCATGGGCGTTTTTTGGCGTCATGATATTGGGGACCGGAATTTTAATGGGCGGCGCATGGGCTTATGAAGCCCTTGGATTTGGCGGATTTTGGGCATGGGATCCAGTAGAAAATGCCTCATTGGTGCCATGGCTCACCCTGGTAGGAGGCGCGCATCTGTTGCTAATCAACCGACGCAAACCCACCTCGGCCTTTACTACTTTGCTTTTGATCCTTTCGAGTTTCATTTTGGTTTTGTATTCAACATTTCTCACCCGAAGCGGGGTATTGGGAGACAGCAGCGTGCATAGCTTCGTTGACTCAGGGATCTTGGCCCAATTGCTCGTTTATTTGCTTTTCTATGTCGCACTGAGCACATGGATGATGATGCCCAAAAACCCATTGCGCATTGCCTATCTCGGGATCTGTGGAATACTATTGCTCGCTGGAATCGGTAATCTGCTCACCCTTCCAGAAACTACAGCTAAAGATCTATTGCCGGGAGAAGGTACTTGGATTCCAAGTTTGACCTTGGTATTTATGATGGTATCCGCGATTTATTTGTGGATTGCTTACCGTCGATATTTCAGGACACCGGATGAGGATGAGGATATCTCCAGTCGCGAATTCTGGATGTTCATCGGTTCGGTTGTTTTGATATTGATGTCCATCCATGTCACCGTTGTTACTTCAGTCAATGTTGGCAATATCTTCTTGGTCCCCTTTGAAAATCTTTTCGTTTGGCTTCACAACACCACCGGATGGGAGTTTGCTAAAAGAATGGCCGATCATCAATTCAGCGCGCCCTCCGATACCGAGCGTTTCTTTACTTACCATCGTGTTCAAATCCCATTGAGCATTCTACTATTCTTGCTCATCGCGATTGGTCAATACTTCTCGTACAAATCATCTGACCTGCGTGGCGTTTTAAAACGTCTCGTTTGGTCATTGGGATTGAGTATCGTGTCTGTCATTGTTTTGTATTACACCACCTCTTTTAAAGAAGAGCAAGATTTTTCAATACTGATATTGGTATTTGCCACCTTATTTGCCACCTATTCTAATTTTCACTACGCAGCGAAAATTTGGAAATCAGGATTTTCCTCATTGGGAGCAAGTATTGCACACATTGGTTTTGCGGTCTTGATTCTTGGTGCAGTGGTGTCTACTGCGCGCAACTTCTTTATCTCTGAAAACAAGATTGGCAATGTTGCCCAATTGGACAAAGAATTTAATAATCTCGAAGATCTTATGATCCTTCAGGGCGATACCATCGCCATGGGAGACTACTTCATAGTATACGAAGACAAATACAAAGAAGGAAGTCATTTGAATGTAAAAATCAACTTCTTGGAAAAATTGCCCATACAATACCAAGAGGGTGATTACCGCTCTATGCAAGGCATGGTATTTCGTTGTATGAAAAGCCACCAAGCAACGGATAGTTTCTTGACCGATTGGCAAGAAGATTCACTTTGGACAGTGGTTCCCGCGCCTCGACAGGACATCAAAGCCAAAGCAAAAATGTGGCAACCAGGAACACCAGGAAAATCTGAATTTGTTTTAACACCCAGTGTATTGCAATCTCCAAAAGGAAATTCAAGGGAGCCAAGCGTTCGTCACGAATTGGGCAAAGACCTGTATACCTACATCAAGTACGTAGCTTTGGAAGAGCCCGCAACAGATGCCAATGGATATCTTGAAGCCAAGAGTGGACAAGTCAGTGTGGGAGTCAATATACCATTGACAGAAACAGTTGAAATGAAAATAGACAGCATCGTGGATGCGGGACCTTTACCTGCGGCATTGCCTCAAGATGTCGTGGCCAAAAGAGCCTTTGTCACCTTACGTGAAAATACATTGGAAGAGAAGTTGATCATCGTGATGGCATCTAAAAATGGAGTTGGGCAGATGTTTCCCGCGGAATCAAAGACTTTTAAAATGTTGATGTCTTTGATTGAAAAAGATGGACAACTCACCCTGACCATTCAACAGCACAAAAGCAGCAAAAGGGATTTACTCATTATCAGCGCAGAAATCTTTCCTGCTATCAACTTACTTTGGTTGGGTTGTATCATCATGATCATTGGAACCACCATGGCTATTTTCAATCGAATCAAAAACAGGTAACATGAAAAATCGCTTCGTCAATATCGGAATCTTTGTATTGGCCACAATCGCCTTTGCGATTACTGTCAGTATTCTGGAGAGCATGAATCCATTTTCCAACCCAATGCCCCCAGGCATGACCCTTGACCATCCTGACTTTGCATCGTACATGGCCATGCAGCCTGCGGCCGCTTACGGATGGATTATATTGGGGTATGCAGCGGGTAGTTTGGTGGCCGGTTTTGTGCTTTCGCGATTCAACAATTCCAATTTCAGTCCCTTTTCTCTGGGGGGAGGATTAACGGGAGTAGGAATACTCAATTTATTCTCCTTGCCCCATCCCACTTGGTTTTGGGTCAGTGTATTGGTGTACATCCCCTTTATTTATTTGGGTACTAAAATTTATCCCAAAAAACCCTTAGAAGAAATCAAATAGCCCTTTAAATAATTACCCATGGTTTACTTCCATCCAATGCGTCGAAATTTCTTGGCTTGGTGATATTCTTTGGGTACAGCATTTTGAATTTCCTTTTGCAACCATTCAATCAATGCCAATCGATGGAAGCTTTGGTGCGTCACTATGGCAACTTCTCGAACAGGAATAGGTGCTGTGAATGAACGTGCATTTTTCTCCTCATTTCTCCCTTTAACCGCCATTTCAGGAATCATGGTGTAACCCAACCCCTGTTCTACCATGCGCATGAGCGCTTCCAGAGAACCACTCTGATATTCAAAATTTAAATCTTTTCTTTTCCCTTTGCTCCCACAAATCGCCAAGGCCTGTTCTCTAAAACAATGTCCTTCATCCAAAAGCAGCATTTCATTGGCCTCCAAATCGCTGGTCTTCCATGTTGATTTCTTGTATCGTAAATCATTGGGTGATAGATAAATTTGAAAAGGCTCGTAATACATCGGCCACTCTTTGATTTGCTTGTCCTCCAAAGGGGTAGCCAGTATGCCCATGTCAATTTCACCTTTCTTCAAAGCCACGATGATTTCATCCGTTCTCATCTCCTTTACTTTCAGATGCACTTTCTTATTCATCTTGGACACCTTGGGTAGAAACAATGGCGTGAGATAAGGAGCAATGGTTGGAATGATACCCACATGAAAAGTGCCCTCCACCTTTTCCACTTCACCATTCACGATGGACTTCAGCCCTTCCACCTCACTCAATATAAGGCGTGCCTTTTCAATCATTATATTGCCTAGCATTGTAGGCTCAATGGGGCTAGTATTACGATGAAAAAGTTTACCGCCAACCTCCTCTTCTAGTTTTTGAATTTGCATAGTGAGGGTTGGCTGTGTAACGTAGCAACTCTCCGCTGCCTTCACAAATTGTCTGTGGGTATCCAATGCGACCAAATAGGTCAACTGCTGAAGTGTCATTTTGCAATATCTATATGAATATAAAAGTATAGCAAAAATCTATTGACTCCTTAATCCCATGGGAGTTCGAAACCAGAACTTCGAGGAATGTCCCAATCAAAAAAACGATTGAAGGGTTCTATATCATCGCCATAGAAAGTAAAATTTCTTACACCCCAAGGGGTATTCCAATTCAACAATACTACATTGGACATGCGGGTAATGTCAAGATCAACGGTAGAGGAACCATCGAAACGCCTTTTGTCTGACTCCAAGACACGAGCCTCGCCATTGGGTATCCAACGGGGCTGTATTTGAACATCCAACACTACGTTGGGATGGGTCGTCATAAATTTTTGTTTGATCCATTCTGGGCTAAAAAAATCACTCGTTATAAATTCCCCTGTTTTCCAAGTGCCATTCAACGGCTCTTCTTTTATCATTTTCCAATTTTGACTTTTACAATAATCTGCCCAATGCTGGAATAGACTATCCTCAGGGTTGTCTTTCAAAACAAATCGATAAATAAACTTTCGACCTTGCTCACTGGACACCAGGGGAATCTCTGCTTTCCATTCTTCTGGCATATATTCCATTGCCGACTGCAAAACCTGCAGGTATACTTGAATGGAATCCTTGGATAAAAAATAAGGTTCGGTATTGGGTGAATCAGTCCGATGCGAAACCTCCAGGCAAGCCAACCACCATCTTTCCAAGTTGGTTTTTTCATGTTCACTAAGCAATCTGGGCGTTCTTTTTTTCACTAGCCCACTCCCCCTTCGAATCCCTTTATGATACATCAATTGCGTCATTGGTCTTCCCAAACTATCCCACTCTAAAAAATTACCCTCTAACAAAGTTTTCTCTCGACGAAACGTTTGGCGCATTTGCCCATTTACAAAATAATAGGCGTGGATAACGGTATCTTGCGTTGACTTGACATCTTGCAAGATTCGACCATTTTCTTGATACAATTGATGACTGCTGTACCTGTTGTCCAACATGTTTACAGATTCAAAACGCATTCGCCGATTGCCATTTGGAAAGTATTGCTCCTGAAAATTACGGTGAATGCCATTGGATACGAAGGTTTCCACCTGTCCGTTTTCATAGTATGTCACCATACTGGTGTCATTGATTGGCCTCAAATAATACAATAACTGCAATTGACCATTTTTGTAAAACTTTCTTTGCTTGGCTACTTCTCTTGGTCCATGTTCATAGATTTCCTCTTTGATTAATTGACCATTATCCAAATACTCTCTCAGAAAACCCTTGCCTTTGGAGTCAATCCATTTTTCGCTTACCAAAACGCCATTCTCATTGAATTGCTTTACATGCGGTGTAAATGGATCGTAAATATCTTCGTTGTAATAAGTTTCAAAACTGGTTATTCCATTGGGATGAAAATCTCTCCAAACACCATATCCCATATTGTATCGGTACATTTTTACACCTGACTCTTTACCATTAGGGAAATAATATTGCCACAGGCTATCTGGATTTCCGTCTTTGTAATAACCACAAAGTCGCATTTGACCATTTTCGTAAAACTCTACCGTTCGACCATTCAAAGCGTATTGATCCAAACCGCTGCCATTATCCGCAATGATCAACTTACGGTACTTTTTAGATTTTATTTTTCCATTCTCGTGGTATTCCAAATCCCAACCCCAAGGAATGATGTCATCTGCGTAGCCCTCCGCGTCAATGATGTGATCGGGGGGCATTGGATAGCCATTGCTTAGCATCTCCGCCAAAGGAATCATCACATAAGAGGTGGCATGTTTGGTTTTTCCATTTGCATAATATTCGGATTGTTTCCAACAACGGCGATTTCCCAAACCACGGTAATACAACACTTCTTGATTCAACCGACCCAATACATCAAAAAACTGCGCTTTACCGATAATGGAATCTTGATCAATTCTTTTATAAATGGTATATGGCTTTTGACTTTCAAGGTGAACGGTATATTCCTCTTGAATGATTCCATTTTTAAAAATTCGCCTTTGATAAACCCGCCCTTGTCCATCCAACATCAAGCATTCACCTTCCCGAGGTTTGTTCAAACTTTCAAAATAAGTCGCAAAAAAATAGAGACTTCCTTTTTTGTTGTATGTATCAAACTGGCAATATTGCGCAAAAGAATTTAGCGTAACACAGAAAAAGAAAATGGTTCCTTGTAAAAGTCTTTTCATGACATTGTATTCATGAAGGTTATTACAAATGAAAGTAGCAAGCGTTCAAACTCAATTCCATTTTTGCAAAAAACGACTATTGATTAGTCTATCAGCGCTTTGATATCGCCCCACGTTCCACCATTGGTTACATGATCGAATCCCGCTTGATTTAATATGCTTTTGGCCATACCACTTCTCATCCCACTTTTACAAAAAACAATCACATGAGATTTGGATTTTAATTCATCAATATGATCGACTATCTGATCCAAAGGAATATTCACCGATGCGTTTACATGCCCCGCAGCAAATTCCTCAGGTGTCCTTACATCAACCAAATACGCTCCGTTTTCAATTAAATTTTTCATTATTTCATCATTTTACTTTGACACACAAAATCCGTTTTTGGTACGGAGGTATCCCCTATGGCTTTGAAGCCGCCTTCTACTTCGGAAAAATTACGGAATCCTCTGGCTTGAAGAATAGAAGCTGCAATCATACTTCTGTATCCCCCAGCGCAATGCAAGAAAAAATGTTCATCGGGATTGATATCCTTTGTCCAATCATTGATCAAATTCAATGGTCGATTGAATGCCTCACTAACATGTTCAGCAACATATTCTGTTTCCTTTCTCACATCCACCACTTTTACCTCAGCATTAAAACGAGATTCAAACGTTGCTGCAGAAATTCTATCGATCGTATCCACTTCTTTGCCTGCTGTTGACCAAGCGGAGAAACCTCCTTTCAAATGTCCCAATTGGTTGTCAAATCCAACACGCGCCAAACGGGTTACAGTTTCTTCTTCTTGCCCTTCTTCTGTCACCAATAAAATAGGTTGATTTACATTGGCTATCAATGCACCTACCCAAGGGGCAAAGTCACCGTTTAATCCAATATTGATTGACTGTGGCACAAACCCTTTCCAAAACACATTGCTGGAACGGGTATCCAAAATCAAGGCTCCTTCTGTTTCTGCAGCAGCTTCAAATGCTTCGACGCTCAAGGCCCGCATGCCATTATTGCGAACATGCTCAAAAGATTCTATACCTTTTTTGTTCATGGCGACATTCATTCCAAAATAAGCCGGAGGTGGGGTCAAGCCATCCAGCACCGCCACAACAAAAGCTTCTTTAGAAGGTTGATTCAAAGCGTAATTCATTTTCTTTTGATTACCCAAAGTATCTACCGTCTCCTTCATCATATTTTTTCCACAAGCACTACCTGCACCATGGGCCGGATAAACAATGACATCGTCTGCAAGGGGCATGATTTTATTCATAAGACTATCATATAGATGACCGGCTAATTCCTCCTGAGTCAAGTTTGCTGCCTTTTGCGCCAAATCAGGTCTGCCCACATCGCCCAAGAACAATGTGTCACCTGAAAATATTGCAATGTCCTTTCCTTTCTCATCTTTGAGAAGGAAAGTTGAACTTTCCATGGTATGCCCAGGAGTATGCAAAACCGTGATGGTAATGTCACCGACTTTAAAAACCTCGTTGTCTTTGGCTACAATACAATCAAATTCAGGACTTGCATTGGGACCATAAACAATCTGTGCTCCCGTTTTATGGCTTAAGTCAACATGCCCTGAAACAAAATCCGCATGAAAATGTGTTTCAAAAATGTACTTCAACTGGACATTGTCTTTGGACAATCTTTCCAAGTACGGTTTCGTTTCTCTCAGAGGATCAATAATCAAAGCCTCTCCATTGGAGGTGACGTAATAGGCTCCTTGAGCCAAACACCCTGTATAAATCTGCTCAATATTCATGTTCATTTCCTTTTTAGTTTATCCATAATTCTCTGCTAATGATGTAAACGCCCATACACAATACAAACCAACCAAAAGCTGGTTTTAATTTGGTTCCATCTATTCGCTTTGATAAAAATGTGCCTACAAAAATACCAACTATTGCAGCCCCTGTTACCAAAAGTAATAACGACCAATCCAAATTTTCTCTACTCATTTCAACCGTAAATCCCAAAAGGGATTTGGCCGAAATAATTACCAATGAAGTCCCGATGGCTTGTTTCATGGGCAATCGGGAGAAAATGACCAAGGCTGGGATGATGAGGAATCCTCCTCCGGCGCCGACAAATCCTGTTAATGATCCTTCAACCAATCCCTGCAATAAAATCATGGGATAATTAAACGCAATGATATCCTGTTTCGTTTCTGTAGAGGATCCCTTAATCATCGCAATGGCAGCTGTGATCATCAGTGATCCAAACAAGATCATCATGAACAACGGCTTAGTCAATTGAAAACTGCCCCATGATATCATGATATGCGGAATGGTTGGGACAATCAAAGACCGTGTAAGGTACACCGCCAACATGGAGGGAATTCCGAAAACAATGGCCGCCTTGAAATGAACCAATTTGGAATGAAAGTACCGTAAAGAACCCATTGCACTGGTGACCCCAACAACAAAAAGAGAATATCCTGTGGCAGTCACCGGATCGACATGAAATAAATAAACCAATACAGGGACGGTCAATATACTACCTCCCCCTCCGATTAGCCCAAGGGCAATTCCGATAAAAATTGAGAGTATAAAACCTACAACCACCATTGATTTACATTTTCAGTCTGCAAACTTGGAACTTTTCTGAGCTACTTTCTGTAATTCATGTTACATAAAAAAGGGGAGATTCCTCCCCCCTCCCTTTGGTTTCATTATTTCACAATATTCATTTCTTGAATCAATCGATCCGCATCCGCATACACATCAATGACCCACAACACATATCGGATATCCACCATTATATTTCGACAAATGCTTGGATTAAAGTACACATCGCTCATGGTACTCTCCCATGAACGGTCAAAATTAATGCCCACCAATTCTCCTTTGGCATTCAATGCAGGCGAGCCGCTATTTCCGCCTGTTGTGTGATTGCTTCCGGTATAACAAACGGGCAAAGTTCCATTATTGCCATAAGTGCCAAAAATATGGTTTCTGTAAAGCGAATCCAATTGGGGATGGATATAAAAATCAGGATTCCCCGTAGCATTCTTTTGAAGAATACCTTCCGTAGTAGTCAAATAGTCATAAGTAACCCCATCCTTGGGATGACTTCCTCCCACCTTTCCGTAGGTCACGCGCAAGGTGCTATTCGCATCACACCACTTGGAAGCCGGGGTCTTTTGATTGGTTTGAATGCTGACCCATGACTGCAAGGCCTTCTCCAATTCTTGCGCAAACAGTTTGTATTTAGGAGCCACAACACTCAAATGTTGCTCTTCAAGTGCCACTGCCATTTTGTAAACAGGATCATTCAAAATCGACTTAAAGTCGCCTTGCATAAAGGCCGCTTTAAAACGCTCTTCGCTCATGAACAAACTGTTCTCATACATATTGTACAACACACCTCCCCAATCATCTTCCGCTTCTGCCAGTGCATCGCGTATGGCTTGTCCTTCCAATCGACCACTCACCTTGGAAACAAAAAGAGGAGCCATTTCAAAGAACATGTCTCTCTCCGTAAGCGGATCAAAGTCCTTATAAAAAGCCGCTACCTCTGCCCATTTTTCCTCAGCCAAGCCTTTGGTCCAACTTTCTTTCTTCGCCATTTCCGCCCATTCCTTGGCGCGCATTGAGAATCGAAATAATTCGGGGCCAATGCCCATGAATTCCGAATAGGCCGAGGTGGCCAAAACATAAGCCCCATATTCACGGTATAGCGAATCTACATCCTTTACTGGCTGAATGTTGGTGGACTTAGAAAGCAACATTTCTTGGTCCTTTCTCATGGCAACCACATCAAATTTTTTCAAACCCAATAACTGGCCTTTCCATTTGATATAAGCATTGGCTACAGCGCTTTGCTTGGCCGCATATTGAATTCTAATTTTATCAGAAGTTTCCATCCTGTCTTTTAGCACTTGCATGGCAACGTCTCTAAATGCGATTCGCAAAGGCAATTGATCATTGACCATAAACTCTACTGCTGGAGAAGGCAGAAAATGTTCTGTTCTACCAGGAAAACCATACACCATGGTATAGTCACCTTCTTTTACCCCTTGTGCATTGACCGTTAAGAATTGCTTGGGTTGATAAGGTTGATTATTGGCGTTGTAGTCCGCAGGCTCATTGTTCTTGTCTGCGTACACCCTAAAGACAGAGAAATCTCCAGTGTGTCTTGGCCAAACCCAATTGTCCGTATCACCACCAAACTTGCCAATATCAGAAGGTGGAGCACCCACCCATCGAACATCTTTGTATGTCTTTAATACGATGCGAAAAAACTGAGTGCCATAATTGTACTCCCTGACAAAAGAAGAATAGGCGCCCTCCGCTGTTTGCCATTCCTTGCCAAAAGCACCACGACCTTCAACGGCCCAGGATTTTCCCTCGGGCAATGTTGCTGCTTTGGCATACTCCATTTTTAACGCGGCCAAATTTGCAGCTCTTTCTTCAGGCAATACGCCAGCCAATTGTGCATTGATTTCCTTGGTGACGTCTACAATAGACTCTACCATAGAAATGGTCAACCCGGGGCAAGGCTTTTCTTCTTTTAGCGTTTTGGCCCAGAAACCGTGGGTCAAATAATCATTTTCCACAGTGCTGTGCGATTGAATATAATCAAACCCACAGTGGTGATTGGTGAAAAGCAATCCTTGTCCGGAAACAAATTCGCCCGTGCAGCCCATATCAAACCAAACGATGGCATCCTTTAAGCTGGATTTTTGAGTGGAATACAGATCTTGAGCATCCAACATCAAGCCTTTGGCTTTCATGTCTGCAATAACATCATCCAATTTGGACGGAATCCACATTCCCTCCTGCGCTTGGCCCACGGCCGCAACAAGGAGGGCGACCAATAACAAATTTATCTTAATCTTAATCTTCATCTTCATCATTATTTACTTTTCTTCTATTCCATGAGTTAAATTCAATGCCCACCTGCCAGGGTGACAATTCAGGTAGGGCCACCCCTCCATTGATGGATGAGACTTGCTTGAACAATTTACTGCTGCGATATTTTAAACAAACCGACACGTGTCCCAGACCAATTCTGCCTTCCAGCCCATAGCCCATTTTCTGGAGAAAAGAAGGGCGGTCGTAATAGGTTCTTTGTTTACTCGATGCAAAATCTGCTCCTTCACTGGTTTTATCCTGTTCAAAAAGTTGATTCACAAAATTCCAATAACCAAATCCCCCCAATTCCGTAAATAAACCGGGACCATAGCCACGTGTATACCAGTTGTAACGCAAAGCAAAACCAACGGGAAAACTCCATTGTCTGATTTGCTGTTTTTGATGTTGAATACCAAAACCCAAGGGTTGCTTGTCATTCTGAACAATGGCCATCTGACAGAAATTAGCCCCATAACTTAAAACAGGAGAAACCCATCTCGAACGATTGAATACAACTCTACCTCCGGAGTGAACAAAATATGAATCGCTGTATTTCATATTGAAATCTCCTGACTTGGGTTGAATAACAAATCCACCCACCGCTGTTGATCGGTGAAAAAACAAATCACGCTCTCCAAATAAATTCCCAGAGGTTTCATTTCGCTGAAGCAAGGTCTTCATTTTTCGGTGGATCAGGGTCGTTTGACTGGAGGCCAAATCAGCCCAAATCCACATGAATACCAACAATATCCATTTCATTTATTCAATCTTAAAAGTGAAAATTCTTTTCCTGTAAAAAACCCGCATGGTTTGGCCTTTGTATTCGTAAACGTCATACATCCCACCATTCTCTCCATCGGGTCTAACCACCCAATATTCCTCCAATTGGCCTTTGTCGTTTTCAATATGCAGAAATAAAAGGTGGGGATTCTCTTCAAAAGCATAGTCCATCACATCCATGTTCATGGTATCCGGAGGCGATATGATATCTTCAGACAAAGGTACCTGCAATGTATCCACAACCGCAGAATCCGAGAGCGTTATTCCCGGAAATTCCGAATCCAAAACTTTTATTTCCAAAAGATTTTCAGAAAGTCGATCAAAACGAATTTCAACTTGATGCGTATCCGCCATGGCCAACTCAGGATTGAGAAAGTAACTGGCTTGGGGAATACCATATCCGTGGGCATAGTCGTAATAGGGATAAAGATCTGCACTAAACTGAATTTCCGACCACAAATCAGCGGGCCGTTTGTTGGGATACTTTTCTAAAACACACGCCGCAAATCCTGCAACCATGGGACAAGCAAAAGAGGTTCCCGAAACCATCTCCACCGTATTGTTGGCGCTGACAAATACATCTCCCAAAGCCACGACATTGGGTTTCATGCGATAATCCGATGTTGGGCCAATGGACGAGAAATCACTTTTATAACCACTGTAATTGCATGCCCCTACTGTCAAAACATGCTCTGCATCGCCCGGCGCTCCAATAATTTCCCAATATCCATCACCAGAATTTCCAGCGCTATTCAAAACCAATATCCCCTTTTCCCATGCTTTCTCCGCTGCTTTGGACAACATGCTCTGTCCGTTCATTTGACTTCTTTTGAAAAGCTGATCGCTAAAAATCAAAGAGGAAGTCACGATCTGTGCTCCCTGACTAACCGCCCATTCCAAGGATTGAATCCATCGGGCCTCACGGATAAGATAGGCCGAATAGTTTTGTTCCGCGCGGGCCAAAACAAAATTGGCGCCTGTAGCCAATCCAAATTGATTAAATTTATCCAAGCCCGCCAAGCACGACATCACGTGGGTTCCATGATTGCTCGCTCGGTAGACATTTTCATCTCCACGTACAAAATCCTTGGTGGCCTTTACTCTATTCTCCTTGAAAATATGCTGCAAGGTTGAGTCTTCTTTCAAACCCAAATAACCCGCGTCTAGCACCCCGATAGTGACACCCTTTCCAGTCAACCCTTGTTTTGCAAATAGCTCCCCTTGAAGGATGCTGATCTGAACATAATTCGATTCTGTATTCTCTAAAGAATCAACATCAACAGAATCTTGACGATCCAATGCCGTGATGGCTGAGAAATAGATTTCATCGTCATCGTAACAGACCAAAGAATCCATTTCGATGCCATACAAGGCATCACTTGTATTGGATGGTAAACCTTCAATAGCATAGGCATTGAACCAAGCGCTATAACCCACAATTTGACTTTGGAATTTAGACGTAATAAGCTCCTCAGCGGTTTTAGAAGAAACAAAGACCCAGCAATCTTTTGATTGTGCAGCAGACTGTATTGAGAATATCAATAAAAAACATATCGGTCCTAGGATACTGCGCATTCCACAAATATAACGGGAGAGCGAACTTTCCATTCATTGAATTGTTCACATGATATGAAAATAAAAGCGCTCGAGACCACCTGCATCATCCCCTCCGACATGGAAACGGTTTGGGAATTCTTTAGCAATCCCAAGAATCTAAATGCCATCACCCCTCCTGAACTAAAATTTGAAATTTTAAGTGACCTGGAAGGAAAGAAAATGTACAGCGGCATGATCATTCGTTACAACATCAAACCCATGCTCAATATCCCAATGTCTTGGACGACAGAAATTACCCATTGTGCAGACCACCATTTTTTTGTCGACGAGCAACGATTTGGTCCCTATGCATTTTGGCATCATCAACACATTTTTAAAACAGTACCCGGCGGCGTAGAGATGACAGACATCGTGCATTACGCTGTGGGATGGGGCATCCTTGGAAAAATAGCATCTTGGATTTATGTCGACCGACAGCTCCAGCACATTTTTGAATACCGAAACCGCGAAATCAAGAAAATCTTTCCTTCCGGCATTTAAGTCAACCCTTATCTTTGCCGAATGTCAGTGAACATTCAAAACAAAAAAGCCCATTTCCGTTATTTTTTAACGGACCATTTTACTGCGGGCATTGTTTTATTTGGCCCTGAAATCAAGAGCATACGTGCAGGCAAAGCCAACATAGCAGAAGCATACTGCAAAATGCACAAAGGAGAACTGTTCATCATCAACATGAATATCTCCCCCTATGCCAATGCAGGTTATATTAAAATTTCTGAAAGAAGAGAGAGAAAGTTGCTTTTAAATGCCACTGAACTTTTAAAAATCGAGCGCAAGCTCAAAGACACCGGAACAACCTTGGTTCCAGTCCGGTTATTTATCAATGAAAAAGGTTGGGCCAAAATGGAAATTGCCATCGCCAGAGGCAAGAACATGAGCGACAAAAGAGAGGATGCCAAAACCAAGGATTTGAAACGCGAGATGGATCGTGGGATGGCTGACTAAACGACCTTCCAATTTTCAGGGAATTCCACATGTTTTGGAAATGGATCTTTGAATGACCAGCTTCGCTGCAAAGACCAGTCTCCACGAGCCGTACCAAATTTATACATCTCCCGCATCTTGTCTAAAAACAGATCTCTTTGGATCTCCACTGCGCCCATTTGGGTTAAGAAAGGCGTGATTTGTTGGGCATCCAATAATTTAAATTTCTTGCTTTTCAGAAATTGTATGAGGAACATCAAAGCCCATTTGGATCCGTTGCTTTTAAGATGAAACATACTTAAACCAAAAAAAACCCTTCCCAAAGCGACACCCATCAAGCCACCGATTAACTCGCCGTTTTGATACACCTCCAATGAATGCGCAAAGCCTTGAATGTGCAGGTCATGATACAGCTGCAAGGTATCCCGATGCAACCAAGGATTCTCGGCCTCTCTGGCCCTAGAGCAATGCCGCATGATTAAATCAAATTGCTTGTCCCAACGAAACTCAATTCCCTTGGACTGCAACTTCTCAAGTATGGGGTCGAATCCAGCATGCAAATGAGGAAAGAAAACTGCACGCCGTTCGGGACTCCACCATTTGATCTCCTCCTGCGCTCCAAACAAGGGGAAGCAGGATTTCTCAAATCCTTTGATTACCCGTTGCCATTCCAAATCACCCCCGACTGCAACGATATCTCCATCCATCTCATTTCGAAATGGAAACCAAATCTCCTTTCTATCCAATACCCACAAAGACATGATTCAAAGATACTTCCCCAGACAAAGTGCCATATCCTATAAATTATGCGATTTTATGCGCATAAACCACACATAAATTCGCATAAAATTGCATAAGCAATGCATACCACACTTTTTTCAACTTGGATCAAAGAACGAATTCAACATCCGTTACCGGGCGCCGATGCGCATGGTACCATTTGGTCATATCCCCGGAACTCTTTTGAAGATGCATTACAATTGGATCCGCCGCCCAGACACAGTGCGGTAAATCTGATATTAAAAGAATCGACCAAATCCATTGAACTTGGGTTTATTGTGCGAAGCGACTTCGGAATTCATGGCGGTCAAGTCGCTTTTCCTGGGGGGAAAACAAATCCAGGAGAAAGCTACGAGGAATGCGCCAATCGCGAGACGGAAGAGGAAATCGGAATTTTGCCCGACTCTTATTTTCATTTGGGAGCAATGAGTCCTGTGTTTATACCCCCAAGCAATATGTTGGTTTTCCCAATGTTGAAACTCATCCATAAACAAGACCCGCTGACGTTAGATTCCCGTGAGATCGAAGATTTTTTTTGGGTAGAAATCGCAGCGTTGATGCCCGCTAAGATCATCGAAAAAGAACATTACCTCAAAGCCTTTGATACCACGCGACTTATCAAGGGAATCCCACTCGGGAATCACTTTCTATGGGGAGCCTCTGCTATGATTACACAAGAATTGTGTCATTTGTGGCAGGAGTATTTGAACGAAACCCGATCTTAGCCGTACTGATGAGTATGATGCGAAACCTTCAACACCAAACCGATGAAGTTTTGATGTCCGAGATTGCCTTGAAAAATCATCGGGCATTTGAAACTTTGTATGCTCGGTATTCGAAGTTGGTATTCAGCTACTTCTACCGTATGCTCTGGAAAAACAGAGAGCTCGCCAACGATATGACCCAAGAACTTTTCACCAAAGTCGTCGTCAACGCCCCCTCGTTTAATACCGCTCGTCCTTTTAAAACATGGATGTACAGCATCGCGCACAACATGTGCAAGAATGAGTATGCCAAGAACGAGATCCGACAGAAAGCACAAATGAATATCGATCAGATAGAAAAAAATCAATCCCCATTCCACATGGACCTGGGTGCATTCAAACAAAAACTTGAAGGGCTTTTACAGCAACTGGATGAAGTGAAAAAAGAGACCATTGAACTTCGCTTTTTCCAAGAGCTCAGCGTTCCAGAAATTGCCACCGCAATGAACTGCAGCGAGGGAACGGTGAAGTCACGCATTTTTTACACCCTGAAAGATCTCCAAAAAGAACTCGTTGAGTTTAAAGACATTTTAGGTCTCATCATCATCTTTATTCTTTCTTGATCATGGCCAGTAAACAATACCAATCAGAAGATATTGAACTTCTCTTGATGCAGAAGGAATTTCAAGATTTACTTCCTGAGGAAAAGGAGTTTATTTTGACACACCTGGCTGATGAAGCGGAATATACACGCATGCGCAACTTGCTTTTTCAATTCATGGAAATTGAAAAACATCCTGAAGATGGTCCCGATGATCGCGTGAAAAAATCTCTGGATGCCCTTTTCCATAATGAAAAGAAATCCATTGGGATCCGAAAAATGACCTGGCTTTGGATCAGCAGCGGCATAGCGGCCGTCTTTATTCTTGGCTACTTATATTTCCCAAAGTCCAATGAGCTGGTTGAGCCCGCAGCCTTGGCCGATAACCATACCATTGTCAAATCCGAGACTTCACCTGCTGCTGAGTTACAGAAAAATGCTGTTCAAGAAGCCCCACCCAAAATCAATACAATTGAATTCACAAGCATAGAGGTAACAGAAGATGTCATCTCAGAAAATGAGGAAAACGCGGCATTGGCTGACGAGGCATTGTCTCCTCCAGATCCAGGTCCATACACAGACAATCAACGCGATGTAAAATCACCAGCGCAAGCGGAAAGCGCTTCTGTTGGATCAGTGGACATGGCCAATCTCTTTGTAGAATTTCCGCCACATTATCCGGGAGGAGAAAGTAAATTAATCCAAGATGTTCACACCATACTTCAAAATCATTGGATCAGAAGACCCGAGACTTTGGAGAAGAAAAACAATTTAAGCGCTATTGCTACTACCCAATTATTTTTCAAATTCCATGTGAACGCCAATGGAAAAGTGGACGATGTACAATTGGTGAAGAGCCCGGCCATGGGGTCAGATCAGATAACCTCATGGTGCACGGCACTGAAAAACGAATTGAAAACTTTTGATTTGAAAAACAAAGGCGCAGCTGGATTTTTTGTCCTGCCAGTCAAGATTGAACTCGATTAACATTCCTTATCACGATTCAACCGTTGTGATACAAACTCTCGTTTTATTTTCGTGCCAACAAAATTGGGTTTTATGAGAGTATTGTTATTTATTCTGATGAGCATTTTAACCATTCAATGGGTGGATGCGCAAACGCACGTCAACGTGAAAATCAAAAAGGAAAAAAACGGTGAAACCATCGTAGAAGAAAAATCCTTTGAGTTGTTGCCTGGTGAAGATTTAGAAGAAGCATTGGGAAGGAATGGAATTGATAAAAAGGGTGCGAAAGAATTCTCCATTCAAATTCAAGACAATAACCTTCGCGCAAATTCAGAAGGTCCCAACTTTAGCATTGAAGGATTGCCATTCTTGGAAATGCCCAACTTTAAGCCCCGCGCATATTTGGGGGTGACTTTGAAAAACGGAAAGCATCATCCCATCATCAGTGATTTGGCTCCAGGGTCACCTGCTGAAAAAGCACATTTGCAGGTGGGCGATGTCATTAAAAAAGTTGATGGAATACATGTGAAAAATTCCCAAGACATCGTCAATATTATTCGAGCAAAAGCGCCGCAAGACAATGTGGATTTGCGAATCAAACGTCATGGGAAAAACCTAAAAATGAATATTCCCTTGGAAGCATTACCCACCGCTCCTTTGGTAGATGATTTTCCTGCTTTTCCATTTGGAAGCTGGCCAGAAATCAGAATAGATCAATTGGAAACCAATGAAAAGCCCAGCGCATTTTTAGGCGTTACCCCCAATAATGAATTTGCCGAAATGGGCGTTAAAATTGACAGTGTCATTGCCAACTCCGCTGCAGAGCAAATGGGTCTTTTAAAGAATGATATCATCATCGCCTTGAACGGGAAAGCCGTTCAAAACTTTGAGGAGTTAAGAAAAATCATAGGCGAGTCCATACCCGGAGATGGTTGTGAAGTAACCATTATTCGGGAAGAAAAAACATCCATCTTGAAAGGGAATTTCGGAAGTAAATCCATCATTGAGCGAGATGGATACCGCATTTATCGCAATGAAAAAGGACTTGATGACCAAGGGCAAATCAATTTGGATTATGAATTTGATATGGAAGACATGGAAGACATGGAGAACATGGATTCTACCTTGAATATGAAGATTACCGAAAATGGAATATTCATTGGAGAGCCCAATGCCATTCGACAATTGAGCTTGCATACTGTCAATGCTGAGACATTGAAAAACATCACCGCTGAGAGTCTATCTCCTTCCAATTTTGAGCAACTTTCATTTATGCCACAGCCCAAAACGGAATCTTTGGACATCATTCTTAAATCAGAAAAACCATCGAGCATCAAAGTTGTTGTTCAAGACAGCAACAAAGGAATTCTATTTAGTGATGAAAGGCCCAAACCTATTTCTTCCTATCAAGGTATGATTCGATGGGCGGGTTGGGAAAAAGGATCTTATCACTTGATGATTTATCAAAACGAAAAATTGGTCATCATTAAGGAATTAAAAATTGATTAAATCAATTGAATACTGGCAGCAGCAAATCCTGCGATAAAAGAATTCAATGCCTCCCATGCGGAGGCATTGATGTTATAGGTGAGACAGCATGTATCCGTTTGGACAATGCTCATTTTCTGCGCATCATTGTTTTTTAAAAAAGTCAAAATGGTCGGCATATCTGCATAAGTGCAATGAATCTTGAATGAAATGCGCCATTCTCTTTCTTGTAATCCTGCATCTTCCAACGCCAATTCCACTGCCGTGCGGTATGCCTGAATGAGGCCTCCAGTTCCCAATTTGGTTCCTCCGTAATAACGTACCACCAATGCGATTACTTGTGTAACACCAGCGGAAAGAAGCGCACCAGCCATTGGCTTCCCCGCGGTTCCTGAAGGCTCTCCATCATCATTATACTTTAAAAAATCTCCTTTTAAACCCAAGCGAAAGGCATGGCATACATGGGTTGCATCGTGGTAGTCTACTTTGAATTTTTTGACCATCTCCTTGGCTTCCTCCTCGGAATGCACTTCAAAAACAAAGCCCAAGTGTCGGCTTCCCAAAACACGATGGTTGGAAACACCCGATTTTGCTACGGTAGTGTAAAGCTCCAATTCAATTAAGAAATGGGATTCAACATCACACTAAAAACATTGATTGTATTGGGATCACGATCAAAATACAACTTATCCAAAGCACCCAAAATGGTGTTGGCCCTGAAGTAACTGGTATACAATTTATTTTCGCCCAATAAAGACCATTGAATGGTGTAACTGCTTTCCTCCTCCTTGTGGTATTGCACGTACCGCAACATCTCACGGTACGCCTCCATTTCAGATTCAGACTGCACCGAGTGAAAAAGAAAAGATTGATTGTGAATGGGATTGAAAGTAATTAATCGAAGGATAACCGTTCCTCTTTTCTTTTGAACATTGAAGTGGATATTTTCCTTCCCAATGCTGATATAGCGACCAATTTTGGATTGAATCACTGATTTTTCATCTGAACCTTTTGTTGTCATTCCGATTTGTTTTTATCCAATCGCTCAAACTCCGAATTGTTACTTACATATTCAGGAATAAAAGACTTTAACTTACCAACCAATAACTCATTATTTTGTTCCTTGAAAAGCCCCGTCAAATCATTTATCCAACTTTGCACACTCTCCCAATCATAGTCCCTAACCTTAGCAATCATTATTTTACGATGCGGCGTTGGCATGGTTAATTCATCATCACTGAGCACCTCTTCAAACAATTTTTCACCGGGTCGTAAACCAGAAAAAACGATATCCATATTCACCCCAAATTGATATCCTGAAAGTTGAATCATCTTCTTGGCCAAGTCAACAATTTTCACTTTTTCCCCCATGTCAAAAACAAAAATCTCACCACCGTTTCCCATTTCCCCTGCTTGAAGAACCAATTGCACAGCTTCAGGGATTGTCATGAAATAGCGGGTGATTTCAGGATGGGTAACAGTCAAAGGCCCTCCCTGCTCTATTTGTTTTTTAAATATCTTGACTACTGAACCATTGGAGCCCAATACATTTCCAAATCTTGTCGTAATGAATGCAGTTTTACAAACCTTATTCAACGATTGTACATAAATCTCAGCGGCACGTTTGGTGGCTCCCATAACATTGGTGGGATTAACCGCCTTGTCCGTGCTTACCATCACAAATTTTTCTACGCCATTTTCCACAGCCAAATCAGCCAAAACCTTGGTGCCCCATACATTGGTAAGCATGGCCTCCGAAGGATTGCTTTCCATCAACGGCACATGTTTGTATGCCGCAGCATGAAATACGATTTGCGGATTAAACGCGTCAAATACACGTTGCATACGATCTTGTTTTCTGATATCTGCAATGACAAACTCGCAGCGGTTAGAATTCAATTCGTTTTCAAATTCAAACAAAGGCGTTTCTGCTTGATCCAACACAATGACTTTGGCCGGTTTCAAAAACAACAATTGCCGCACGATCTCACTTCCAATACTCCCTGCGGCTCCTGTAACCAAAACTACCTTACCATTGACCCATTGGGCTACAGCGCCCTGATCGGTTTTAATTTCGTTTCTACCCAAAAGCTCTTCAATGGAAACTTCTTTCATGGGTGTTGCGCTCAACTCACCCATGATCCAATCTTTGGACGACGGGACCTCCATCAATTTAATTCCTGCCGCACTCGCCTTTTGAATCCAAAATGAACGCTCATTTCGCTGCCCTTCTTCTAATGCCAGTACGATTTCCTGCGGATTAAAATCTTGAATGATTCGGTTCCAGTCTTGCGGACCTGAAATCAACATTCCTTCCAATCGATTTCCCTTCCAGTCATCCGAAGGATCAATCCAAGCCACCACTTTTTTATACCCATGGCGATTTTCCTCCATGACGCGCTTGGCAGTCATCGCCAATTCACCATTGCCTATCAATACAACAAACTTACCTTCTTCTTTAATGTCCTTCACCGCCACCAAATAAGACCACTTGACCCCTGCCCTGAAAACCAACAAAGCAAACAAAGCAAAAACATATGTGAGGACAATGATGGATTTGGGGACAAAGTACAAGCCGTCTGTTGACCAACTGGGTCGGGACACATTCAGTAACATTAAGGCCAAAGAGGCTATGGTCAATACAATAAATATTCTTTTCGCTTCTTGCAATCCCGTGTATCGAATAATCCCCACATAGGTTTTCCCAAGGATAAAAGACATTCCATAAACCAAACACAACAAAGGAAAAAAGTGCACGGCCAAATTCCATTCCTGTTGAGGGGGATGAAACTCAAATCGCACCAAATACGCCACAATAAAAGCAAAAGAAACCCCGATGATATCTACCATGTAGATAATCCATCGGGGAATTGTATTTTTGGGCAATAAACTCACGCCTTACTTTCTAGCCAAAACAACAGCACTTGCGCCACCGCCACCATTGCAAATGGCAGCTCCGCCTAATTTTCCACCGTTGTTTTTCATAATGTGAATCAAAGTCACCAAGATTCGTGCACCAGAACAGCCCAGCGGATGCCCCAAGGACACCGCACCACCGTTGACATTAACCTTTTGCGCGTCCAAATTCATTTTTTGAATGTTGGCCAATCCGACAACGGAGAATGCTTCATTCAATTCAACAAAATCCAAATCGGTCACCTGAACACCGGCCTTGGCTGCCGCTTTGGGCAATGCCAATGCTGGAGTTGTGGTGAACCACTCTGGCGCTTGCTCAGCATCCGCATATCCAGTAACCTCTGCCAAGGGAGTCAAGCCCAATGCATTCATTTTTTCTTCACTCATCAAAACCAATGCGGCCGCACCGTCATTCATGGTTGATGCGTTGGCAGCAGTAACTGTTCCGTCTTTGACAAAGGCTGGGCGCAATCCGGGTATTTTATCAAAAGATACGTTTTTGTATTCTTCATCTTCCACAACCATTACAACATCCCCTTTTCTACCCGTAACTGGAACACCAACAATTTCTTCATTGAACTTACCCGCAGCCCAAGCGGCTTGAGAGCGCTTGTAAGATTCGATAGCGAAAGCATCTTGATCTTCTCTTGAGAAATTACATTCACTTGCGCACAACTCAGCGGCGTTTCCCATGGCGTAATTGTGATAAACATCCGTCAATCCATCTTTGGCCAAACCATCGATCATTTGAACATTGCCATATTTATTGCCCCAACGATTACTGGGAACATAATACGGAACTTGTGACATATTTTCCATTCCTCCGGCAACCACAACATCGGCATCTCCACATTGAATGGCTTGTGCTGCCATCATTACGGCTTTCATTCCAGAAGCACATACCTTGTTCACTGTGGTACACTGAACCGAATGAGGCAAACCTGCAAAAACCGCAGCCTGACGCGCAGGCGCCTGCCCCAGGTTGGCTTGCAAAACACTACCCATTATTACCTCTTGAACTTCTGTAGGATTCAATCCAATTTTCTCTATGGCCCCTTTGATGGCCACTGCTCCCAATTGCGTTGATGATACGGAGGACAATGCTCCACCAAAACTACCCATCGGTGTTCTCACCGCAGAGACGATATAAACTTTTTTCATAATCATTGTATTGCTGCAAAGGTCGCAAGGAAAGCGGCTGATTCCAAATGCGTTTTACCGTTAACAAGTATTGAAAATATAATGGCCTGATTTTTCGTTGGTCCTATTATTTTCGGGATACAATTATGAGCATGCGACAATTCATTTTTATCGGCTTTTTTTTATTGGCCTTGGCCCCTTCAATCACTGCCCAAAAAGTGGTGAATTTCTCAACAGACAAAGAAGAGTTCATCAAGCAGCTATCGGGGCTTTTCAACGAACAGAAAAAAGGGAGTGGAAAGGACATCATCGAAAAGCAATTGGAACCCATTTGGGTTAAAAACCCCGCATTTAGCGCGGATCAAGAAAAAAAGATCATTGAGACTTTGGACTTGATGCTCGATTTAAAAGTGAAGATTTTCCCCGATTTTGAAAAATATATATTGTGCTTAATTGCAATTCATGAGAAGTCCATTCCAGCCCCACAATTTATGCCCTGGCATCAGGTGATACAAGGTATCCTCACGGACAAAAAGAACAAGCGTCACATTTCTACATTTCTTGAAACCTCGCTCGACTTTTTCTCTGATCAGTCCATCTACATTTCCGAAGCCGTGAGTTGGAAAGCCCAAAGCGGGATGTACACTTTCAAAATGGACTCTGTTCCACATATTGATTTTGAAAATATCAAATTGTTGTGCATTAGCAAAGGAGATAGTTCGGTGATTCACAATACCACGGGAACATTCTATCCCGCCTCTGCACGTTTTATTGGCAAAGGGGGAAAAGTGAATTGGAAACGCGCGGGACTGGATGAAAATTCTACTTACGCCGAAATTAAAAAATACACCATTAAAATAAAAACATCAAGTTACATCGCCGATAGCGTTACGTTTTATACCACGTACTTCAATAAACCGTTACTTGGAAAATTAACGGAAAAAATCATCGCAGGAAAAGATGCAGAAAGCGCGAGTTATCCCAAATTTGAATCATACTCTCAGCGATTTGAAATTGAAAACATCGTACCCGGCATTCACTACGCCGGTGGTTTCACCATGAGCGGTTCCAAATTCAATGCCTCTGGGACACCGGAAAATCCTGCAAAATTAATTTTCACCAAGGACAATAAGCCTTTTCTAATTGTCACCAGTTTGTTTTTTGAATTGCGACCAGACCGATACATTAGCAGTCACGCCAGTGTCAAATTCATTGTGGACAAGGACTCCATTACCCACCCCGATCTGAACATGAATTTCACCATCAAATCGCGTGAGTTAACCATGGATAGAACCGAATTGGGACTATCCAAAAGTCCTTACTCGGATACCTACCACAACACGGATTTATATTTTGAATCACTTCGTTGGGTCATCGATGATCCCATGATTTATTTTGGGCCATCCAAGGGAAGTACTTTGAAAAATGCGGCCTTTGAATCCAATACGTTTTTTAGTAAAAAAAGATTTACCGCGCTCATGGGAATCTCCAGCACCAATCCTTTGCATGAGATCGAACAATCCTTTAAAAAATTGGGAACAAAGCAAATGACCACCCAACAACTTGCGCAATTAACGCGCTACGCAGAGGAAGAATGGCATTTGGTGGTGATTGACTTATCCAATAAAGGTTTCTTAATGTACGATATCGATAAGCGCATCATCAAGCCACAGCCCAAAATGTACAACTACATTTTGAATTACGAAGGACGCAAGGATTATGATATCCTTCAATTCAATAGCGAAGTAAATCGTGGAGAAAATGCTATTTGGAATCTAACCAACAACGACATCAATCTGAAAGGGATTCAGATGTTCTACATCAGTGATTCACAAAAGGTGGCAGTGTATCCCAAGAAACAGGAACTATTGCTCAAGAAAAATCGAAACCTTGTCTTTGATGGAATTGTAAAGGCCGGAAACCTGGAATTCATGGGATCCAATTACTATTTTGATTATGAGAAGTTTCAAGTCGAAATGAATAAAATCGATAGCTGTCAGATTTATATCAACGATGAAAGCCAGCCCAAAGACCAATATGGCGAATATCCTAAAATCAAAATCAAGAGTAAAATCAAAGACATCACAGGTGTCTTGTATATCGACGCCCCAACCAATAAAAGTGGAGCCAATTCAAAGAAATACCCCACCTATCCGTACATAACAACAACCAAAAATTCTTTTGTCGATTGGGAAAGTTATCGCATTCAAAACGGGCGTTACCCCAAGGATAAATTCTATTACAAATTGGATCCATTTACTTTGGATTCATTGGACAACTTCAAGACATCCAATGTCAAATTCAATGGTGTATTGGTTAGTGCCGGCATTTTTGACGACATCGTAGAGCCTTTGATTCTCATGGATGACAACTCATTGGGATTCAAAAGATCTACCGGTGTGGCTGGTTATCCTGCCTACCGCGGATTTTCCAATGTTGTAGCCGATCTAACCTTGAATTACAGCGGACTCCAAGGAAAAGGAAAATTGACTTATTTGACATCGAAAACGGAATCTGATGCGTTTGTCTTTTTGCCGGATGAAACCAAAGGCAAGACCACTTCTTACACCTTGGCAGAAAAAGCGACCAAACCTGAAGTTCCCAAAACCTCTGTTGCCGTGGCTCAAATCAACTACTTCCCCAAACAAGAACGATTGATGATAACCACGATTGATGAGCCCATGGTGTTCTTTGAAAAAGAAGCCACTTTCAAGGGAGCCACTACCCTCAAGCCAGAAGGGCTAAGCGGAAAAGGAAAGATGGAATTTTATGGTGCCACTTTGTCTTCCGATCACTTTAAATATGACCGTAGAAAAATCAATGCCGATACCAGTGCCTTGACCATTGCGGGAAAAGATCTGAGCAATGCGCTGGCATTCTCAACAGATAACGTGCAGGCCAAAGTGGATTTTGACAAAAACGTAGGCCATTTCATTTCCAATACCGGTGAAAACAAAATCACCTTCCCAACCAATCAATACGTTTGTTTCATGGATGAGTTCACATGGTATATGAAACAAGACGAGTTGGAAATGAAATCTTCAAGAGAAGCCAATGCGGATGTTGTGATCAATGCAGAAGAACGAAAACGATATTCCAATTTTTACTCTATTGCCGCTGGACAAGACTCGCTCAACTTCCTTGCGCCACGTGCAAAATTTGATTTAGCCAAGAACATTTTAACCTGTACAAAAATCAATCACATTGTGGTTGGTGATGCTAAAATTGTTCCAGACAGCGGAAAGGTGGTGATTGAGAAATTTGCGAACATGCGAAAATTGTATCGCGCGCAAATTCAGACCAACATTGTAACGCAATACCACAACATGTTCAATGCTGAGTTGAAAATTGAAGGTAGAAGAAAATACAACGGCATTGCAGACATGAACTACGTAGATGAGAATGGGCAGAGTCAAATCATTCATGTCGCTGAAGTAAAATTGGACACGGCCTATACCACTGTGGCCAAAGGCGTTATCAATGAAGACCAGGGCTTTCATCTTTCGCCGCAATTTGCATTTTATGGCAAATACAATTTGAATGCAAATCAAAAACACCTGCACTTTGATGGCGGAGTAAAACTGGAACATGTTTGCGAGAATTTGGAAAAATCTTATTTCAAGTTCTCTTCCCCTATTGATCCTTTGGACATCTACATCCCCGTTGACACCTTGGTAAAAGACATCGCTTCTGTAAAACTGGGGGTTGGAATGATGACCAAAACGACAAGCCCTCAGCAAGTATACCCTGCTTTCTTGAGTCCCAAAATGAGTGCATCCGACACACCCCTGATGGAGGCCAGTGGTTTTTTACACTACGATAAAAACACCAAAAAATATCTGATTGGTAGCAAACCCAAAATTCTCCAACCCAAGCTACCCGGAAATTTGATTGAATTGGCCGGCAACACTTGTGATGTCAGTGCTGATGGAAAGTTTGATTTCCATGCCAGAACAGGATTGGTCAAATTAAGTAACTATGGCAAGGGTCAACTGAAAAAAGCCGACGGTTCGATGAGTCTTCAAACCGCCTCCATATTGTCATTTCCGATGGATGAAGGAGCCCTGAAGAAAATTGCTGAGAACTTAGAAAAAGCAACAGATCTTCCAAGCTTGGATATCAGCACAACACCATTTGAAAAAAGTTTGGCTGAAGTAATTGGTGTGGAAAGATCCGACCGATTGATTACTGAAATGAGTCTATCAGGTCAAATGAAAAAAATCCCTGAGGAAATGCAAAAGACCATGGTATTTGCAGACCTCAAGTGGGTTTGGGATGTGAACTCTGAAACGTTTCACACCACCGGCCCTATTGGAATTGCCTCTATGGACAAAAAACAAATTTTTAAATATGTAACCGGAAAAATAGAAATAGAGCGCAGAAAAACCGCGGACGTGATGCGCGTGTATATCGAGGTGGATAGAAGCACCTGGTATTACTTTGAATACAAATTGGGTGCGATGACTGTAATTTCAGGGGACGCCGATTTCAATAAAATCATCACGGACATCAAGGACGATAAGAAAAAATTTGAAGAGGGAAAAGAGAAATATCAATACCAATTGCTGTTGACCAAAAAGAAAAGAGATGACTTTAGATCTCGATTCCCAGAAGACTTTCCACAGTAATTAATTGGCTTTTTTGGTTCTTCGAAACCAACTGTCTATTAGATCCTGCATGACGTCAAAGTCTTGCTGATAAACCAAACCAATTCCCTGGGTGTAGGGGGATTGTTGGGTCGTAATGTTTCTGTAGTTATTGCTCTCATTGTATGCCATCAATTTGAGCTTGCCTTCCTTGGTTAATATGTACTCTACCTTCACGTCACCAATGTAATTGGAAGGTTGCTGATTGGTGGAGTTGCCTCTGGATACACCAAAGTTCCCACTCAACTGAACACGATTATTAAAAAGCTGGGTACTTAAGGCCAACGCAATTTCATCATTTGAAATCTGATCTCCAGAACGATAATTGAATCCCAAATTAAAATCATCACTGATTTGGCTTAACCAATTGGAAATTTGACTGGACAACAATTCTGTACTATTGGCAACGACGCCAAAATTGGTTTCGGCACGAACAATATTGGGTGGACTAACAAATTGGCGAAGAACCAAAAGAGCAAATGCCTGTCTGTTTCTTTCCTGTTCATTGGATACCACACTCTCAAATCTACTCTTGGTCATGGGGTCGACCGTTGGCAATTGGATATTAAAGTCAACCCCGGGGTTCATCATTTTGCCACTTAAATTCATGATCAAATCAACAGGAACACGTTGTCCATTGGAATTTACATCCACCAAAACGTCGCTCAAAGAGGCGTTCACCTTATATACTGCCGCCAACTTCAACTCTCCATTGTATGGATCCCCATACCACGAAATCGTTCCTCCAGGTTGTACGGTAAAGTCTTTGTTGATCAGGTTCTTCAAAGTAAACAAGTAATTTCCCGAAGCGATTTCAATTTGACCGTACATATCAAAAGTAGACAACTTGGAAATACCCATAGAGATGTGCCCTGTTCCCTTCCCGCGCATCACATCCCCAACGGCTTCATCAAAAATGATGGCCAATTCAGCCTCGGGTGTCACATCAATTTGAATATTCAAATTAACCCCCGACAAATCCAATTTCTCCTCTTTTTTGTTGCTGCTCTTGGATTTTTGAACAAAGCGAATAAATTGACCCATTTCGATGTCTTCACTTGTATTCATCGGCAAAATCAACTTGGTTCCTTGTGCAGTTTTTAAAGCCACCTCCAAATCCAATTTATCCAAGTCGCCCATTAACTTAAAGTATCCCGTGGCGTATCCTTTTCCATAGTAGTCGGGGTTATCCTCTGCAGTGGTATTTAATACTCGGATGGGCTGCTTTTCCATATCCATGAGCAAATCAAAACTCCATTCCTGAAATCCTTTGTGTCCGATATTTCCAGTAAGCAATCCCTTGCTGTTGTTTTCGTCCGTAAACTCCACTTCATCAAAAATGAAACGATCAGGTTCGATCCAAATGCGGTCTACAATTTTATATTCCGTATTTAAATAGTCCACCTTCACAATGCCATCGGCTACATTTCCATAGCCGTGCAATTGCGGCTCTTCTATTTTTCCAGACACCTTGATGTGTCCATCGATTAGACCATTAACGACAATTATTTCAGAATCAACAAATGAACCAATAAACGCCAAGTCCAAGTCATCACAATCCACATCCACATCCAATGGACTGAGGGTATCAAATGGAAGGTACATTCCCTCAAATTTGAGCGTCTTTTTCTCTTTGTTTTCTATACTCCCTTCCAGTTCTACCGCTTCCAAATAATCCACCCATTGACTTTTAAGGCAAACGTCTCCATATACCACTTTGTTTATACCAAAATCCGACATAGAAATATCGCCACTAAAATCAGGGTCATCCAATACACTTACACAAGAAACATTGCCATCCAAAACCCCTTGGAATTGAATCGAGCTTGGTAAAAAGGCATTGAGAATATCAAAATTAACATGGGTGAAAGAAGCAATCAAAGGAGTGGAATGATCCGAAGCCAAACCACCGTGCAATGCAATATGTTGCCAATTGCTTCGCATTTCCATTCCTTTAAACCACAATACTTGGTTCTCATAGCGCAATGTCGCACCATAATCCACTTTCCACTTCTCCTTTTTCACACGGAAATCTCCGCGGTAAAACTCAAACATCAACTGATCTGCGTCAAAAGACAACTGCCCGCCAAAATCACCCGCATGCATGGTACTATCATTGCCCCATACCCAATCGGTATATATCAACTGCCCTTCTGATCGAGCATCAATGGCCAATTCATCCCATTGAACACCCCCAGCCTTCACACTGTCGCATTGGAATGTCGCGTATACAAATTCGTCGGGTTTTTGAAAATCGCAAACCAATCCATAGAAGCTACTGCCTTGATAGGCCATGGTATCCGCTGTAAATAGACCCTCAAAAAAATCTTTTGATTCATCTACCTGCAAACGTATTCGCGCGTTTTGTGCAATACCCAGGTCTCTAACAAAAGCTTGATTGACCTGACTAAAATCCAAGATCTCAAAATCCAAATCAAATTTCTGCGGTCGATGGGCACTCACGTCCCACTCGTATTGGGGCAACACTTTGGATAGAATGTTGGACATGGCCATGGGAAGATCTTTCAAGCTAATATCCCCATTAACCTCTCCTATGGCTATGTCGGAATTCAATGAGATTCTGAGTGCTTGTGTACGATCCACCTGTAGTGCCAAATAATCCAAGATGTAATCTTTTTCATTGGCACAATACATCACATTTTTCAACTCCAGCTCTCCCTCCAAATCTTCCCAATTCCAACCGTGAAAATCCATGGATGCTTCTCCACTCATTGCGCTATACGGCAACTTTGGAAATGCCCCAATGGCCTTGAAATTAAAATGTTCCACTGACAATTGGCAGGTAACTTCTGGTAATTTTTTACTCAGATCACACTGTCCAACAAAATCCAATTTTGCATTGGCATCCCGCATCGAGATATCGCCAAGAAAAAAACGATTGGACAAATCGCCATTGATCGTAATGTCTGAAAAAGTATAGCCATTGTACCGCAATTCACTCAACCCGCCATCCACAATCATTTCCAAACGAGACAAATCAAAACCATGACCCTCAATATTTAAATCTCCTGAGAGGAATTCCAAATTGCTTGAATTGTAATACTTACCCAATGAAAAATGTTCAGCTTGAACATACCCCTCAAAAGTTTCCTCTTGACCCGCATCCACTTCCACATCACCCTGAAGCAAACCCAAATCCGTTGTTAATTCTCCAAATAGACGCCATTTATTTCCATTGCCATGAACATGTCCTTCATAAGCGATCAGGCCCAGATTGTCCAAATTACCTGGAAGCGCAACCTCCTTCCCTGTCCACTTTACAAATTCATTTAGATCGGAAGATTGGGTAAGCAATTGCTTGATGTCCACATCCAAAGCGATGGCTGATGAATCCAAGAGATGATCCACATTGCCTTGCAACGCCAAGTGAGACATCATGCCCATCCGGATATCAGCCAAGGCCACGTGCAGATGATTCATGGTGCCATCAAAATTCAATTGCACCTGAGCTTCATTTTTCCAATTCTTGGCTGGGGCATAAAAATATTGAAGCTCAGAAAGATTCAATGGATATCCCGTCAATTCCGCCTTCCAGTTTACCGCGTCAGTAAAATTGAGCGCCGATTGCCCGTCCTTCCAATTTAAAAACACACTACCCGACAGTTCATTCTTGGGAGTAACCAATGCGCAGTCTTCAAATGAAATTTCATTTTTGTTTCCAGACAACGCCGCAGAACAAGAGTTCAGCTGTAATCCGCAACTTTCCGAGGCTGACAGATCAAATATCCTGCATTGCCAGTGATCGGGCTTCCACAAAATATCTTGAAACTGCCCTGTCAAATTTTCAACCGCAATATGAGCAGGGTCAAACATGCCGTATGGCTTGCGATTACCTAAAGCACTCCAAACAAAACGACCTTGACTTACTTGCACATTCTCTAATGCTAACTTGAGTTGTGAAGCGGTTGTGTCCTTTTCTGATGAACGATAATAGTCCACAATAAAATCAAAATTCCAGGTGGAGTCTGCGGCTTGTACTCCCTGAAAAAAAGGCTTATCCAAATGCAATGAAGCAATCTGCCAACCTTGATCAAAGGACCATTGATAAGAAGAAATGGAGAGATCAGAAATGGCACACAAAGTATCTTGGTGCTGATCAAAAACCACAACCTTTTCCAAGTGCATGTCCAAACCCCAATCAAAATAAAAGGATTCAACATAAACTTCAGTCTTCCACTCAAAACTGAGATAACCCGCTATCCAGCGCGCAATGTTGGTTTGAAATTGGGGAACTTTGAGTATCGCAAAAAGTAGAAAAGTAGGCATCAGCACCAGCAACGATGCAATGATTGTCCTTCTTTTCAACTTATGACTCATATAGCAACAAATTTAGGCCTTACAGCCCACAATTGGCTACATAATCTTTGAAAAAATCACCCCTTCCTTTAAAGCGTATGGCGACCTCCAAACCGATTGGAAGGGATGCAATTCCATGATGTATTTCACCAAGTAAGTAGATAACGGCATATACTCTGCCCTAATTGTGGGAATAACTGGATTCTTTAATCGCTCCTCCAGGGTGCTGCCCATCATTTGCATATGAATAGAAGAGAAAGCAGATACGGGTATCTCCTGGCAAACAGTTTCTGATAGATCATCCTTTTGTCGCGAAGCATGATAATACAAAGCCAAAAGGGTGTCAAAAGATCCACTGGAACCAATCAGCATGGGACAAGGAAACTGGTGCAATGCCTCAGCCAAATCTTTCGTGGTATCGTCTAAAATCTTTTTAAAGGTCTGCAAATCCTTTTGGGTAATTCTGGACTGTGGCTGTATTCTTTCAAATAGCCTACTGACGCCCAAAGGATAACTCTTGCGCCATACATCTTGCCCATCTTTAACGATGATAAATTCCGTTGACCCTCCACCGATGTCCATGATGAGCGCTGACTTTGAGGAGAGGTCGACACTTTTTTGAACGCCCTTAAAAATCAACTCAGCTTCTTCATCACCTGAAATAATATTAACCTCCCAACCGCAATTTGCTTTTACATGTTGCACAAACACATGGGCATTGGTGGCATCTCGAAGTGCTGAAGTAGCAAAAACATATACTGATTCAACACCATAAGCCCGACAGGTTTTGTGATAATGATCCAAAACATCCAAACCTCTCGCCATGCGATCCGGCATGATTTGCTTTGTATCAAATCCCCCAGCACCAATTTTTACGGGCATCTTATTGGAAAAAACCAATTCCCAACCGGAATCAGTTTTTCTTCCAATCAATAAATTAAACGTATTGGTCCCACAGTCTACAACGCCAAACAAAGGCGCTGACTCTAAGGATTGTATCGAATCCATTTCCACAATTCTTTGTAACTGGCCTTTTTACCATACATCAATATACCGACACGATAAATCCTTCCTGCCAAAGCGATGAAGGTAATGAACGTAACGATTAATATCAGCATCGAAGTCAAAATCATGGATATCGATGTCGAACTCATGGTTGCCTTAACCATCATCACCACAGGGGAAGTTAATGGGAATAATGCAAAGAAATTTCCTGCCGCACTCTCTGGATTATCAATCAGCATGGCAGAGACGATATAGCCA
>CALJKR010000006.1 GCA_937974555.1 uncultured Flavobacteriales bacterium | reverse complement strand
CCACATAATAGTTGATGAAAGTGAGACCATTGTCTACTGAACCGTCACAGTCATCATCAATACCATTGCAAGATTCATTTACTGCGGGATTGACGTTGACATTGGAATCATTGCAATCATCATCATTATTAGAAAATCCTGCGGGTGTAGTACAAGCCAATGAAGTAGTTAGCGCATCTCCAAAGCCATCACCATCGGTATCGGCATAGAAAGTTGTAAGCACCCCTTCATCAATTGAACCATCACAATCATCATCAACACCATTGCAAACCTCCGAAGCCGAAGGAAAGGTTGTAGCCACTTGATCGTCACAATCGGTATCATTCTCAACGAATCCAGATGGTGTTGAGCAAGCCAAAATAGTGACTGCCGCATTTCCGTAACCATCTGCATCAGCATCCGCGTAATACGTCGTTTTGACACCTTCATCAATGGTTCCATCACAATCATCGTCAACACCATTGCATGTTTCGGTTGATGATGGGAAAACGTTGGCATTCGAATCGTCACAATCTGTACTGTTTGAAGTATAGCCCACAGGAACAGAACAAGCCAAAATCGTGTTATTCAAATCCCCGAATCCATCTGCATCAACATCCGAATAAAAGGTAATTTGAACACCTTCATCAATGGCACCGTCACCATCATCATCTATCAAATTACAAACCTCAGGAGCGCCAGGATATGAGCCAGGTGTATTGTCATCAAAATCCAAATCGTTCGCCACATATCCCACTGGCGCTGAACAAGCTTGTATGGAAGTGCCGGGAGCACCATAACCATCACCATCAGCATCCAAATAAAAAGTTAAAAGCACTCCTTCATCTATATTGCCATTGCAATTATCGTCTGTACCATTGCAGGTTTCACTTGCACCGGCATTCACCGAAGCATTTGCATCGTTACAATCATTGTCATTGGAAACATAACCCGTGGGAGCTGAACAATCCAAAGTTGTAATTGAAGCATCTCCAAAACCATCTCCATCATTATCCAGATAATAAGTCATTTTCACACCTTCATCCACCGTTCCATCACAATCTTCATCTACCCCATTGCAAATTTCCGAAGCTCCTGGATTAACACTGGCTGAGGCATCATTGCAATCATCATCATTGGAAACATATCCCGCAGGAGCGGTACAAGCCAGTGTCGTTGTGGCAATATCCCCATAACCATCAGAATCAACATCCGCATAGAATGTGGTTTGCACCCCTTCATCCACACTGCCATCACAGTCATCATCTACACCATTGCAGATTTCAGTACCGCCTGGAAAACTTGTGCTGAGCGCATCATCACAATCGTTGTCATTGGACACATAGTTCACAGGAACAGAACAAGCCAAGGTTGTGGTGGAGTTGGTACCATAACCATCACCATCCGCATCGAGGAAATAAGTATTCTGTACCCCTTCATCGATCAATCCATCGCAATCATCGTCAATGGAATTGCAAATCTCTGTTGCGGCAGTATTCACGCTGCCATTGGAATCGTTACAATCGGATTGATTTAATACATATCCTAGAGGCTGGCTGCAAGCCATTTGATTGATATTGGAATTGCCAAAACCATCTCCATCACCATCTGCATAGTAGGTTGTTTGAACGCCCTCGTCCGTTAATCCATCACAATCATCATCGACACCATTACAAATCTCCGTTGCAGCAGTATTGATTGCAACATTCAAATCGTTACAATCGGTGCTATTGCTGGCGTAATTCAATGGCTGAGAACATGCCAATCCAGGGACATTTATATCACCATAACCATCCCCATCGGAATCTGCATAATATGTATTTTGAACCCCCTCATCAATCAGCAAATCTCCATCATTGTCGAGACTATCACAAAGTTCAGGCGCCCCGTTATAAGCCGTATTGTTGTTGTCATTAAAGTCGTTGCTATTGTTCACATAACCGGTGGGTTGCGTACAAGCCAAAACAGGGACAGCAGGATTTCCATATCCGTCCCCATCAAAGTCCACATAAAAAGTAGTCTGCACCCCTTCATCCACAGTACCATTACAGTTGTCATCAATCAAGTTACACGTTTCCGTGGCACTGGGTTTAACCGCAGCATTCAAATCATTACAGTCTCCTCCTTGCGTAGTATAACCCGAAGGTTGACCCGTACATACAGACTGGGTAACATTGTCCTTTCCATATCCATCCGCATCACTATCTTGATAATACGTAACCGGCGCGTTGTAAGTAGCGGTAATGGTATTGGAATTAACAGATGTACAAGCGCCATTGGTAACGGTGGCTCTGTAATAAGTTGTCTGATCAATATTGGCTGCCAAATTGGACTGAGACAAGGTACTTGAAGTGGCGCCGGTGATATTCGTAAAAGTTGAGTTGTTTAACGAAGAAGCCCATTGAATCGTTCCTGTGTTACCACTTAGCGTGATATTGGTAATTCCACTGCCGCCGCAAACCGTTTGATTGCCGGTTGCAGTTCCTGCCACAGAGTTGGTACTCACAGTAACAGAACCAGGCGTACTGTATGCAGTACCGCAAGCACCGCTCGTCAACACCGCACGATACAATGTTGTAGCAGAAATTCCGGAGAAGGCATAAGTCGCCGCTGTGTTCACGACATCTGTCCAAACAATTCCGTTATCCACTGATCTTTGCCATTTGGAAATGGTTCCCGTATACGTGGACAAAGTCAAGGTACCCGAGTTTGTCCCTCCACAAAACCCTGCGCTGCTCACAGCACCGCCATCTGGAGGAGTACCCGCAATAACCGTGATGGTTTTATTTGTTGTATACACCGCAGCACCGCAGCCGGGCGTTTGCACTTCGGTGCGATAATAATAAGTACCCGCAGCAGGGATAATTTCTGTCAAATAATTGGTTGTATTGGCAATGTCAGTCCAAGTGGTTTGGTTGGTTGATCGCTGCCACTTATTGATATTTCCTTGATTTCCGCTCAGCGTCAACTCTACGTCACCATTGGCACAAATTTGATTGTTGATTGCCGAAATCGAACCCGACAAAGTTGGCGCAACCGTTAAACTAACACTGGAAGTTGCCAAAGCCGAGCATGAAGCCGGGCTCGTTGAATTCACAACCGCACGATAATAGGTAGTCTGTGTAATATTGGAAACGGTTAAACTTAAAGTTGTATTGTTGATCGTTGTTCCTGCAGTAAAGAAGTTATCCAAGGAAGATTCCCAACGCACGACCGAACCTACCAAGTCTGTTAAAGTCAAAGTAGTGCTATTGCTTCCACTACAAACATTTCCACCACCACCCGTGATGCTTCCACTGGCGGCTCCTGCAACAGTAATCGATCGAGTGAAAATTGTCGTTGCCGTGGTTATGTCACCCGGCATGCCGCCATATTCTGTCAAATAACCACTCAAATTACTCGTCTGAGATAAGTCATTCCATCGTCCAGCACTTCCGCCAGAAGAATAGAATTGCCCACTGTGCTCCGTAGATCCTGAGTTATTGGGTTCGTTGGTATTCCAGTTTGCGTATTGTCCAGATTGGGTTACCGGAGATACGTTGCCATTGGAAAACATCGTTCCGCGCTCTGGACCCGAAATCCAATACCACTTTCCTTCAGCAGCAGCTTGGCTGGCGTATGTAGTAACACCGGTTGCCGCATTGATGTAAGTAACATTATCAGAAGCCCCAAACCACGCATCGGTAGACATAATCTTCCAGATAAAATTATTTTCCGCAGAGGATTGTATGGTTGCCAAATAACCCAATCGACCATAATAAGAACGCAACTCTGCCGCATCTTTTGCTGCAGGCCAGTTTCCACTGGATGCGACATATTCATAATAGTGACCCGTCAGCGGATTGTAATACACGTTCCCCGCTGTGAAAGTAACCGTTCTCATGGTGGGATAACACGTGGAAGTGGTTGATCTAAATCGAACAGTCCTTAACAATGCTTGCCAATTGGCCGCTGAGGTTGTACCACTAAATGTCAAGACCCCTGTTGTCGTATTGAAAGCCGTTGCCGTAACTCCTGAAGGCAATGCACCGGTATAATCCAATAAATCTCCAGATGCCCCTGATACATAAGATTGGGTAATCTGCACTCTAAATCCACTGATGTTTCCGTCAGATGAAATCACCAAACCAGGATCGACTACTGTTGCCGTATTGTAAGCAGCAGACAGAGCGGTATTGGTTCCAGTGAGTGTAATGGTAGTAGCCGTCTGTGCCAAACCTACGAAAGGCAAAAAGACAAAAAGCACCCAAGCCAAGGCACTACTTTTCCAAACCACGGATTGAAATGATAAATTTTTCATCATATTTTGATTAAGATCGTTTTCAGGTCAATCAAAATTATCTTTAAACGACGGGATGAAAATTCCTTGCTTCAATTATTATCAACATTGCATTTGTCATTTCTTAGGCAAAAAAAAAGGACCACTTTCGTGGTCCTTTTCTCAACTATTTAAAGAATTAGTGGTCTTTTTTGCAACAATCTTTCTTCTCACATCCTTCTTTCTCCTTGCCTTCACAATGTGCAGCTTCTCCTTTACAACACTTTTCATCCTTGGTACATGCACCTTCAGATTTGCAATGTCCAGCCAAAGAATCCGCGCTTGTACAAGCATGACCTTCATGGCTACAAGAAGATTTTTCCATTTCACAGCATCCACCGTGGTGACCACCACCGTGACATTCCATCATCATCTCATGACCGTGACACTTCTCCATTTTGTCGGCTGCGCCATGACCATCATTTAAGATTGGGGCCAAAGTCAAACCAACCAAACAAGTCAATTTAATCAAGATATTCATGGATGGACCCGAGGTATCTTTAAAAGGATCACCAACTGTATCTCCAACTACCGCAGCTTTGTGTGGCTCAGATTTTTTGTAGAACATCTCGCCGTTGATTTCAATTCCTTTTTCAAAAGATTTCTTGGCATTGTCCCAAGCTCCACCTGCGTTGTTTTGGAAGATCGCCCACAAAACACCACTCACCGTAACACCGGCCATGTAAGCTCCCAAGGCTTCTGCCCCCATCACAAATCCAATGATGATTGGCGTAACAATGGTGATAACCCCTGGCATCAACATCTCACGCAAAGCAGCTTGTGTAGAGATCTCAACACATTTGCCATATTCAGGTTTGCCTGTTCCCTCTAAGATTCCTGGAATCTCACGGAATTGTCTTCTTACTTCATTTACCATTTGCATGGCAGCTTTACCAACCGAATTCATCGCCAAAGCAGAGAATACTACTGGAATCATACCACCGATAAACAAAGCGGCCAAAACTTTAGCATCAAAAATATTGATACCATTGATGCCTGTGAAGGTTACATAAGCTGCAAACAAAGCCAAAGCGGTCAAAGCAGCAGAAGCAATAGCGAAACCTTTACCAATCGCTGCAGTGGTGTTACCTACAGAATCCAAGATGTCCGTTTTTTCACGAACATCCGCAGGCAATTCACTCATCTCAGCTACTCCACCGGCGTTATCCGCAATTGGACCAAAAGCATCAATTGCCAATTGCATCGCAGTGTTGGCCATCATCGCTGAAGCGGCTATACCCACACCATAAAATCCAGCCAAAGCATAAGCCCCCCAGATCGCGCCAGCAAATAAAATTACCGGTGTAGCTGTGCTCAACATGCCAGTACCCAAACCAGCGATAATGTTGGTTGCGGCACCTGTAGCCGATTTTTGAACGATACCAACCACTGGACGTTTGCCCAATCCGGTATAGAACTCGGTGATATAAGAAATTGCAATACCCACGAACATACCCACCAATACAGCCCAGAACACGTTCATGTTGGTGGTAGTGGCCTTGCTAAACTCGCCTGCATTGAATACTGAAATCGTCATTTCCGCTGGCAACATGGCCATGATCAAGAAATAGGAAGCAATCAATGAAATGATGATTGAAATCCAGTTACCCATGTTCAATGCTTTTTGAACAGTATCGGTCGTTGCCAACACATTCTCTTTCACACGAACAAAATAAGAGGCAACAATTGAAGCCAACAAACCTACAGCGGCAATGCTCAAAGGCAACAAGATCGGCCCCATTCCTGAAAAAGGAATATTGCCAAAACCACCTGTTGATTCGATAACATCACGAATCACGTAATTACCCAAAACCATGGATGCCAAAACTGTGGCTACATAAGAACCAAACAAGTCAGCTCCCATACCGGCCACGTCACCCACGTTATCCCCTACGTTATCTGCAATGGTTGCAGGGTTGCGTGGATCATCTTCTGGAATTCCTGCTTCTACTTTACCCACCAAGTCAGCACCTACGTCTGCGGCCTTGGTGTAGATACCACCACCGACACGTGCAAACAATGCGATACTTTCAGCACCTACTGAGAATCCAGCCAATACTTCCAATACACGCGTCATGGTTTCAACACCACCATTCTCCAAAGAACCCTGCATAAAGAATTGGAAGAAGATGACAAACAACATTCCCAATCCCAAAACTGCCAATCCAGCTACGCCAAGTCCCATCACGGTTCCACCAGTAAAAGAAACTTTCAAGGCTTTAGCCAAAGATGTACGGGCAGCTTCAGTTGTTCTCACGTTGGCTTTGGTAGCGATTTTCATTCCGAAGAAACCTGCCAATGCACTGAATACGCAACCCACCACAAAGGCAACCACGATTAACCAGTGTGAAGATGGAACCATTTGAGACAAAACGCCCAAACCAATTCCTGCGATGACCATGAAAATGGCCAAAATGCGATACTCCGCTTTCAAAAAGGCCATTGCCCCTTCTGCTACATAACCCGCAATTTCTTTCATGCGGTCATTTCCTGCATCTTGCTTGGAAACCCAAGCGGATTTAATCATCATCACTACCAAGGCAATAATACCTACAGCAGGAATCAGATAAAAAACATTGTTCATAGTTGTTATTTTATATAGGTTATCGGTTAACGTGCGCAAATGTAATGATGTAAAGTCAAATCTTCAAGATATTTCGTTGATCCGAATTTCAAGGGTGATTTGTTCATTTCTACACTAACCAATGAAAAAATAAAGGGGACGCTGTGGCATCCCCCTTTATTCATTCGCTTTACTCTTTTATTATCGTATAAGTTCTATGATCAACGGAATTGGTCCACTGAACAAAATACATACCCGACTCAACGTCATCCAAGTTGAACACCGCAGATTTTGACTGGTTCAATGATGATGACATCACCAATTTTCCTTGGGCATCTATGATTCGAATGACAACATCCTCATTTCGTTCCCAAGTCATTTGAACAATGCCTCTGGTTGGATTGGGATAAATAGATACGGTCCATTCAGAAAGCTCAGTTGCACCTACCAATTGACCATCGCAGTTCTCATCTATATTATTGCCTTCGATTTCTACTGCATCGGGATTGATGGCTGCATCGGTATCATTGCAGTCGTCGTTGTTGTTGGTATACCCAGTAGGTTGAACGCATGCCAAGACAGACAACCCTGAATTTCCAAACCCATCTGCATCCGCATCGGCATAATAGTTCACATATACAACATTGTTATCTGTGATGCCATCACAGTTGTCATCAATCAAATTGCATTGCTCATTGACTCCTGGATAAATTGTTGCATTTGCATCATCACAGTCTGTATTAAACAAGACGCCGCAAGCCACCAATGTGTTCACACCAAAACCATCTCCGTCTTGATCCAAATAGGTTGGCGCAGCATCATTGCAATCACTTGTATCATTGGTGTATCCGGCAGGCAAAGTACAAGCTTGTATTGAATTGGTCAAATCGCCAAATCCATCTTGATCCAAATCTGCATAATAAGTTGTGGTAACAAACTCATCGGTTTCACCATCACAATCGTCATCCAACAAGTTGCAAATTTCTGCCACTGGTAAAATACATGTGCCATTGTCATCCGTTGCATTCTCATTGTAGTTACATGCAGTTACATCTGTACAACCCGCTACTTCGATCTCGTTACATACTCCGTCTGCGTCTGTATCGTTGATACAAGTTCCATTACAATTCAAATAGCTTTCCACCGGATAGGTACACGAACCATCCTCTTGGGTAGCATTAACTATGTAGTTGCAAGCAGTTACATCTGTACAACCCGCTACTTCGATCTCGTTACATACTCCATCCGCATCCGTGTCGTTGATACATGTGCCGTCACAGTTCAAATAAGATTGTGCTGGGTAAGTACATGTATTGTCTTCGTCTGTTGCGCTGGCGTTGTAGTTACATGCTGTTGCATCTGTACAACCTGCGACTTCGATCTCGTTACATACTCCATCTGCATCCGTGTCGTTGATACATGTGCCGT
>CALJKR010000005.1 GCA_937974555.1 uncultured Flavobacteriales bacterium | reverse complement strand
CCAGTCGAAACTGAATCCCGGTGGTATGGCCATTTTCCGTACACCCAACATGGATGCTCCGGTGGCCAGCGCGTTCGCGCTGGGCGATTTTACCCATGAGAATTATTTGAATGCCAGTTCTGCCGAGCAGGTAATGCTATCTTGTGGGTTCCACTCGGTAAACGTCCTTCCAAGCACCATGCGCGTGCAGGGTGTTTTCAAAGAGATCGTGAGAAGGATAACCTATGATTGGATGGAGCTGTTTTGGAAGTTGCAGTTGTTTGCCACGGCCAGAAGCACCCGGAAGGTGTTGTTTACGCCGAATTTGATCATTGTGGGACAAAATAATACGAATCCATCGTCATGAGTAGAAAAATCGCATTGGTTACGGGAGCCAGCAGTGGTATTGGTTATGCTACGGCGTTGATGTTGGCGCGGTTGGGGTATGATTTGATTTTGTTGGCGCGACGTCAGGAGCGCCTCCAAGCGTTGCAACAGGCCTTGTCGGACAACCCTGAAACTGTCAATGCACAGGTGTATTTGGCTGCGGTGGATGTGCGTTCATTGGAAGAAATTCAATCGTTTTACAATGCCCTGCCATCGCCGTGGAAATCCATTGATTTGTTGGTGAACAATGCCGGACTGGCCAAAGGGTTGTCGAAGTTTTACGAAGGCGACGTTGACCATTGGGAGCAGATGATTGACACCAATGTGAAGGGGTTGTTGTACATGAGTAGGACGGTAACGCCCGACATGATTGCGCGGGGTTCGGGACATATCATCAACATTGGGTCGATTGCGGGGAAAGAGGTTTATGACAACGGGAATGTGTATTGCGGAACCAAATTCGCGGTGGATGCGATTACCAAGGGGATGCGGTTGGAACTTGCGGTGCACGGGTTGAAGGTGACGGGGATCCATCCGGGCGCGGTAGAAACAGAGTTTAGCGTGGTGCGATTTGATGGCGATGAAGAAAGGGCGCAAAAGGTGTATGAGGGGTTCGATAATCTGGTTGCAGAGGACATCGCCGAGGCCATTGAATTTGTGGTTACGCGGAAACCGCATGTGAACATCAACGATTTGGTGATTATGCCCCAGGCGCAAGCCGTGGCAGGGGTGATCATTCGTAAATAAGCATCATTATGAGTAACAAAAACAAGAACAAATCGGGGGTGGTTTACAGCACCAATCCTGATTATCAATACAATGAGTTCGACGGCGAGGAGCAGGACACTTTGCCTCCGGCGCAGCAGAAATTGTACGTTCGCAGGGAAGTGCGCAACGGCAAGCCGTGCGTGGTAATCAAAGAGTTTGTAGGTAGTTCAGACGACCTGAAATCGTTGGAAAAAGCCCTAAAATCGCATTGCGGGGTAGGCGGCAGTGCCAAAGATGGCGACATCATCATTCAGGGCGATTTGCACGCCAAGGTGAAGTCGTACTTGGAAGGCAAAGGGTACAAGACGAAGGGTTGAGAGGAACGCTCCAACCTATTTCAACTTCAGCAATTCAGCAAACGTTTTCTTGAATTTTTCTACTTTTTCGCTCACCACGTACACGCAGTATTGGTTTTCTGGGTTGTTAGCGAAATAATCCTGATGATAGTCTTCGGCAGGCCAGTAATTGTCTAACGGCAAAATCTCCGTCACCACTTTGCCATCAGCTGCCGCCAACACAGGCTCACCTACTTTGCCAGCAATATCAATACCTTTATTGGTTTCGTTAAATTCACCAGTTACTTTGCCTTTTGCTGGCCATGACAAACGAATACCAGGTTCTGCCACCATCTCAGATTTTGCTGGCTCAGGCTTAGTGGTTTCTGCTGGCGCAGGTGCATCCGCCTTATCTGCTGGGGATTTCTTCTCAACTGGCTTAGCTGCCGCCATTTTGGCGCTTGCTGGTGGCTTAATCAAAATTAAATCGCCCACTTCAATCACATTGGGATTGAAATTTGAGTTTTCTGCTTTATTCCATTGCGCAACATCGCGTGGGGCTTGACCATGATCTAAAGCAATGCGAGCCAAGGTGTCACCTCGCTTCACGCGATAGTAACCAGGTGGCGCTGGTTCATTAGAATTTCCGCCGCTACGATCCGTTACGCTCGCAGGCTTAGTGCGTGGCGTAGAGCATCCCGCCACCAACATCAGGGAAGCAGACAGCATTGCAATCAGAAATACTCTAAATAAATAGGTCATGGAATGGGAGTTCATCATCAATCTCATACTACCCCTGATTGTAAGGGGACGAAAAAGACCCCGTCCAGAACGGTTCTTTGATAACGCTGGGAACTCATTCTTTCCACCATTACCAATTGTTGCTCTTTTTCATTCTTGGCGACCGGAGCCACCAGGCGACCACCAATTGCTAACTGATCAAGCAAGGCATCGGGAATGCCTAAGCCAGCGGCAGCTAAGATGATTCCGTCAAAAGGAGCAGCTTGTGGTAATCCCAAAATACCATCGCCATAAATCAGGCGCAGATTATTAATCCGAAATGGGCGCAACTTAGCTCTAGCCATGTCATGCAGTGGGCGTATACGCTCAATGGAGTAAA
>CALJKR010000004.1 GCA_937974555.1 uncultured Flavobacteriales bacterium | reverse complement strand
TGCCGGTTATGTCACCAACGATACGGATTGTAACGACAATGATGCAAGTTTGAATTCTATCTCAACCGAAGTTTGTAACAACTTCGATGATGACTGTGATGGAGAGGTGGATGAATTTGTAACCACTACTTTCTATGCAGATTTGGATGGGGATGGATTTGGCGATTTAAATGTGGCGGTTGACGCATGCAGCGCACCAACCAATTATGTTTTGGATAACAGCGATTGCGATGATGCCAATTTGACCTATGAAGACAATGACAATGATGGATATGGTAGCACAGTAATCATTGCATGCGGTGTATACAATAATACCGATTGCAATGACAATGATGCAGCATTGAATTCCATAACAACAGAGGTTTGTAACAACTTCGATGATGATTGCGATGGTTCAGTGGACAATGGTATCACCTTCATCAACTACTACGTAGATGCCGATGGAGATGGCTACGGTGCTGGTGCAGCGAGCAACTTGTGTTCTGATCCTGGTGCCGGTTATGTCACCAACGATACGGATTGTAACGACAATGATGCAAGTTTGAATGCTATCTCAACCGAAGTTTGTAACAATTTCGATGACGATTGTGATGGGACTGCAGACAATGGATTGATTTTCATTGACTATTTCGTTGATGCCGACGGCGATGGATTTGGGGTTGGTGGAGCGATTAATCTTTGTTCTGATCCCGGAGCTGGATATACAATTAACAATGGTGATTGTGATGATGCCGTTGCTTCAATCTACCCAGGTGCTGCAGAGCAATGCAATACCGTCGATGATGATTGCAATGGGGTTGTAGACAATGATATTGTCTTTGCATTTTACTACTTGGATTCAGATGGTGATGGATATGGTGCAGCTTATGCAGATTCATCTTGTGTTGATTTAGGTATCGGTTATGCAACCAACGATTTGGATTGCGATGATTCAGATGTGAGTGTAAATCCAGCTGCGCAAGAAATATGCAATACTTATGATGATGACTGCGATGGAGAGGTGGATGAATTTGTGACGACAACGTACTACGCCGATTTCGACGGTGATGGATTTGGAGATTTGAATGCCGCGATTGAAGCTTGTACAACGCCGATCAATTATGTTTCAGATAGCAGCGATTGCGATGATGCCAATCTAACCTACGAAGACAATGATGGCGATGGTTATGGCAGTATGACAACAGTCGATTGCGGTGTTTACAACAATGAGGATTGTAACGACAATGATGCATCATTAAACTCCATCTCAATCGAAGTGTGTAACAATTTTGATGATGACTGTGATGGAGTTGCAGACAATGGATTGACTTTCGTTGACTACTTCGCGGATGTGGATGGTGATGGTTATGGTGCAGGTGCAGTGAGCAATCTTTGCACTGATCCAGGTGCAGGTTATGTAACCAACAACACGGATTGTAACGACAATGATGCAACACTGAATTCCATCTCCACCGAAGTATGTAACAACTTTGATGATAATTGTGATGGTTCAGTAGATAACGGAGTGATATTTATTGACTACTTTGTAGATGAGGATGGAGACGGATTTGGTGCAGGTGCAGCGAGCAATCTTTGCGCTGATCCAGGTGCAGGTTATGTAACCAACAATACGGATTGTAATGATGCTGATGCAGCGTTGAATTCCATTACAGAAGAGGTTTGTAACAACTTTGATGATGATTGTGATGGAGAGGTTGATGAATTTGTTACATCGACGTTTTACGCTGATTTAGATGGTGACTCGTTTGGTGATGCCAACAATGCCGTTGCGTCTTGCGACCTTCCAGTTGGATTCGTTAGCAATGCAGAGGATTGTGATGATGCATTAATTACGTTCGAGGATTTGGATGCGGATGGAGTAGGTAGTACGATTATGGCTGCTTGCGGAGTTATCACTTCTGGCGATTGCGATGATTTGAATTCAACTGTTTACCCAAGCGCTTCAGAGGTGTGTGGCAATGGGGTAGATGAGGATTGTGATGGAACTGATTTGATATGTCTAATCGCAGGGTGCACGGATGCGGTCGCATGTAACTATGATGCCTCAGCAAATACCGAAGATGGAAGTTGCTTCTATCCAGCCCAAACCTATTTGAATTGCGATGGCAGTTGTATCAATGATACAGACGGAGATGGGGTGTGTGATGAAATTGAAATTGCAGGATGTACGGATGCTACAGCATGCAATTACGATGCGACGGCGACCGATGACAATGGTTCATGTACTTATCCAGCGCAACCTTACTTGAACTGTAATGGCATTTGTATCAATGACACAGACGGCGATGGCGTGTGTGATGAAATTGAAATTGCAGGATGTACGGATGTAACGGCATGTAATTACAATGCAAATGCAACCGATGAAAATGGTTCATGTACTTATCCAGCGCAACCTTACTTGAACTGTAATGGCTCTTGTATCAATGATTCAGACGGCGATGGCGTGTGTGATGAAATTGAAATTGCCGGATGTACGGACGCTACCGCATGCAATTACGATGCAAATGCAACCGATGACAATGGTTCATGTGTGTTGCCAGTGGCTGAGATTTGCAACCAATGGGATGATGATTGCGATGGGGAAGTAGATGAATTTGTAACCACTACTTTTTATGCGGATATGGATGGTGATGGATTTGGTGATGCCAATAACACGGTTGAGGCATGCGCATTGCCAGCGGGATATGTTACCAATAGCAATGATTGTGATGACGCAGCTCTAACTTATTTGGATGCGGATAATGACGGATTTGGTTCAACCACCATTGTAGAATGTGGTGTATACAACAACACCGATTGTAACGATGGTACCCCTCTGATCCAGCCCAATGCCACGGAAATATGCAATGAGGTGGATGATGATTGCGATGGAGCGATAGATGAAGGAGTTCAAAATACATATTACGCGGATGTAGATGGAGATGGATTTGGAGATGTGAATGCGCCTGTATTGGCTTGTACATTGCCGCAAGGATTTGTGATCAATGCCACCGATTGTGATGATACCCAATGGACTTATTTGGATGTCGACCAAGATGGATATGGTGTAGGAAACCCCATAGAATGCGGAGCGCCCAATAATCTGGATTGTAATGACATCAATTCATCCATGAATCCTGGTGTACCGGAAGTATGCAATGGTATTGACGACAATTGCAGTGGCGCAATTGATGAGGGTTTGTTGACCACTTATTACATCGATGTGGATGAAGATACTTACGGAGATCCCAACAATATGATCGACGCATGTACGCAACCCGCCGGTTTTGTGACCAACAACGACGATTGCAACGATGCTGCCAATTGGGCTAATCCTGCCGGTATTGAGGTTTGTAATGGTGTTGACGATAACTGTGATGGTGTGATCGATGAAGGTGTTCAGTTGACATATTACGGCGATATGGATGGCGATGGTTATGGAAACATCAATGACAGCATTTGGTCTTGTGCACAACCCGATGGATACATCGACAATACTATGGATTGTAATGATGCACAACCTTCTGTTTTTACTGGAGCTACTGAAGTTTATGATGGATTGGATAACGATTGTGATGAATTGGTAGATGAAGGATTTGAATTTATCCCTGATGCATATTCACCCAATGGTGATGGGGATTATGACAATTTCGTAATCGATCGATTATTGCCTCAAGAGCACGTTTCCATCAAAGTATTCAATCGCTGGGGTGGTTTGATGTATGAATCAACGGATTACAAAAACGATTGGAATGGTCACAGTAATGTTGGAGGAAATGCTGGTGAAGAAATGGCAGTGGGCACGTACTTCTACGAAATAGAATTACAATTTAGCAAAAAGACTTATAGTGGTTATATCACTCTTTGGAGATAAAATGTACAACCCAATCTAGAGCAAAATGAAAAAAAGTATTTGGATATTCATTGTATTGTTGGCCAATGGTGTTTGGGCCCAACAAGATCCACAGTATAGCTTGTACATGTTCAATGGCTTGAACATCAACCCTGCATATGCTGGAGCGAATAATGGCCTGGTTTCTAATTTGCATTACCGTTATCAATGGGTGGGCATCTCAGGATCACCTAAAACGATGAGTGCCAATATCTGCGGCCGATATGCCCAAGAAAGATTGGGTTCGGGATTGATGGTGTTAAATGACCAAATCGGGATATTCAAAAGAAATCAGATCTCATACTCCCAGGCCTATCATTTACGCTTGAATAAGGTCATTGCATCTTTCGGTTTGCAGGCAACTTATGAGCAAATGTCCGCTGGATTTGCTGACGCGCAATACAGCGCGACTCAAGGAGCGGGTGCTACGCCAGACGCTGTGTTTGGTGCCAATCAAACCTATAGCAATCTAAATTTTGGAGCGGGGATTTACTTACACAATAACAAAATGTGGTTGGGCTATTCAGCTCCAGGGTTGATGAAAAAACAATGGAACCAAATCAGTACCGCGACTTCTGGATCATATAGAACGGTTCAGCAGCTTATTTCTGCAGGATACATTTTCAATTATGGACAGACTTGGAACTATAAGGCTTCGACATTATTAAAAATGCATGATCATACCAATATGACTTGGGAGGCTGGGGCAATGGTTTACTATTCCAATGTGGTGGGTGCTGGATTTTCTAGAAGAGGATCTGATGCTTGGATTGGGATGTTGGAATTTCAAATTGGAGACATCGCTCGCTTGATGTATGCTTATGATTACACCAGTTCTCCAATAAAAAATTATTCGACAGGAACCCATGAGTTGATGTTGAAGATTTTTATTTCAAATAGTTTTAGAGGTCAAGTTTCACCCCGATTATTTTAATCATGAATAAAAGATTTATCCTCTTGTTGTCTTTTTGGGTTAGCATTTTCGTGGCAAACGCCCAAGAATTGGATTTGAGTAGAGGTGATCGCATGTTTGATCACAAAGCCTATTCTCAGGCGGCCAATTATTTTGCCAAGTATGCCGATATCTCGACACAAGCCAAATTAAAATTGGGCCGATGTCAGTATTGGATGAAGGAACCATTGGCTTGCGCCAATGTTTACGCCAAGGTGCCTGCTGACTCTCTCAAAGATGTCGATCGCTATTATTATGCTGATGTATTGTGGCAGTTAGGAAAGGAGCCTGAGTCCCGCGCGATGGGCGCATTGATTAAAAATGAAATTTTGAAATCAGTGGTTGATGGTTTTCAAAACTTTGCGGCGGATTCGCTTTTGCTTTATGGTTCAGACAATACCCAAGTGGAACGCATGAATCTCAATCCAGATGGCAGTGCTTTTGGTGGCTATTGGCACAAAGGGCAATTGTATTATGTTTCCAACACCAAGAAGCCTTCATTGATTGATGAAACTTCTCCCAATGATTCAGCAACGTTTTTGGATGTATCCATGAGGGGTGAGGGAGCACCAGAGTTGCCTTTGCGAAAGATTAATTCTTCAAGGCATGAGGGTGGTTTGGCGGTCAATAAAGACAATAACCACATTGTTATGACCCGAACAGTGAGCTCAGGCATTTTTACTTCCGTAGAGCAACCACAACTTTTCGAATTGAAATTGAAGGAGAATGGGAAATGGTCAAGACCCAAGAAAATCAAATTCTGTGATGACCATTATTCGTATGCCCATGCATCTTTCTCCAAAGATGGAAAGACGATTTACTTTGTTTCGAATAAGCCAGGTGGTACGGGTGGTTTTGATGTGTACAGCGCAACACAAATGGATGGAAAATGGGGCGAACCCGCTCTTCTGAATACACGAGTGAATTCGGCACAGGATGAATTGTTTACCACCGTTTCCGAGGATTATTTGTTTTTCTCCTCCAATAGAAAAGGAGGAATGGGTGCTTTTGATTTGTACGCTTATAATATCAAAGAAGGGGTAATTGATCATTTGCCTGAGCCCATCAATTCCAGAAGAGATGATTTTGCCTTGACAAGCAATGGCACAGACAGTGTGTGGTTTGTGAGCTCCAACAGAAATTATCAGGCAGGTAAGGATGAAATCTTGCAGTTGAATTATCCTACAGTCAAAGAGTTGATGTATGTATACGACAAAGAGACTGAGAAATTGATTCGAAATCGTCCAGCTAAAGTAGTTTCTCCCACAGGTGGATGGGCTGATGCTGGCATTGATCGCGCAGGAAAGATCCCGCCTTATTTGCAAAATGGAGACTCCATTTTTGTTTATGGATATTATCCCCATCAAGTGCAGTATCTGGAGCAATCGGGGTTGAAACGTTTCTTGCGTAAGCACAGCAAGAACCAACTTCAACCCATCAAGGAGGTTGTTTTGGATGTGGCCATTCCCAATGAAGTGGCAGAGGTGCAAGGCGAAAAGACTATCCAGATTACCAACAAAAATGGTGGATTCAAAGAAGTAAAAACCATTACAGCAGAAAGATCAAAGGCAGCGGTGCTTCCCTTTAATAGTATTCAAGTGGGCGACTCCATTCAAGTCAATGTGTACAAGGGTGATACTTTACTGGCCACAACTTACGAGGTAATCAAGCTCAATAATATTTACCGAGCCAATGATGTAAAAGTGGTGGAAAAGAATTGGACCGGTGATGTTTTCATCAAGGATTCTACAGCGGTGCAAGGCAAGAAATACAACATGTTTCAAAATTTGAAGTCCATCTATTTTGCTACCAATAAATGGTTCATCTCACCTTCGGCCAAAAGAGAGTTGTCGCAAGTTATTTTGTACATGAAAGACAATCCAACAGTGGTGATTGAATGTGCGTCACACGCAGACTGCAGGGCTTCTAAAGAATATAATTTGAAGTTGTCTGAGCAACGCGCCAAGGCAACGGCAGATTACATTGTAAGACATGGAGTTGAAAGAGATCGCGTAAAGTACAAAGGGTATGGAGAAGAGCAACCCGTGAATGCATGTTTCTGCGAGGGTACCGTGAAGACTACCTGTTCAGCGAAAGAATTACAACTCAATCGCCGAACAGATTTTCTGATCTTAAAAAAGTAATGGATTAAAACAAACCATGCAATTGGCTGTCGATGCCGGAAATGATATTTCCCAAGTCTTCAGCCTTTTCATGGAAACGATTGTTGTCTATGTCAATAATCAAAAGCTTTCCTTTGTTGTAAGTGCTAATCCATGCTTCGTAGCGCTCATTCAAACGAGTGAGATAATCCAAACGAATGGCTTCCTCATATTCACGACCTCTTTTTTGAATGTTTTGAACCAAAGTAGGGACACTGGCGCGCAAGTAAATCAGCAAATCTGGCGGAGTGATAAACTCATCCATGGCTGAAAATAAGTCTGCATAGTTTTCGAAATCACGTGTGGTCATTAATCCCATCGCGTGTAAGTTGGGAGCAAAAATGTAGGCATCTTCATAGATGGTGCGGTCTTGAACTACATTTTTACCTTTCTTTTTTAACTCAATCAATTGAGACAATCTGCTTTTTAAGAAAAAGACTTGAAGGTTGAAAGACCATCGCTGCATGTCTTTGTAAAAATCAATCAAATAGGGATTGTCATCTACTTCCTCAAAATGGGGTTGATATTTATAATGCTTGGCAAGCAATGTTGTCAATGTAGTTTTACCGGAACCGATATTTCCCGCAATGGCTATGTGCATAATTCGTTTAGGTTAATAAGACATTTCGAAAATAAGAGAATTGAGGAAAAACTTGGGTGTTTTTCGGTAGATTGTTGACAACTTATCTGCCTTTTAGGGCCAAGGTGTCCATGTTTCGAAATTTGTACCGGAGTATATGCCTGAACGATGCAAATAAACGGGATGGAGATTAAATGGGATACTTCGATTCATGGAGGGATAAAGGCATTGTAAATTTTCACCGGTACTCTCCCAAATCTCACCATTGACAAGCCATGTAGGATTGAATGCAGATACTGCGATGCATTGCTCAATTCCGCCCAAAATATCCAAAACCAAGAGGTGAGCGTTGTCTCTGATAAACAAATGATTCCCATCTTCTGCCATCCATTTTACTTCCCAATCTGAGAGATAGGCACTGTTGGAGAAATTGGGTGTGCTCAGTATGATTGCGCCATTCTTATCGATTTTGTACAAAGTCTTTTGGCTATTGTCCCAAACCCAAATCCCTCCCCACTTGGAGGTGCATATTTGTACAATCCACCCAAGATTCAGTGGCGAAAGCTCCAAGATGGACATGGGGCTGAGGGTGTTGTCTGCAAAGATCAATTGCTGGGTATCCTCAAAAAACAAAACAGGACGTAGTGGCTGATTCAAATCCAATTGCTTGATATTTCCGGATGAGAGAAAATTATTTCGAAATTCAAGTCGTGTGGCTTTTTCTTTTTTGATGACCTCACTTCCATTCCAAATGTAGCGATTGCCTGTAACATCCATTTGCATGGATTGGCCATTCAGCCACGGAGTTATACAAGCCCAACTGACGAGGTACAATATGTATTTAAACGCTTTCAATAAACTGCTGAAGTTCGTGAATGTATTTTGGGTTGGGATGCAACCTCGGTACTTTGTTTTGTCCGCCAAGTTTCCCTCTTTGCTTCATCCAATTTAAAAAGGTTTGAGCAGGAACGCTTTCCAGGTGCAATGCATTTAAATTCAAATTCCCTTTTCTTTTGGCGTCATAATCAGAGTTTAATCTACGCAATTGATTATCCAAATCTTGGGCAAAGGACGTTGTATTTTCAGGCGCCAAATTAAATTCAACTATCCAATGGTGGTGGGCAATTTGATTCCCGTCTTCCATGATGGGTCCAACCGTATAATCGGTAATGCTGCAATGGTGTTTGGTGCATGTTTCAAATAATGCGATTTCTGCATTTTCCACCATGAGTTCTTCGCCGGCAATATTGATATATTGTTTGGTTCTACCGGTTATTTTAATTCTAAAAGGGTGGGTGCTGGTGAACCGCACGGTGTCTCCAATTAGATATCTCCATAATCCGCCGTTGGTAGAGATGACCATCGCGTAGGAGGGGCCAATTTCTACTTCACCCAAACCCAAAGTGAGTGGTTGGTCATCCTGGATATTTTCAATCGGAATAAACTCATAAAAAATACCATAGTCCAGCATCAACAACATGTCATCCGCATCAGGACGATCTTGAATACCAAAAAATCCTTCACTTGCATTGTATGTCTCCATAAAATGCACAGGTCGAGTAAAAAGGGCTTCAAATTGTTTTTTATACGGCAAGAAGCTGATGCCGCCATGCATGTACAATTCCAAATTGGGCCATGCCTCATGAATGGATTGGATTCCTTTTTTATCACAAATTTTTTGTAATAAAAGCAAGGTCCAACTGGGAACACCGGCAATGTTGGTGACGTCTTCATTCATTGTAGCTTCTGCCATGGCCTCCAATTTTTCTTCCCAGTTTTCCATCAAGGCTATTTCTTTGGAAGGCGTTCTCTTGTTCTCTACCCAACTGGGGAGATTGTCGATGATGATGGCCGATAAATCGCCGGTGAGTTTTCCTTGGTGGTCATGAATAATCTTGGAGGAACCACCAACCACAAGAGTTTTACCATTGTATAAACTGGCCTCGGGATTGAAATGGTAGTAAATGGAAAGAAGATCCTTCCCTCCTTTATAATGGCACTCTTCCAACGATTCAGCTGTTACCGGAATGTATTTGCTGTTATTGTCCGTGGTTCCGCTACTTTTTGCAAACCACTTGACTTTGGTGGGCCACGTTACCTGTTCTTCTCCGTCTTTGATTTTATCAATGTAAAGTCTGAATTCCTCGTATGAACGGATGGGAACATTTTTTCTAAAATCTGCAATGGATTTGATTTGTTGAAAGTTGTGATCAAAGCCAAATCGTGTGGCACCCGCTTCTTCTATCAAATATTGAAAAAGTTCCTCTTGCACCTCTATGGGGTGCTTCATGAACAATTCAATTTGATGTACCCGCTTGGTAATAAACCAAGAGAAAACGGTGTTTAATGCCATGAAGTAAATCTACACCAATTTCAAAGATTAAAGACGCATCTGTTTGGCGAATTTGGATGACTTGTGTGGGTTCCAAGGATCATTGTAAGACGCTTTGAAAAATAACTCTTGCACGTAGGCGATGGTTCTGGTAAACCGCAAGAAATATCCAAAGTAGATGACCATTCCGGGTAAATACGGGATGAAATAGGCAATGGGCTCTTTCTGGCTAAGTCTGAACATGGAGAACAAAATGAACTTGACCAAATAATTTACTGAATACAGACAAAGATTGGTGAGCACAATGAAGGGTAGGAGGGAGGTGAAATTAAATATGATGTCAATAATATAGAAATACCATTTGATGTTCAGGACCAAATTGTAAACGATATTTTCTAAAAATGAAATAAAGTTTAGCCAAGTGAAATTTTTCGAGGGTAGCAACACGTCAATGTGTTTTCTGAGTCGAAAACGCACCAGCGATTTGTCCCAACGCAGTCTTTGTTTGGCCAATTTTCGGAAGGTGTCTGGTGCGCTCGTTTTGCAAATTGCGGTGGGCTCATATTTAACCTTGTATCCAATTTTTCTCAGCTTGACGGTAATATCCCCGTCCAGTCCAGGACCGATATCCCAGCCGCCAATTTTGTCCAACGCTTCTTTTCTAAAAGCACCAAAAGCACCACTAATGACACGGTATATCCCCAATTCGCTACTGGAAATACGACCAATGGAGATGCTGTCAAAATATTCAATGGCTTGGAAAGTTGCAGCCAACGACTCCTTGTAATTGCGTACTTGTACGTTTCCACCAACGCCGCCAATTTTACTGTCAAAGTAAAATAAACGAATGATGTTCTCTATCGCTTGCGGATCGTAGGAGCAATCGGCATCCAAGTGAACAATAAATTCTCCCTTTGAAAATCGCCAGCCCAAATTGGCTGCAGAGGCCTTGCCTCCTCTAACATCATTTCGGATGAAAAGATCGATAAATCCCAATTGCTGCAAATTGCGACAAATACGCTCCGTATCATCATCACTGCCATCGTCGATAACGATAACCTCATAGTTCTGGTAGGTTTGCGCTTTAAGGGATTGTACCAATTTATAAATATGCTTTCCTTCATTTTTCCCAGGAATGATGATGGAAACCAAGGGCATTCTTGTCCAAAGTTCATGCTGCGCTTTGACCATCCGGTCTTTTCTGAAACGATGAGTAAATCGCCAAAGCAATAGAACAAACAACTCCAAAACAAAGAATCGCAAAAATTCAAAGACGATGAAGAAATAGAAATAACGGACAAATTTTGCCCAACCAATGGAGGTTGCGAAACTAACAAAATTGTCTACGAAATTCATTCGTTGGTCAATTGGTTTTTAATGGATTGCATCAAATGTCCAGCAGTTTTACCTCCTTGCAGATCCGTTTGGTAAAATTTGGTTTTTAATTCAAAGGAATTGAAGTTTTCAAACACCAATTTTTTTATTCTCTGGTCAATGGCGATTCTTTGATGCAAATTATTTTCATCCTCTTCTATGGCTCTGTGTGTCCAAATAAAGATGCCATTGGGTGTGAGGGTGAGATAGTCCAACTCTGTCATTTCCCCTTGTATCTCTCGGGTGATTTCTTTGATGAGTGATTGTTTTTTGTATCCGCCAAACGCAGTGCTGAATTCATTTAAATTTTCAATGAAAAGCCCACAGGCCAGGGTGAACTCGTCGGATAATTCAGCTCTTTTGCAATCAAAATTCAATAGAGATTCAAAAGTGGTTTCATTTTGGATATCGGGCAATTCAAGTTGACCATGATCAACACTGGTGGCCACTCCTTGGGTAATCGCTAAACGACCTTTTTTGGTCAGTTTGTATGTATTGATGTTTCGGGCTTGCAGGTATTGGACGTCGGTGTCATTCTCACAATTCAGGCATTTGGCTTTAACATAAATATCCTGAAAACGGCTGTCGCAAGTATTGCAATGATTCAATACAGATGGTTTATCATAATCCACTCCGATGTGGTGCAAGGTCTTGTCGCATTTGGGACATGACAAATCACTTTGGGTGGACTTTTGGAAATCACTTATGGGCCCGATGTAAGCACAAGGAAAATGATGCACCAAATCTTCTCCGTAGGTGTTGGAAGATTTGCAGTGAGGACAAACCTCTCTAAAACTGAGAAGTCCACCTGAACATTGGTTACAGAGATAAATTTTCTCTTCAAAGTCAGGCCATATATAACCTTCTTTTTCTGCCCAATCCAACACATTCAATACTTCCGTTTCTTCATGTTGCTCAAAAGAAATGGAGACGGGAGGAAAGGAGTAACCGATGATGGAATAAGGATCCAGAATGGGTTGAATGCTCCTCAACTGTCGGGTATAAATCAAATCCAGAGCCTTTTTAACAACAGCGCCATAAACGCCTTCGGGGGCCGTTGGGAACAAGTCCAATGACTTAATAAAAATATCTTTGGTCTTTTCCTGAATGATGTTGAAATCATTCTCACCACTAATCACCCCATCGATAAGTCCAACCAATATACTGTTTTTTCTTGGGGTGTAATTCTGAATGAAAATGGGCTTTAAATACACCTCGGGTTGATGGTGACGTCTAATGTCCAATACAGCATTTCTTACAAACTCTGGATTGATGGAATCGATAATCACCGCGTCAATCCCCATAATATTGGGCAATGAATAACCGGATTGAGGGCTGATCTTTAGAACAAAGAGTTGACCAATGCGAATTAAATTCTGACTCATCTTTTTGGATTTAGAATTTAAATCGGGTCACCAGAGCTCCCATTTTGTAATAACTCTCCCATTCTTTGGCCTCTATAGAATCCTTGGGATAAATATCGCCAGCCAATGAGCGTGTCGTGGGCTCATATCGTTTTTGATATTCCTCAGGCAATGGAATTGTGGAGTAGTAGAAGCGCTTAAGTACACCAATGGATTTTTTTCCATTGGGAAACTCAACCATGAATTCGTCGCCTGTCTTTAAATAATCCAAATCCTCTTGCTCAAAATAGGCACGAACAAAAATGGGCGACACCCGATGTATAGACATCGTGACCTCTGATTTCAAACAGGTTTCAAATTGACGGATATAAATACGGTTAACAGAACCATCAAAAGGTGAAACGAAGTACTTGTCTTCAGCAATCCCTTCTTTTGAAAGTCGGAAATTCTTTTTGTAGTCGTTGTTGATTGCGGGAATTTTACTTTTTAAATCCTCGATTGAAGCCCTTAACTTTTTGTTCTCTTCTACAATTCGATTGTTCTCTGATTTGAGCTTAACAATTTCGTTTTTTCTCAAGTCCAATCGGGTTTGCGGCATAACACCCAATTGTACCATGGCCTGTATTTCTTTTAATTCAGACTCATAAGTCTTGATCAAGTTGTTGTTTTCATTCAAATGGGTTTCATTGACGGAGATTCTTTGTTCGGTGTTCAATATCTCTCTGATCACCCATTGATAGGCTGGATTATCGTTGTTGTTGCTCTCCGACTGTATGTTCGCTGTGACATCGTAGCCGGCATCTGGTGCATTTTCGATATAGCGGAATAAGGTGTCGCCAAATTTCACCTCCGTATCTTCTTCCACATAATATTCCATGACACGACAATCTTTAAGTAGTCGGACATTGACGTTCTCATACAATACGTGGGATTGCGCGCGAACATAAAAGTTTCTGGTGAAAATGTAATAGCACATCCATCCAATGAGGGAGAAGAACACGATGAAATAGATAATCCTGTCCCATTGTCTCTTGTTTCTTTTGGGACCGTTGTCACTCATCACCCGAATGTCGGCTCCTTGTCTTTTAAAATGAACACTTTTCAAAGCTTATGGATTTAAAAGTGAATAGGTTTCAAAGTCGTGAATAGAAATTTTTTGACTGGGAAGTCCAAGCAAAAGGGCACCAAAATCTTTCCTCATTTCTTCTTTGGTAGTATAATCTTTTGCCCGCAATGCGATATTGGTTTTATTGCCAAAAGTTTGAATTTCGTCTTGACTTCGGCGCAATATGGATTCAGGCCCTTTGGTTTCGTATGCCATTAGAACGACTTCATCCAAAGAGGTGGAAATTTTTTGCAAGACATTGAGTTCGTAGTGCAAGGGGATTGAGGCTCCTAAATTCCAGTTGTGGTTGTTGCAAGCCAATCTGGCTTCGTTTAATCTTTGGTAGTAGTATTCAAAAAAGACATTGGGATTTTCTTTAAAACCCTCCATGGCATGCGGTTCAATGTCCAGGTGCAATCCGGAAAGGGGTAATTTTCCGTAGAGGTTGTATAAGCTATCGATTTTGGGTTCAATCGGTGAATACAACCATTTGTTTTTACCAATGAGCAACTCTACTTCGACATTCTTTTTATGAAGTAATTCAACCAGGCTTTGGAAGTTATTTTGATCAACCGCTTCGCTGCTTGGTGACAAATACACTTTATCCACTTGCCATGTAAAGATTTGGTTGGCTACTTCTTCAGGTTTGCGGTCTACCCATGATTTAGACCAAACAAATAGATGCGTTTTTTTAATGGCGATATTTTCTTCTTGGTTGAAGTTAACCAATGGAGATTCAATGGACCAAGCGCGGGTAAATCGCAGTACATTTTCTTGAGGGATGTAGGATCTAATCTCCCCCAATTTTAGGTAAAGTTGTTGGTGCAGATCCAATTGTTCAATGACGATATCCCAATATTCAACCAAATTTTGAATGGATTCTACTGGAAGAAAATACTCAGCGGACAATTCACTCTGGCTTTGCGCCAATTTGAGCTGCTCAATGGTCAATTTTCTTTGCGCCTCCAAAATGGAATATTGCTTGAGTTTGTATCGAAATTCATAGAAAAGTTGAGAAACCTCGGACCACAGCGCATCTTGGGCTTGATCCATTTTCCATTTTTCTTTTTGAAGTTGGATGTTCTTGGCTGCTTTGTAATCTTGATGAAAAATCTTGATTGGAATTTGGGCCTGCAATCCCATGGACAAGTAGCCGCGATTATTCTGCGTGCCGATCATGTCAAAGTAATTGTAACGCAGATTGCCGCTTAATTTGACATCGTTCATCCAATTGTATTGCAATTGTTCCGACTCTTCTGACAATAGAATTTGACGATCCACAACATCGTCTTGACCACATAAAACTTTGAGTGCTTTGGGGTTGATGTCAAACAAGGGAGGAAGCACATTGGGATTGAAAAAAGTAGTATCTACCCAATCTCGCACACTGGCGTTGTATGTGGCATAGGTTTGAACCAATCCATTGATCTCGATTTTTGATTTGTAGGCATCAAGTAAAACAGGGAGCAAAAGTGTTTTATTTTCTATCAACTTTTCTAAAATCGCAATCTCTTCAGAAAGTAATTTCTCTTTTTGTTGAAGTGCTTTTATTTTTTGTTGATTGAAAAAGTACAGGACACTGCTTCTGTTTTCAAATGAAATTGTATGCCCCTTGCTTTGTTGAAGACTCAACAATTCTACTAGTTTTTGCTTTTCAAGCACCTGCGCTCGGTGCTCATTTTCCATTAATCCTCCAGATAGCAAATCCCATTCAACGCCAGTCGCTATTTTGGATCGGAAAAATAAATTATCCTCGCCGGGTTGGGTCGAAAAATTTTGTTGGGTACTGGTATTCCAAGATAGACCCGCATCGGCGCGCAATGCGGCCGCTTTGGTGTCGTAATATTGATTGATGTTATTGATCTGCGCTTGATTGTTTTGCGGAATCATGGCAGGCCATACTTTGGGCAGAAGTTCAAAGTCGTTGGAAAAATTGGGTTTTTCCAGAACTTTAAAATAATTGTTTTTCCAAACAATGGATAAATCCTCAACAGCGCGAATCGGAAAATCGTCAGTTTGTGCAAAAAGCATTGTGGTACAATGCGTTAATGCGAAGACAAGATATGAGATTTTGAACTTGGCCATGTTTTCTAAACAGCCCGCAAAAATAGTGATAAACGTCACGGTTCGGTTATTTTATCAACATCAAATGAACATTTTTAGGACTTATTGGTTTTCACCCCACTTTTAGGTCATGAAGTTCAATTTTTTCGGCTTATTCTTTTTTCTATTGGTTCTTTATGGTTGTGGTCTGAAATCGGATGCTACACAAGGTGAGGTTTTGCCTGAAATAGCTTTTAGTTCCAATGAGGTGAGCACATTGGTGTTGCCTGTGTCCATTGATCTCAGGGCCATTGAACGAAAAGTGAATGCCATTGTTCCATGGGAGTTTAAAAACCCGGAATGGCCCGGATTTATGCCCGCTGCTTGCAACGAGCCCAAGATCAAATACGCTCTAAAACGGGATAGCCTGCACTTCAAAGTGGAGGGCAATACGTTGTATTTTGATGTTTACTTGAAATATGGCATCGAAGGAGAAATGTGTCCTGCTTGCTGGGGTGAATCATGTGCTTCTCCAATGGTTCCTTTTTCCTGCGGGGTAGGGAAGGAGTCGCCTCGGGTTATGCACTGGGTTGGAAAAATTATATGGACCATCGGTGGGAATTTGCAATTGAAGACCAAATCTGAGAGTCTTCAACTTACGCCCATGTCTCCTTGTGAGTTCACTTGGTTTAAATTGGATTTCACAAGATTGGTGGTTAATCAAATGCAAGGTGCCATCCAATCTTCTTTTGCTCAAGTGGATCAGGCATTGTCAAAAAGAAATTTGCAACAAGATATCGCTCCTTTGTTGCAGCAGATGTACAGCGGATTTCCTATTCAAGATCAGGGGGTCTTGTCCATTAGCCCCAAAAAACTGGCCATTTGGAATTTGAAATCAAACCAAGGAAGATTGGAAGGTACGCTGGGTGTTGAGACAGAATTGAAACTTTTAGATAAATCTCCTGAAGGCAATGGTTCCTCGGTTCCTTCATTTAGCCACCAGCCCTTGCCAGATAAAAAGTCGGTGATTCGTTTTCAATTGGATTATTCAATGGAAGCAATTCAGCGAATCTGCAAACAACATTTAATTGGAAGGAAATGGCCAATCGGTGAACAAGCAGAAGAGTACTTGTGGATCCACGATTGTACCATACAAGGCAAGCCCAATGGACTTTTGCAGGTGGAACTAATTGCGGACATCCACACCAAACAATTGAATCGGAAGAAGGTCAAAGTTAATTTTTCTGCAAGACCTGTTTTGGAGCGCAACGGGATGGCCATTCGGTTGAGTGATCCAGTAGTTGATTTCAGTGCCAAGAATCAGCTTTTGGAATGGGGCTTCAAGTGGGAATCTTGGAAATCCAGATTCCAAGATGAAAATATATTCCTTTTGTCCTTGGTGCCCGCTCTGGATAAAGCCAAAATGAGCATCAATGACAAATTTCAGAAGGAGACTTGGAAAGATATTACCGTTAATGGGTCATTGGATGAGTTGCGAATTTCAAAACTGTATTGTACAGAAAATAATATTCAACTCACAGTAGAAGCAACGGGTCAATGGGCTTTGATTTGGAACAAAAGCTTCTAAGGCTTTGCGTTGTAAAAATGAAGTTTTTTTAGATTCAAATCGATTTCCTTATAGCGATCCATGGGAATGGATTGGGGGGTGGTGGTAATTACATAAGTGTCATTCTTAAATGGATCTAGCCCCATTTTAAAAAAACGCTGAGCATATCCGATTAAGGAGTAATCTTGGTGCAATTCTGACGTAAAATGAATGGTGTGCACATGCGGGAAGTTCCAAGCTATTTTTTTTAGGTCCGATTGTGTTACAGAATCTCGAACAAAATCTCCTCTATATCGAATGGCATTGGCCAATGCGCCAATTATCAGGACCGTAGCCAAAGCAATCCCCCATTTTTTTGGCATCGGCCGAAGCAAGCTGTCGAGCTTTTCCAAAATCGGAACAGCAACCATCGCTACACTGAGGACAATCAAAGGCCAAGCAGGGATGATATAGAATTCCCTTTGTTTCAGTGAAATCATCATGGGAACAATTCCGGACAATCCCAATAGCAATAAAGCCCAAGTTTTTTTGTCGAAAACCAATTGAATATGTTTTCGCCAATACCAACCGATTAAACCCAGAAATGCCAGCATTGGAATCGCGTGATTCAAGGTTTGAAACAAAATATAAAACCTGGAATCAACGGTAACCACTCGTTGTAAACTATGTTCTATCTGTTGATGGAAATAAGCATTCCAGCTCATTTGTAACTCAGGAATGCTCCAATAAGGAATAAAAAACAATGCCAATGCAAAGCCCATGGCTATGCACCATTGCTTGAATACAATCGTGCGATTTTCTATTTTTAATAACCAAAGGATGGGTCCCAAAGCCATGGGGAAAAGTCCAACGGGTCCTTTGGTATAAAAAGACAACGTCCACAACAATCCGGTAAGCAAGGATAAACTCCAATGGTTGCTTCGAAAACTTTTCCATTGATATAAAATGGCGAGCATCACCCACAAGCCCATCAGATTTTCTAAAAGATTGTTGGGCAATGCCCAAATGATTAAGGGAGTCGTACCCCAAAATAAGAGAACCCAATAGCCCAGTCTACTTTTGCTGGGTTCCAAAAAACACCACAATTTAACCATGACCCAACCACTGAGTAGTAAAGTAATGATGCTGTACCAACGATCCAATATTGGGGATGAAGAAATGGCGTAAAGTCCACTTTGTATATACATTCCCAAGGGAGGATGCTCATGAAAGTGGGCGTGAAAGAATGGTGTAAATTGAGGATCAACGAAACTCCCCAGGTGATCATGTAAATTCTTGGCGACGGTGGAATAAATCAATCCATCCATGAACATGCCATACGAAAACCAATATGGTGAAACGATGGCCAACAGAATGATGAGTACGATGATATAAGGCAAGCGACTCATCAGCTGGCTAACATTTTATTTAAGAATTTCTCTGGAAATAACCAATTTCTGAATTTCAGAAGTGCCCTCTCCAATGGTACACAATTTAGAATCTCGGTAGAATTTCTCCACAGGGAAGTCTTTGGTATAGCCATAGCCGCCAAAAATCTGAACGGCCTCAGTGGCAACACGCACGCTTACTTCGGAAGCATAGTATTTGGCCATGGCCGATACCGTGGTTACTTTTTGATGGGTGTTTTTTAAGTGACAAGATTCCAAAAGCAACATGTCAGCAGCTTCAATTTCTGTGGCCATATCAGCGAGCTTAAAAGCAATGGCTTGGAATTTAGAAATCGGTTGGCCAAATTGTTCGCGTTCTTGCGAGTATTTAACAGCAGCCTCAAAAGCGCCCTTGGCAATGCCCAAGGCCAATGAACCAATGGAAATTCTTCCGCCGTCCAAAATTTTCATGGCTTGAACAAATCCGTCTCCTACCTTTCCTAAAATTTGACTTTCGTGTACACGGCAATTGTCAAAAATCAACTCAGCGGTTTCTGAGGCGCGCATGCCCAATTTGTTTTCTTTTTTACCCCCTGAAAATCCAGGTGTCCCACGCTCAATGACAAAAGCTGTAATTCCATGGGAGTCCAATAAATCACCTGTTCTTACCAAAACAACCGCAACCTCTCCGCTGATTCCATGGGTAATCCAATTCTTGGTGCCATTGATTACCCAATATTCACCATCTTTTTCAGCAGTGCATTTCATGCGCATGGCATCGCTTCCTGTGTTGGCTTCAGTTAAGCCCCAGGCGCCAATCCATTCACCACTCGCAAGCTTGGGTAAGTATTTTTGTTTTTGCTCTTCATTACCAAATTCCAAAATGTGATTGGTACAAAGTGAATTGTGTGCTGCTAGGCTCAAGCCGATCGACCCGCAAACTTTGGCCACTTCAACGATGGCTGTTTTGTATTCAAAGTAACCCAATCCCGCTCCGCCGTATTGCTCAGGAACCAAAATGCCCATAAGGCCCAGCTGTCCCATTTTGCGAAACACTTCTCTTGGAAATTCTTGGCTTTCATCCCATGTCATAACATGTGGACGGATTTCTTTTTCGGCAAAGTCACGCACCATTTGGGCGATCATGCTCTCGTTTTCAGATGGAGTAAAGTTCATATTGAAAATTTATCATTGAAATTTTCTACTTTTTCAAAGCGTGACAAAGGTATGAACAGGAACGTTGAAACGCATTAAATTTTCTTTACCTTTTAATCCTTCCAAATCCATTAAAAAGCCGAAGCCGACCAATTCAGCTTGGGCCAATTGCACCAATTCTGCTGCGGCCGCGGCTGTGCCACCTGTGGCCAACAAATCATCATGGATATATACCTTTTGATGGGGCATTATATCGCCTATTTGGAGTTCCATTGCGGCTTGCCCATATTCTAAGTTGTATTGTACTTGATGGGTGGGTCGCGGCAACTTGCCTCTTTTTCTAATCATTACAAAGGGCAGATTCAGCCGCAAGGCGATGGCAAACCCCATGGGAAATCCCCTGCTTTCGAGCCCAACAACTACTTCCGCTCCTGTGCCCTGAATAAGGGTTGCAGCTTCCTCTATCAAGGCTTTGGACAATGAACTATCCTTAAATATGGGGGTAATGTCCTTGAAGAGAATACCGGGCTTGGGAAAGTCAGGCACATCGATCAATATGTTTTTGATTTGATTACTGAGACTCATACGAATTACTATCTAGCGCAAGATAGTAAACCAATTTATTCCATGTAGTATCCGGAATGGATTGTGATTGCCTCACACTTTCCCAATTGGTATATCGGCCATGGTTTTCACGGTATCTGATGATGCGCTGTGCTTGGGTAAAGTTGATATACGGGTGTTGAATCAATTCTTCTAGGCGAGCCGAATTAAGATTGATTTTTTTTACTTCTTGATTGCAGCTCAATTGGGGATAGAGCATTTCCCAAGTACTTTCCTTGAACTGTGGGATTTCCAGAAGTTGTGTCAATGAATAATATCCCCCAAGCGCTTCACGATAACGGACGATGCGTTGGGCAAGATATCCCCCGATCATGGGCAAGCCCTCAAGTTGAATGCTGTCGGCATGGTTGATTTCGATTCTTTGCTTGAATTGGTTGTCTACTCCCCAGGTAGAATCGTAGAGATAAGCTTCAATGATTTGTTGATGCATGGTGTCATCCATGGAAACCAATTGTAGTTTACGCCAATAGGGTGAAGATGATTTTGGCGGATACCAAAGAACGCGAACGGCCCATTGTCCAATAAGTAGGAAGATCAATATAGCGATACCAATTCTTTCTGATCGACTAAAGTAGAATAGTGTAGATGTGTTTGAATGCATGATTCAAAAGAACCCATCATTCACTGAAAATCCATTGACTTCATAAGGGTTGCGCGTGTTAACTACGCATATTCTCAAAATTTCCAATAACTAGGGAGGATGTGCTTATCCTTTGCAAATAATTTATGCAAATCCCAACCTTGGATTATTTCTGAGCATCCAGTTTTAATAAATACTTGGATGTTTGCTGGGTGATTTTGGCAATGGCAGGAGCCAAGTGATCTACTTTTTTGCCCGCAGTCATGATGGTGAGTACGTACGGTTTGTCTCGTAGGTACATGATGCCCATTTCGTGCAACTCATGATCACTGTTGGGAAGTCCGAACTCACCAAACTTATGGGCCACAGGGACTGAGTTGGGTAATCCTGCGGACATGCCGTTTTTGAAATCACAACGCATTAAAATCTCAAAAGCTTTTTCCGACATAACGGGTGATAGAAAGGTGCTATTGTATAGCACTTTCAAGAAATTGGAAATTTCACTTGCTTTCAAGGTGTATTGGGCGCTGGATACATTGGGCTTTGGGATATTTAGTTCAGTAAATATCTTCAGATAATTGTCATAGTTAACAACACTATGCAGGACGGATGTGGCATAGTTATCGGAATACGCAATCATGTAATTTAAAAGTTCGTAAACACTATATTCCGTATTGGGCTTGATGCTTCTGCTACCATAGGATTGGGTGGGTATCCTTTCGGTACCAGGCTGGAACATCAATTTTTTAGCTAATAAGCTGGAGTCTCTTTCTGCTTGCAGGAGCACTTCGTAAAGTGTTCCCATTTTCAATAATGATCCCGGATGAAATTTATTCTCGGGGTTGACATGAATCCAACCACTTTGATCAAAATCTCTGAGATAAACGGATGCCGCGCTTAATTGACCGATTTCTATTAATGAGTCAATGGTTTGTTGTAATTGATTTTTAAGATTGATATACGAAGAATACTCGTATTTACTTTCTACAAATTGAAGTGGCTTGATAAATTTGTATCCGGATCTTCTTTTGAATTCGATATGAGAGAGTTCAATGGTTTCTTCATTTCCATCTTGAATCATCTTTTGAATTCCCCAAGTAATCGTACTGCCAATAGCGGCCGACAATGCGATCGTCACAAACCAACGTTTCATTTCCATGCAATTTCCTTAACGGTCGCAAATCTAAAAGGGTTGCTTCAACGTGTATTTCTTATTTTGTTAAAAGTGCGTTTTATCAGCATTCAAAAAAAAAGAGGATCCGAAGATCCTCTTTTAAATATTAAGAAAGTTGTTTTATCGAGCAACGCCGACAGCTCTTTTCTCTCTAATGACAGTCACTCTAACTTGACCGGGATAGGTCATTTCAGTTTCAATTCTTCCCGCCAAAGTAATCGCCAAAACATCGCTTTGTTCATCGGATACTTTTTCAGCTTCAACCATTACACGCAGTTCACGACCCGCTTGGATGGCGAAAGATTTACTTACACCGGGATATTCCATGGCCATGTTTTCTAAGTCACGCAAACGCTGGATGTAGGCCTCAACCACTTCTCGACGAGCACCTGGACGGGCACCACTGATCGCATCACAAACCTGGATGATGGGAGACAATAAGAACTTCATTTCAACCTCATCATGGTGGGCGCCAATGGCATTGCAGATGTCTGGTTTTTCACCATACTTCTCTGCCAATTTCATCCCCAAGATTGCGTGTGGCAATTCACTTTCATCATCCGGAACTTTTCCTATATCATGCAAAAGCCCTGCACGCTTGGCCGCTTTTGGATTTAATCCCAATTCACTGGCCATGGTGGCGCACAAATTGGCAACTTCACGTGAGTGCTGTAAAAGATTTTGACCGTAAGAAGAGCGGTATTTCATGCGACCCACCATGCGAATCAATTCACTGTGCATGCCGTGAATACCCAAGTCGATGCATGTACGTTTTCCAACTTCCATGATTTCATCCTCGATATTCTTTTTCACCTTGGCTACCACTTCTTCGACGCGTGCTGGGTGAATGCGACCGTCTGTAACCAATTGATGCAATGATAAACGCGCGATCTCACGACGAACAGGATCGAAGCAAGACAATACAATCGCTTCAGGGGTGTCATCCACGATAATTTCAACACCGGTTGCGGCTTCCAAAGCACGAATGTTACGTCCTTCACGTCCAATGATTCTTCCTTTGACTTCATCGTTCTCGATGTTGAATACAGAAACACTGTTTTCTACGGCATGCTCAACGGCAGTACGTTGAATGGTTTGGATAACAATTTTCTTGGCTTCCTGATTGGCTTTTACTTTGGCTTCGTCAACAATGGATTGAATTTGACCTGCTGCAGAATTTCGTGCATCGTCTTTCAATTGCTCCATCAACGCATCTTTGGCTTGTTGCGCCGTCATTTTGGAAATGTCCTCCAACAAGGCAATGGCCTTCTGACTGTTTTTCTCAAGATCCTGCTGTTTCTTTTGGGTAACCTCCAATTGTTTGTTCAGGGTCTCTCTTTGCTGCTCAATTTCCTTGTCCTTTTTCTTCAGGTTCTCGGTTTGTTGAGCCAACTCTTTTTCGCGGTTTCTAATACGATCTTCGGATTGCTTGACTTTGTTGTTTCTCTCATGCACTTCTTTTTCATGCTGAGATTTTAATTCAAGAAATCTCTCTTTGGCTTGGAGAATTTTCTTCTCCTTGATGGTTTCTCCTTCTTTGGTAGCCTCGGAGATCAGGCTTTCTTTTCTGGTTTTAAGCAAATTGTTGGAAATCATCCAAGCTCCACCGAACCCGATAATCAATCCTACAATAACGCCAATAACTAATTCCATACACTTGGGTATTTGGGGTTAATTAAAAATTTTACCATGCACAATGGCATGTGGCGCAGAGAAAAAGGAAATCGATTTACAAGATGAAGCTTTCAGCCAATTGATTCAATTTTTCCAAATCAGCGGTTACATCTGCTGGAACTTCTATTGTTTCAATTACTTTTTCTACAACTTTTTCAGAAGCAGAAGGTTTTGTGGCCATTTGCAAAAGTGTCATCGCCAACAAATCCTGATTGTCGCGGACACCATATTTCTCTTGAAAAGAATCTATGCTAGATTGAATTTTATGTTCTGCTTGACGAATCATCGCTTCTTCCTCTGGTTGAATGGCCAAAGGGTAATAGCGTCCTGCGATTTTTACTTTGATCGATATCTGACTCATCTTAACTGTTCAATAAAGCAATACACTCATCGATTTCTTTCACCAAATCTTGGATTCTCTGCTGAGTTTTGACCTTGAATATGTCTTGGTCTGGCTCTTGATCTAAAATTTGGGGTGGATTGCGGTGTTGTAGTTTCTCCGTTAAATCGTCTATTTGTGCTTGTAACTCTTTATTGATAGTATAAAGAGAGGCGAGTTCGCCTTTTTGTTTGGCCAAGGTATCCTCCAACAATTGCTTGCTCTCACCCAGGCGTCGGATATTGGCTTCTAGCTGTACAAATAGCGTTTCTTGGTTCATTTTCTCCAATTTCTGCAATCAACGTTTCAAATGTAATTCTTAATTGCCTTGGATTGTGGTGGACTTTAGCTTTTTAATCAACAAGTTTTTCTCTACCTTTCGCTCATATGCGATTTTTGTTTGGGTTTTTATGGGTTTTGATTTCCGTTTTGGGAGCTTCAGTGGGCACTCTTCATGCTCAATCGCTTCCTCATTTTCCGAAAGATTTAATTGCGCCCCTCAATATTCCGCTGGCTTTGAGCGGGACTTTTGGGGAAATGCGCGCCCAACACTATCACACGGGTTGGGATTTACAAACCAATGAAAAGGAGGGATTGCCTGTTTTTGCTATCGCGGATGGTTATATTTCCCGGGTGCGCATTTCATCCAAAGGTTATGGTTTTGCGGTTTATATCAATCATCCAAAATGGGGCATTACTTCAGTGTATGCGCACTTGTCTGATTTTTACCCGGCTTTAAAATCATGGGTGGAGAGTCAGCAATATGCACTTAAAAAAAATGAACTGGATTGGAATTTATCTCCGGAGCAGTTTCCGATTTCCCAAGGAGGTGTCATTGGATATTCGGGCAATACAGGATCCAGTGGTGGTCCTCATTTGCATTTTGAATTGCGAAATTTGAAAACAGAAAAAACCATTGATCCAGCTTTGTTCGGTTATACCATCCCGGATGTAACGCGTCCGGTGATTGAATCTTTGATGTTTGTGCCCAAAGGTTCTTTTAAACCGTCTGAGATCATTCCTTTTCGATTCAATGGTGAGTCTTTGGGAAAGGATACACTTTACGAAGTGGCAGATACTTTCGGCGTTGCCGTGCAAGTTTATGATTGGGTATTGGATGCCGAACACCCTTGTGGGATCAAACAAATTCTAACACTTTGGGATGGCAACATTGTTTCAGAATGGTTGGCAGACTCACTTGATTTTTCTGAGGTAAAGCATGTCAATGCCCAATGGTTATCCAACGTTTCTGAACGATATGGAAAAACAACTTACCGTACCTATCAATTGCCCAATTCACCAGGAACTGGTTTTCTGTATATTGAAAATGATGGTTGGTTAAATATCAAAGATACCATGGTGCATGCGGTAACGGTGATGACTTCAGATTTTTCAGGCAATGCGACCTGCGTTTATGCCTATGTACAAAAGGCAAGAAAACCCTTGGACAATCATCTGGAGGTAAATGCATTGCTTGTGGATTGGACAAATGGAGGAACAATAGCGCAAGGGGATTGGAATTTGCGGATTCCTGTTGATGCAGTTTATGAAAAGATTCCGATGACATGGAGGTCATGGGAGGGTATTGAAAAATCGGATTCAATGCAAATGAAAATAACAATTGAACCCAAAGGGATTTTGTTCAAGAATGCGGTTGTACTGGAGAACCATGCCCTGGATTGGAATGCCCTCTCATTAGAGGAAAAGAGAAAATGGGGATGGATGGAAGTGCGTAAAAACGATGAGTGGATAGGTTGGGAAGAAGAGAAGAATGGATTCTTATTGAACAAGACGGGAACGTATCGTTGGGTTAGAGATAGTAAATGCCCGAAGGTGCTTAACCCGGATACAGCATTGACTCAGGGTTATTTTGAAATTGAAGAAACGGAAAGCGGCTTAAAAAACTACAGCGCTTCCTGTGGAGATCAATGGATCAAGTTGTATTGGGATGCAAAGAAAAATCAACTTCGATTGGATCCAAAATGGAGAGACAAATGCAAAGGAAAGGAGGGGCAATTGACAATAGAACTAGAAGATCGCTCCGGGAATCGAGAAGAGAGGATTATCCGTTAACTTGGACTATTCAAAATCTTCTTTTTTCATATTCAGCCATTCCAAAGCCGAGCGGTGGTACATCCATTCGATGGTGTCTTGTGAAAGCCCCATATCCAAAATGAATTTTCCAATTTCTAGATCACCCAGCGGGAAGGGGTAATCGGTGCCCAATGCCACTTTGGAATTCCCTTGCTTTTTCAAAATGTAGTGCAATAACTCAGGGTCATGGGTTGCACTGTCCACCCAAAACTTACCCAAGTAATTGCGTGGATTGTTGGGGTTATCTACCGCAACCAAGTCAGGACGACAATTGAAGCCATGCTCCAACCTCCCGATGGTTGGGATAAATGATCCGCCGGCGTGTGCAAACAACCAACGCAATTTGGGAAACATGTCCAGAACACCCGCAAATATCAGGGAGGCCATTGCACGCGCAGTTTCAGCAGGCATTCCAACCAACCAGGGCAACCAGTATTTTTTCATATTGGTTTCGCCCATCATCTCCCAAGGATGAACCATGACACACATATCCAATTCTTCCAACTTTTGCCAAAGAGGAAAAAACACAGGCTCGCTGAGATTTAAGTTATTGATGTTGGATCCTATTTGAATTCCTTTATATCCCAATTTTTTACATCGCTCAAGTTCTGAAATAGAGAGGTCAATGTCCTGCATGGGAAGGGTTGCTAAGCCCACGTAGTGTTTGGGGTGACGGTGAAAGATCTCTGCAATGTGATCATTTAAAAATTGACTCACTTTTAAACCATCTTCGGGTTTGGCCCAATAGGAAAATAGCACTGGGATGGTGCATACGACCTGCACTTGTGTTTGATGTTTGGCGTAGTCTTCTATTCTAATTTCAGGATCCCAACAATTGGCCTCGATCTCGCGGAAAAATTTATCCCCCTGCATCATGCGTGCATAACCGGGACGGTGGTGGTCCAGATGTATGAAGCCATCATATCCAAATTCTTTTGACCAATTGGGCAAATGCATGGGCATGATGTGTGTGTGGGTGTCAATCTTTAACATGGAGCGCTAAGTTACTGATGTTTTTTGACATTCGTTAAATCCAACATATTGATGGCGTTGATGGACCAAAAATCGATTTTGTTCGAGACAAAATGCATCACCTGATCATGATAAAGCGGAACGATGGGCAAATCATTCATAACCAAAGAATCCAATTGCTTCCATGCTCTTTTTCTGGTGTCCGCATCATTGCAGGTTTGTGCTTTCCTGTATGCCTTTTCCCATGTTGGGTTTGCATAGTGGGTATAGTTGGGACCATTGGGAGTAAACAATTCTTGTGTAAACACTTGAAGAAAATTCTCTCCATCAGGATAATCCGCCAACCAGTTTTTTCGAAATACCTCAATTTGACCTTTGGCTACTTTTTCCTTGAAACTTCCACTTTGTAAAGTGGCAATCTCAATGGGAATGCCAAGCCGATTCCACTCATGTTGCAGGAATTCAAAAATATCAGCGTATTCGGGTGTAACGGTAATCGTAGTTGCGGGTAAGGGCGATCCCCAGGTCTTTTCTAATTCTTTTTTCAAGGACAATGCTGCAGGGATATTCAAACGCAAATTTGGATGCGAAGCAGTAAAGGCTTTTAATTGCGGTGAAACAAATCCGGAGTTTGCAGGAAGTATAATGTTGTTCCTCATCTTGTTGCACAGGGTGCTTCGATCTATAGACATGGATAGCATTTTTCGGAATCGCAAATCCTGGGTCATCCGGTGTTGTCCATCGAGATAAAATCCTATGAAGTCCGTTTTAATAAATGGAGTGCGCTCCAACCTCAATTGGCTTTTCCATTCATCTTTTAGTTCGCCCGCTGGGCTGAGGAGCTGATCCATGTATGCCGCATCAATGCCACTCATGAAGTCATATTTTCCCGATAGAAATCCCTGATATTCTGCAAAAGCATCTTTCAGAAAGTCAATTTGAATGGCTTCCAAATGAGGCAAAGTTTTTCCTGTTGCCCCGTCATGCATCCAATAGTTTTGATTTTTGTGCAAAACCATGGAAACCTGATCTTCCCAAAAAGCAAGTTGAAATGGGCCTGTTCCAACCGGATGTTGTCTAAAATCTTTCCCCCATTTCTTTACAGCTTCAGGCATGACCACATTGGCATAAGCTGTAGTGAGCATTTGAAGAAAAGAACCTTGAGGCTTTTTAAGATGGATCACCAAAACGGAATCAGACAGCGCTTCAAAAGCCTGATGCTCTCGCACGTTTTCAAAAATCCATTGGCCTGGGGATGCCAATTCTTTGGAGAGAATTCGGTTGAAACTGAAAACAAAATCATGTGCCGTTACACAACGATTGGCTGCAAAGTCACAGGGATGAAAGCGAACATTATTTCTGATTATGAATGTGTAGCTTAGACCATCTTTAGCGATATCCCAAGAGTGGGCAATGCATGATTGTATTTCTAAATTTTGATCCAACTGTACCAGTCCGTCATACAATTGATTGATGATCCACATGGTTTCTAAATCGGCGGCATAGGCGGGGTCTAAAGAATTGACCGACCCACTTTCATTGTATCTAAACACATTGTTTGATCCAGACGGGCCATGATTCTGACAACCCCAATGAAAAAGTATGGCCAGAATCAATGAAAAGAAACAAATCCGGAATTTCATTTCGTAAAAATAAGAGATGCTCATCATTAACTGTAGATTTGTAGCAAATTAGAAAAATGAAAAAACTTATTTTCTTCTGTATCCCCATTTTGGCCATGACCTATGCGTCTTGTACTTTGAATAATGGGTCTGTGAAAAAGGGAACTGATGATTTTCAATCCACGTTGATTATGTCCTACAACGTTGAGAATTTGTTTGACACCATCAATGATCCGGAGAATGATGAAGATTTTCTTCCTTCAGGAAAACTGAAATGGAATACGATGAAGTATCGTGAGAAATTGAATCATATCGCTCAGGTGGTTAATGCAGTTAAGACAGAAAATGGAGAGGCTTTTCCTTTGGTGATTGGGTTAATCGAGGTGGAACATGCTTCATGTTTGAACGACCTTGTTGCTTTGCCTTCCTTGAAAGAGGGGCATTATCAGGTAGCGTTTATAGAAGGAGAGGATGAGCGTGGAATAGATGTCGGTTTGTTGTACAATGCAAAGGCATTTAAAGTAAAGTCTATTTCCAAAGTGGACATCATTCTCCCGGACAATGATAAGACGAGACATATTTTGGAGGTATACGGAAATTGGCAGGGTCAGGAAATTGCGTTTTATGTCAATCACTGGCCATCACGAAGTGGAGGGACGGAAAAATCAGCACCGTTGCGCTTGATTGCTTCAGAAACTTTGGAAAAAACCATCCATCAGAGATTAAGAACAAACCCCAATTGTAAAATTGTAGCCATGGGTGATTTTAATGATTATCCAACCGATATCAGCATGGTTGGATTGGATAGTATCGATGAATTCCCCATGTTTAACATGATGCGCGCATTGAAAGAGCTCACAGGAAGTCACTACTACAAAGGCGAGTGGGGGTATTTGGATCAATTCATTGTTAGTCAAAGCATGGCTGAGCCTACAGAAAAAGGACTTAAAGTTCAAAGAGCTGAAGCTGTGAATTTTGATTTTATGATGTATACCAATAGCAAAGGAGAGGTATCGCCTGCAAGAACGTATGTGGGTGATTCATACAAAGGGGGATATAGTGATCACCTGCCGATTGTTATGGAAATGAAATGGATGAAATAAAAAAAGCCCCGAATAATCGGGGCTTTATTTTTTTGCTCAGAAAAATTATTTCTTCTTAGCAGCAGCTTTCTTAGGAGCAGCAACTTTTTTCGCTGGAGCAGCTTTCTTAGCAGCAGCCTTCTTAGGAGCAGCAGCTTTTTTCGCTGGAGCAGCTTTCTTAGCAGCAGCTTTCTTAGGAGCAGCAGCTTTTTTCACTGGAGCAGCTTTCTTAGCAGCAGCTTTCTTTGGAGCAGCAGCCTTCTTAGCAGGAGCTGCTTTCTTTGCAGCTTTTTTAGGTGCTGCAGCCTTTTTTGTTTTACTCATAGTATTAAACGGTTGATTGTTGCCATGTCAAAGTGAAATTTATTTTCTCATTTGAAAACTAGAAGTACAACGAATGAAATTTAATTTTTCCATCTCCTCGTATCTCAAGTGTCGGTAGTGGTATTTTAATGACACTTAAAATTCGTGCTACTTTCTTCATTCCTTTTCGCTTCCATTTCACACGATTCAAATCTGCATCAAAAGAAAAAAGAAATTCACGAGTGGGATGAAAATTATTAACAAGGTTATTGTTGGTTTTTGCACGAATCATTTCAGTGCCACTATACCCAATGTTAAAATTGATAGCATCTCTGAAAGTATTGTTTTTGCTGAAAAATAGAGTTGAGTTAAAAGACAACCAGTAAGTTTGTCCGTTATAATCTTTTAAAATGCGTTGTTGAAAATTCTCACCTAATTGTGAAGTGTTCAACATAGAAAACCGAGTTGGGTAGTATGAAAATTTTAGATTAATTTTTTGTTCTCCCCATTTTTCTTGTTGTATCCAATACAAAAAACTACCGGCTGTGTTGGCCAAAATATCCGTTGACGAGAATCCCCATTGAGAAGAAAATCCATCGAGTAGTTCTATTCCCATCATATAACTCCAACCGGTGATTGCCGCATTCCGCGCGCTTTCTTTTTGGTTGTATCCGGTTTTTAGATAGGCATCATACAACTGATTGGCTACTTGGTAGGTGGTGAATGCGTGTCCTGCTTTGTCCATCTGCAGCCATTCTTTATGATCATCAAAAAAGTGAAATCCACTTTGTGGATACTGGCTATACCACAGTTGATTTAAAAAATAATAGCTGGTCAGACCTATCGCTGCTGATGTCATAGGAACTTTGGTTCGACATTCACATGTTGTATCTACTTGTGAAAAAAGGGAAGTAGAAAATGTAAAAACCAAAATCAGCGAAAGGAATTTTTTCATTCTTTGATATTCATTCTGTCCAAATAACGATGGTATCGATTGGCATTATTGATATGTTCACGACTATCATTGGTGAACCAATGACGGCCACTTCCATCGTCTTTGGCGCACATGTAAATGTATTTGTGTTCTTTATAGTTGAGGACAGCGTCGATGTATTTTTTTTCTGTGATAAAAATGGGTCCAGGTGGCAATCCATCCACTTCATAGGTGTTGTATGGAGATTGCACTTTCACTTCTTCTTTGGAAACTCTATTTCCTGCACTTTGCTCGTTGGCAAAAGCTACCGTGGCATCGCATTGCATTTTCATAGGGGCGCGCAGACGATTGAGGTATAAACCAGCAATGGTCGCTGCTTCATCAAAGTGCTTGGCTTCTCCCTTAACCATGGAAGCTAAGATGTACACTTCTTTTAATGTCAACCCAATTTTTTCTGCTTTTTTTCTTCTTTCATCATTCCAAAATTCTTGGTGGATGAGATAAAATCGTTGCGCAATTGCTTGTGGTGAATCTGTGAATCTAAAATCATAGGTGTCCGCAAAAAGATAGGTTGTAGCCACGGCCATCGTTTTTTCATTGATGGTAGAATCGCCATTGGCACGCGCTATAAATGCTTTTAAATATTGTTCAGCAGTGTATGCCAATTCTGTACTGAGTTGTTCAGTAAAGCCTAGCAATGTTCGGGTCTCATCTGTTCTAATGAGCAATACATGATTGTCTCCTTGTCGAAGTTGCGCAATGGCATCCCAAGGGGTTGTTCCTTGTTCCAATGGGTATCGGCCAGGTTTAATCTCAGACACTCTTCTGATTTTACTGGACCACAATAATCCACGCTCCCAAGAATCAGGCGCAGAAAGAATTTCATTTACTTCTTCGACGGTACTTTTCCCTGATGAATTAAATACCATGGTGTTTGGAAGTTCAACCATCCACAAAGCATATGATGCAATACCTATGACACTGATAGCTACGAGTAGTAACGGGATTAAAATCTTTTTCATAATGATAAACTTAATTCATGAACGACATGACCATTCCATTTTTTCTTTTGAATTTTTTCAAAACCCAGTTTGGAAAACAGGGATAGCGACCCTTTGTTCTTGTCTTGAATATTGCAATGCACATTTTTAATTTGCCACTGAGATTGCAGAACATCCAAACTTAATTTTAAGGCATCTAGCGCATAGCCCCTTCGGCGGTATTGGGCATCTGGAATAGCGATACCAATGCCGATGCTCGATTTTTTTTTATTCCATTCAAAGAGGTCGATCATGCCAATGGGCTCTTGATACAGAAGTATGAGCCAACGTTCTTGCTTGTGAATTTTCAAATCGTTTTGATGGGTAAGAAACTGAATAATTTCATCGCTGGTAAAGGGACCGGGGTGTTCAGTGACTTCCCACAGTGATTCAAAATTTTCCCATTGATGAATCCATCGCCAATCGCTCAACTCCGCTTTTCGAATTTGAATCATAACCACTGACCGGTTTGCAATAAAACCAAGGTGCAAGCCTCTTCCCATTCGATTCCCGCTTGCGAAAGTTGTTCTTGAAATGCTGCATTTTCAGTACCTGGATTAAAGATGACTTTTTGGGGTTTCCATTGTAGGATGGTCTCCATCCAGGGGCTTTGATTTTTAGGCCCTACGTACAATGTCACACGGTCAGGTCGTAGGTCTGTGCTTTTCCAAATGGGAAATTCGCCGCTCAAGTCTTCCTTTAGCGCAAGTAAAGCGATTTCATGTCCGTGATCAACAAGCATTCTTGCTGCGATATAACTGTAGCGATCTGGATTATTGGATGCGCCGATAACGAATACTTTCACTTGGTTTTTTTTGGTTACTTTTGAAACATGTTGAGCTCCCCAAAAATAATCATCTTCTTGTCATTGATGACGATGCTTCTCTCATCTTGTATTATTAACCGAGATTTTATTCTTCAAACGGATGAAGATTTCGCTTTTAATAAGCCGGTCATTGATAGCACAAACCGTGAGTACAAGATTCCAATCAACTCTTCCGTTACGGTGATGGTATTTACAAGAAATGGAGATATCATTTTTGAATCATTGACCTCTGCAGCAACCAATGGCAGTGGTTCAGGAAATTCTCGTGGATCTAATTTTATTTTTAGAAATAACAACACTATCGAATTTATGATGGATGCGGAGGGGATGGTACACTTGCCCTTGGTGGGACCACAAAGATTGGTGGGGATGACCATCTTTGAGGCGCAAGAGTTTTTGGAGAAAAAGTTTGCAGAGTTTTTTGTTGAGCCATATTGCATCATTCAAGTAACCAATCGTCGCTTCATGTACTTCAATGGCTCTGGAAGTCAGGGCGCGGTTATACGAATGAGTACGGAGAAAATTAATTTGATGGAGGCCATCGCTTTGGGAGGCGGATTGCATAGCAGAGCCAATAGTTCAAAAATCAAAGTGATTAGAAATATCAATGGCAAACAGGAGGTGTATTTTTTTGATATGTCAAAGATTGATGCCATGCGGTATTTTGATTTTTATATCGAATCTGGGGATGTGATTTATGTCGAACCGATGCCACAATTTGCAGCCGAACTGCTGACGGTGATCACTCCGGTTTTGACTTTATTTTCTACCGTGTTGTTGTACCTCAGTGTTGTTGCCAAGTAATGAAAATTAGTTCTCTCTCTCTTTCGGGTTTGGTATTAATCGAGCCACGGGTATTCAAAGATGATCGCGGATATTTTTTTGAGTCTTTCAATGAAGCGGTCTTTCGCCTAACCACTGGATTAAATGTCACCTTTGTTCAGGACAACGAGTCCATGTCCCAGCGCGGGACATTCAGAGGATTACACTTTCAAATTCCACCCAAGGCGCAGGCCAAATTAATTCGCGTGGTGAGCGGTCGGATATTGGATATTGTGGTTGATCTTAGAAAATCCAGTGACACTTTTGGACAACATTTGTGTGTCGAACTATCCGCAGAAAATCAACACCAGTTGTTTATTCCAGAAGGATTTGCACACGGTTTTTTGGTTCTTGAAAACCAAACGGTGGTTAATTATAAATGCAACAATTACTATTCACCAGACGCGGAACGATGTCTTTCTATTTTCGACTCCAACCTCCCCAAGGATTGGCCGATTGATCAATCAGACTGGGTGCTTTCTGAGAAAGACCAACAAGGTCTTGGACTTTCGGATGTATCCGATATTTTCTTCTAATCCTCAATGGTAAAGGCTACGCTCTTTACATAGGGCAGTTGGGTTTGTACGTCCATGTTGATCCCTCCTATGCGGTGTGCATTGGCCATGACTTCATTCATTTTTTTGATTTCACCCACAGGGACGTGGTGTTGATGCAACAAGTCCAGAACTTTTTTCCCTTCCATTTTCGCTGCTTGATTTTGCAGCAATGATAATAATTCAACCCGATTCACCACGCGTGAGGCGTTGTCTATGAAGTCCGATTGGTTGGCTATTTCTTGCATGCCCATAACCGAACACAAATCTTTAAACTGTCGCTGACTGCCTACAGCGAGGACCATTTGAACACCATCTTTGAAGTGAAGGATCTCACCATAGGGACAGATGTTGGGATGCAAACTGCCCATGGCTTTGGGGATGATGCCATTCTTTAAAAAGAGGCTGGCTTGATTCATTAGAGAGGCGATGCCCGCCATTTCCAGCGAGCAGACTACGGTGCAGCCTTTTCCTGTTTTTGCTTTTTGAAGCATCGCGCAGAGAATTCCTTCCTTGAGCTGATGTGCCGCCAATACATCCATTAAGGCAACCGGCATTTTTAAAGGCGCAGCATTTTTTTCTCCGTTGATGGCCATAAAACCGGTCTCTGCTTGCAATACAACATCGTACGCAACCCGTTGATGATCCCGCTCAAATCCTTTGATCTTGGCGATGATGAGTCCAGGGTTGATTGCCTTGAGTTTCTCATCGGTGATATCAAATTTCTCGGCATCTCCGTATTTGAAATTGGAGATGATTAAATCTGATCCTTGAATCAGCGCAAGTAGTTCACCATTGCCTTGTTTTAAATCAAGCGTGATTACTTTTTTGTTGTGGTTGACCGATTGATAATAGGCACTGAGCGAAAGGGGGTCTTCATCTTTGGCAAACCAAGTGCGTGTGACATCTCCTTCGGGTGACTCCACCTTGATTACTTCAGCACCCATTTCTGCAAAAAAACTGGCCACACTTGGTCCCGCCAATACAGTGGATAGATCGATTACTTTTAAGCCTTCGAATAAATGTGCTGTGCTCATGAACACAAAGGTAATCTCTATTGCAATGCAGCTTTATAAGTTTTCAAGCAACGGTCACGGGCAAAAGCATGTTCTACAACCGGCTGAGGGTAACTGGAAGATTTATATTCGGGTACCCAACGTTGTATGTATCGTTCCGCTTTGTCAAATTTTTCCGTTTGATTGTACGGATTGAAAATTCTGAAATAGGGAGCGGCGTCGCAACCACTTCCCGCGGCCCACTGCCATCCACCTACGTTACTGGCTAATTCAAAATCCAATAGCTTCTGTGCAAAATATCGCTCCCCCCAACGCCAGTCTATAAGCAGATGTTTGGTTAAAAAACTGGCCACGATCATGCGCACCCGGTTGTGCATGTGACCAGTGTTGTTCAACTCTCTCATACCGGCATCCACAATGGGGTAACCAGTTTGTCCTTTGCACCAACGATCAAATTCTTCCTCGTTGTTTCGCCATACGATTTGATCATATTGTGGCTTGAATGCCGATTGAGCACTGTGCGGAAAATGAAAGATGATCATCTGATAAAAGTCGCGCCATATCAATTCATTCAACCATTTTTCATTGTGCTTGACGCCGTGGAGCGCGCAATGACGGATACTCAGAGTTCCAAATCGCAAATGCAAACTAATTCTACTCGTTCCCTCAATACTGGGTATATCGCGGGTTTCGTGATAGGATGCGATGATTTTTTCGTTGATGGTGCATGCCGGAAAATGAAAATCTTGTTTGACAAATCCCATGCTTTCCAAACTGGGCATTTCAACAAACGTGTGCTGCAGCCAATCTTTTTTCTCAGGCGTTTTGGACAAGGCAATTGGATTTTGTTCCCATTTGATTTTCCACTTCCTACTGTAGGGTGTAAAAACGGTATAGGGTTTACCATCATCTTTTATCACTTCATTTTTCTCAAAAATGACATGGTCCTTGCTGGTGTGCAATGGGATGTTATGGTCCTGAAGCAATTGGAATATCGCTGCGTCACGCTCTCGGGCATAAGGCTCATAATCCCGATTAAAAAAGACCCCCTGAATATCGTATTCGGAAATCAACTTTTGCCAAGCATTTTCAGGCGAGTCGTAAAAAAAACGAATGCCGCTTCCCATTGCAATCAGGGATTGATGCAATTGATGCAGAACGTGATGTATAAATTGAACACGCTTGTCGGTTTTGTCTTCCAACCGGTTTAATATGTTGACATCAAAAATAAAAATCGGCAATACGGGGTGTCCAGTTTCCGCTGCTTGAGCCAAGGCGGTATTGTCTTCTAATCGAAGATCTCTTCTAAACCAATGGATGACTATTTTGGGCTTCATTTGTTGAGTTGGTGTTTCAATGAGGAGGTGAGTGTTGGGAAATTAAACTGAAATCCAGCGTTCATTATTTTTTGTGCAGAGATGCGGTGTGAGTTCAATACCATAGAGGCCATTTCGCCCATCAAAGTTTTGACCACAAAGGCGGGAACTTTGGGCGCCCAAAAAGGACGACCCATCACTTGGGCCAAGGTTTTAGAAAATGTTGCATTGGAAACAGGTTCCGGTGAAACGGCATTGTAAATCCCTTGAATGGGATGGTCAATGGAGAAATCAATCATGCGACACAGATCCTCCATGTCGATCCAACTCATGTATTGCTCTCCATCCCCAATGGCTGATCCCACGCCCCACCCGGTGGGAATCTTCAAGGTGGGCAATGCTCCCGAATGTCGATCTAGTACGATTCCGATACGGAGAATGACCATGCGTGTGCGTGAATCGAGGTCCTGCTGAAAGGCTTCCCATTGCTTGCAGAGGTCAGCCAAAAATCCGGAACCGAATCCACTTTGCTCATCTTGTAAAGTGGATAGTGAAGGATAGATGCCAATGGCGCTTGCATTGATCCAAGTGTGCGGAGGTTGTGTCTGCTTTTGTGCCCAAGCCAACAGGGTATCGTTGGCATCCACACGACTGGTGTACATGCGTTTTTTATTTTCAACGGTCCATCGATTGGATACGCTGAATCCATTCAGGTTGATGATGACATCAATTGGCGTTTGGAGGGAATCAGAAATGAATTTTTGTGCAGGATTCCAAATCAAATCTCTCGCGTTTTTCGGATTACGGGTCAGTACCCATACCCGGTGTCCTTTTGCTTCAAGAATGGGAATCAGATTTCGGCCCACATTTCCACTTC
>CALJKR010000003.1 GCA_937974555.1 uncultured Flavobacteriales bacterium | reverse complement strand
AGAATATTAATTACGGGATAAACAAACAACCAACTCACCAAGAGTAGTTTCCATTTTTTAGGTGGGTTTTGATTCATTCAGCAAGTATACAGGAAACCATTCAAATTCTTCCATCCACCATTTCAATGGTCCGATCACTGGCCTTTGCAAAATCATTGTCATGGGTCACTGCGATGATGGTTTGCTGATTGGTGTGGGCCAATTCTTGCAATATATCAAACACAATTTGGGTGTTCTTGGAGTCCAAGTTTCCGGTGGGCTCATCGCCCATGATAATCAATGGATCATTGATCAAAGCCCGAGCAATGGCTACCCGCTGCTGCTGTCCTCCGGATAATTTGGATGCTGGTTTCATTGCTTGATCCTCCAAACCCAACATCCGCAATTTTTCCATGGCCAAATACTCTATCTCCTGCTCACTTCGCTTACCCAATCGCAATGCGGGTATCATGACGTTTTTCAAGCAGGTAAAGTCCGTCAACAAATAATGAAACTGAAATACAAATCCAATCTTCTCATTCCGTATGGCGGACAACTGATTCTGATCGTAACCACTCACTACCTCGCCATCAATCACCAACTTGCCCGTGTAATCGGTATCCATGGTCGACAAGATGTACAACAATGTGGATTTTCCTGATCCCGATTTTCCAACCAAGGTGACAAATTCCCCTCGGTTGATGTCAAAAGAAATTCCATCCAATACCTTGAACTCAATGGGATCGTAAAATTTCTTTTCTATATTTTCTACTTGTAAAATCATTTTCTAAAAATGCTAACAGGATCCACTTTGGCTGCCTTTTTTGCAGGTACATATCCCGCCAAAAATGTGATGAACAATCCAATGAGTATGCCCCTTAAAAACACCCAAGGTTCAAATCGAATGGGGAAATAACCGATGTCTCCGCCAATGTAAACATGTTGCAAAGCTTGTATCAGAAGCAACGCGCCAAACACGCCCAAAATCACGCCAATGGCACCTATAGTCAATGCTTGATAAACAAATATCCGAACCACATCCCCGCCATTAAATCCCATGGCTTTCAGTATCGCTATGTCATTAATCTTTTGACTAACGGTCATGTTCAATATGTTATATATGCCAAAACTGGAAACTATCAAAAGGGTAAAACTGATAAACGTAATCACCACTTTTCTCATGCGCGATGCAGCCATATACGACTCATTGGCCGCCTTCCAATCCTCCGCCTTGTATCCCGTTAAGTTGGTCAATTCTGCAGCCACTTCTGGGGCCTTGTCTGGATTGTCAATGTTGACATTGATGTCGGTAACATAAACGTCATTCTCTTTTAAAAACTGCTGACCCGTAGCCAAATTCACATAAGACTTCGTCTTGTCTTCCTTGGAGTTGTTGGTCTTGAATATCCCAACCACGGTCAAGGTTAAATTCACTCCTTTGAAAGAGGTGATGTTGATTTTATCTCCGGTCACCAAGTTCATTTTATCTGCAATGCCGCTTCCAATGATGATTCCATCCTGATGCGTGGAAAGCGCGGTGATACTGCCCTGAACAGTGAAAGTAGATATGCGAAACATTTTGTCCGCCTCCTGGGGATCAAAGCCGATGGTGGTTCCCGTAATCTGTGATTTTCCATTGTTGTAAAAAACAGGACAACTCACTTGTGGAAAAGCCACTTGAACCGCGGGTTGCTTTCTTATCAATTTCACCCAATCCATGGGGTTTTCAATGGTGTTCAGTGCGGGCACAACCTTGGGATTGACAATCAATGTTTTGGAATCTACTTTTTGTGACAATGGCTGACTAATAACATCATCTTTGTAAACACGAATATGGGGTGTCGACTTGAAAAAAGATTCACTGGACGTCCGATCAAATCCAGCGGCCATGGAGTTCATAAACATAAATATAGAAATCCCCAGTAGCACGCCCAAGATGGCCACCATGGTCATTTTTTTGGACGCAATGAAATAAGTAAACGCAATATGTCGATTGATACGCATGTCTATTTTTTCAATGGAATCAATACATCTTG
>CALJKR010000002.1 GCA_937974555.1 uncultured Flavobacteriales bacterium | reverse complement strand
GGAGATCCACCTGTAACGTCCAAAGCTTCACCTTGAATGAAAATGTCAGACAGATAAAATGCAGATCCCATTGTACGGTCCATGATCAACAATACCACGCATGAAACCAAAACTGGGAAAGAAAGAACACCTAAAATTGCAGTAACCAATAATGCCCAAATGGTCAAAGGCATGCGGTTCATGCTCATTCCTTTGGTACGTTGGTTCAATACAGTAGAAATGTAGTTGATACCACCCAACAAAGAAGAGACAATAAACAATGCAATTGCTACCAACCACAAAGTCATACCCAATCCAGAACCAGGCATGGCCTTCTCCAAAGCACTCAAAGGAGGATAAACCGTCCATCCACCTGAAGCTGGACCCGTTTCAACGCCTACTGAAATCAACAACACCACACTTGAACACAAGAAGAACCAATAGCTCAACATGTTCATGAAAGGCGATGCCATATCACGGGCACCCAATTGCAATGGAATCAATAAGTTACTAAATGTACCACTCAATCCGGCTGTTAATACGTAGAATACCATGATTGTACCATGAATGGTTACCAAACCCATGTAGAAGTTAGGGTCCAATTTGCCATCAACGGCCCATTTACCCAACAACATCTCCAATAATCCGAACTGCTCATCAGGCCAAGCCAACTGCAAACGGAACAACAAAGACATGGTCATACCAACGATACCCATAATAATTCCCGTAATCAGGAACTGTTTTGAGATCATTTTGTGATCCATCGAGAAAACGTACTTGCTGATGAACGATTCCTTGTGATGGTGGTCGTGGGTGTGGTGATCGGCGTGTAATGCTGAAGTGCTCATATGAATATGATTCTTTTTTTAAAATTAATTGGCAGCAACGGCTGCAGGTGAAACGGCGGTTGAATCAGCAGCAGCGGGAGCAGCTTCTACGGCAGGAGCTACCATTTTCGCTTGCGCGGCCAACCATGTATTGTACTCAGACTCTGAACCCACTACAGTGATCTTGATCTTCATGTTGTAATGCGCTGCACCACAAATTTTGTTGCAATACAAGTAGTAGTCGAAGTTGGGGTTACCCTTAGACGCTCTGGCCTCAGCCGTGGTCTTGATAGGAGTGAATGGGAATACAGTGCTCATTCCAGGTACACAGTTCATCTGTGCACGGAATTCAGGCATGTAAGCTGAATGGATTACATCCCTAGCACGGAAACGGAACATATAAGGCTTGTTCTTTACCAATACGATTTCAGTGGTTACACGGTCGTCGTTAGACTCTTGGTTGAAAATCTCTGGCTTGCTTCTGAAAGCCGCAATACGCTTCAAGTTGGTCTCTTTACGCTTGATCTCTTTCTTCAACTGACGGGCATAAGCACCACTCTCAGCATCCAATACCTTGTCGCGCAACGCCTTGTGCTCAGAAACATAGGTCTTGCTCAAACCAGTAGATTCCATTTTGTTCAACGCAGAACGCCACAAAGCAGTAGAATCATCAGCCGCAGCCAACTTCGCCTCCAACTCAGCTACCTCAGCCGTCAAAGTCTCTTTCAACTTATCCGCCTCCGTATCTACAGCCAATCCCAATGGATTGGTTCCAGAAATCAAAGTGAAGCTGCTCTCACCCAATTTCTTGTCCTCACCCGCATAACGAGCCTTCCAACCAAATTGGTAAGCAAATACCTCAATCTCTTGTGCATCCTCGTTTGGCGTTTGGGTGATTTTTGTCCATACGTTAAAACCACGCAAAACCAAGAAAGTCAACACAATCGCAGGAACAATCGTCCAAATAACCTCCAACTTGTTATTGTGGAAGAAATAGGCGGCCTTGCGATCCTCACGGTAGTAGTATTTAAACATGAAACTGAACAACAATACCTCCGTAACAACAAATACAAAGAAGGTAAAGCCGAACGTCCACATGAACATCGAATCCAAAGACTCCCCATGCTCAGAAGCCGCATCCCACAACAACAAATGCTTGCCGTGAGCGTTGATTTCCCAGAAAACACCCGCCATACCCAAAATCAATACAACCAAACCAATGGTCGCATTCACCTTGTGCGCGCTGACAATCTTTTTGCCAGTGATACGCTCAGCCAAACTTCCGATATCGAAAGCGCGAGCAATCACCAAAACAATCAACAAGATCAACACACAGATCAAAATATTTACCCAATTCCAACTAGTAGGATCAAATTCCTGTGGTGGGGCAATAACATCTGTGGCCGCTTGTGCGAACGACATCACTGTGGCCATGCTAGCCAACAACAATGATAACAACTTCTTAGTCAATAAGTTGAAAGTGTTTTTTGGTACAGTAAGCTTCATTTCTTGAGCCTTTTTAGGGATTTTCAATGCGCGAATTTAGAGTTTTTGACAAGGTTTTACAAAGACCAACCCATTAATTTAACACCAAACGTACATTTTCTACACAATACCCCGAACGAAGCGCCCACCATTTCTGAAATCGCCCCCGTTATTGCGAATCAATCCAAATAAACAATTACACGCTTTCCATCCACAATTGGGCGAGACGCAAATAGTCCTGAACCCCCAACTGCTCTGCCCGCATCCCCGCCCATCCCTCAGGCAACACAAACCCCGGCCTAGAAGTAGTCAACGATTTCATCGCATTTCCCATCGTCTTCCGTCGCTGAGAAAATGCCGTCTTCACCACCAACTTCAACGCCCCGTAATCGCACTGCGGCAAATCAGCTTTTAACCTGCAGTCTATCACCCCGCTCTTTACCTTCGGCGGCGGATTGAACGACCCCTCATGCACGGTAAATACATATTCACAATCGTAGTAGGCCTGTAACAAAATGCTCGTAATTCCGTAATCCTTGTTCCCCTCGCCCGCTGCCAATCGCTCCGCAACCTCCTTCTGGAACATCCCAGCGAACTGACTCACCATCACCCCGCACTCCAACATCTGAAACACTATCTGCGTGCTGATATTGTAAGGATAATTTCCCACCAACGCCATCTTCGCCCCCGGCTTCACCCACACCTCGTTCTTGGCCTGCAAAAAATCGCCATGCCATACCTGCAAACCCTCGGCCCATCCCTGCTTGCCCAAATACTCCACCGACTCCCCATCAATCTCCAAACACAGCAGTTTTTCCTTAAATCGAGGGTATAAATACTTAGTCATTACGCCCATACCCGGACCGATCTCAACCACATGCTCCATCTCCCCATCCACCAAGTCCGCAATG
>CALJKR010000001.1 GCA_937974555.1 uncultured Flavobacteriales bacterium | reverse complement strand
ACAGAAAAATTTGTCTTTAAAAAAATATTTTTTAATATAATGTCAAGTCCAGTAAAAATAGCTATTCCGCCTATAAAGTATGTAGCAAAAACACCTATAATATACCAAATAGCATGATGTTTTTTCTTAACAATCGGAAGCAGTACAATTTGTAAACCAATGGAAAATGGATTTAAACTATCTAATAATCCCATTCCAATTAAAAATAAAATAAACTCAAACATTTTAATCACCATCCTTAAAATAATTTTTTTTAGTTCTTTTCGCCAAATGGCATATAACGGTTTGCAGATTTGCGATGGGTGGGATTTTTACCACTAATGTTGATGCGGAGCACAAAACTTTCGGCTACCACAAAACTGTCTGCGGAGCACGAAACCCCGCCTATTGCAAATGTGCTGTTATATGCTGCCCTTTTTTCTGTCGTGTCCATTAGCAACAGTTTTCTCCTGCTTGAATTGGCGGACATTTAACTGTCCCGTAGCTACAGTAAACACAACAGTCGCCTTGTAATGGTTTCAGTCGTGTCTTGCATTGTTCACATTCGTAAAAATATACACAAGCATTTGTCGGCATAATTTCAGTTTTCTTGTGTCCGCAGTTTGGGCAGGTCAATGTTGATTGTGTTTCTACTGTCTTACCGTTGTAGGTTGTGCAAGTACCGCAAGTTCCGTTCATTTTGTTTCGTTTAAAATTCCAAATTGTCGCAATGAGAAGTCCGAACATACCAGCGTAAAGAAAATATGTCCAGTAGTCGCTGTCGTTAATGTGATAAGCGTAAAAAATTAAAAGTCCGCTTGGAATAGCTGTCAGCAAAGGATACATACAACGGTGTTTGCGATACGAAATGTAAAGTCCGCCAACTGATATTAAAACCATTGCTTGAAAAATCCACATTGTCCACCCACCGAAAAGTTCAAAACTACCAAGTCCAAGTGCAGAAGCTGCAAATGCAAAAAGCGGAAAACAGCAAGGGGAAAATATTGCTGTCAAGAAAAGTCCTGCCGTCCCAAATTTGTCTATGTTACTTGTTAATTTCACTATCGTCTTTTCTGTCGTTTAATTGTTGCACTGTCGGTCTGGTAGGGTTGCATATAACATTATAGTATACGAAATTTGTATAACGCAAGTATAACGAAAAACCATTGAAAATCAATGAGTCAGCATTGCGTTATTTAAATGGCGCATTGCGTTTAATCGTCCATGTTGTCAAAGGGACTCTTTAGGTTCTGATTCCTCTTCTCGGTGACATGTGTGTAGATCTGCGTCGTCTTTACACTGTTGTGTCCCAACTGCTGCTGCACCAAGCGGATATCCGCCCCCTGCTCCAATAAATGCGTCGCAAAACTGTGTCGCAACAAGTGTATGCCTCCCTTGATGTTCACCTTTGCCAATTGCTTGAAGCGCTTAAATATCATTTGTGCACTGCGTATACTATATGGCCCCCCAAATTGTCCCTCAAACAAATACTCCTTGGGTTTGTATTGCCTATAATATTCTTCCATCAATGCCAGGACTTTTTTGCTCAGTACCACCATCCGATCCTTGCGGCCCTTGCTCTGCTCAATCCTGATCTGCATGCTCTTGCGGTGGATATCGGTCAACCTAATCCTAACCACCTCACTCACGCGCAATCCGCTACTATAGGCCATGTAAAGAATCAACCGATGTTTGGGGTTTTCTACACGGGAAAATATGTTCTTGATGTCCTCCTCATCCAATACCTTGGGCAGTGTATGTGTTTTGCGTGGTCGAGGTAAATGATAGGTGGTCTTGGGTAAATTCCATACTTTCTCAAACATGAACTTGATGGCATTCACCATTAAATTCAATCCCGAAAAACTGTAATTCCGTTGCTCTGATAAATAAAGCAAATACTCCTCAATGTCTATTTGACTCAGCTGTGTCAAATTCTGTTGTCCAAAATGCCTACCGAACAATTGTAGCGCATTGATATACGCCTTCTGCGTGTTGATGCTGTATTGCCTTATGATCAGTTGTCGGCGAACATCATTGATCCATTCCATTTTTTCTTCAAAGGTTCAAGTAACCTTCAAGAAATGCTTATGCCATAACTCCTATATCTTATATGAAAATTATGCGGTAAGATCCCCGCGCCACCGATGGGAGCGGATATCCCGGACTGGGGCGCGCAGCGCCGCAGGAGGAATAGCAGTGGACAGCGGGGTGCCCACTGACCCAACGGGGCAGTGGGCAGGCGCCATCATGTTCTACTTCCTACCACGAAACGGGTTCGTCGATCTCTTCGGTTTCTCGGGCGTTGATGATGCGCTCCTCCAAGCCGTTGAGGTTGTTGAGATATTGGGTGAGATTGAACTGTTGCTTGGTGACCCGATTCATCCACTGGGTGGCCAAGGTTTGTAAGGTGCTGGGCGACACGCGACTTCCTTCCAAAAGTTTGGAGAACTCTGTTGCGACATTCAAAGCGGCATTCAGATTCTCACCGATTTCGTTGACGTATTGGTCAACGAAGTCACTCAAGGTGAGCTGTAAAGCTTTTCGCTGCTGGATGTTTTTCTTGAGGAGTTCTTTTTCGAAAATGTCAAATGATACCATGCGTATCTGTGCCTTGGGTATGTGCATGGACAACAACTTCCAAAGTTTCTCAGCCATTCCCATAAATTCATGTTTGTGGCGGAAAAATCGATCAAAGGCTTCCTGTCTTATTTCCTGTAAACTGGTTCTTTGATAATTGCGAACAAAGGTCATTTTGGTTCTGCGACCCATCATCATGCCGTTGGAACATCGATAGCGGTAATAGCCCAATTCAATACTGAACATATGTCCTTCCCTGAGATAATTGGATACGCGAATAAAAGGATAATATTCGTCCCGAAAGTCTTTGGCGATATGATCCATAGGGATCCGTTGGTTGTTGGGCAGTATCGACTCGTGATCGGCGTAATCGGGTCGGTCTAAATCGGGCGGGCCAACATATCGAAATCCGTTGTTGTCGATGACAATTTTGCAATTTTCTGAAATGAGGTCGACGGAGTAATCGGTGGTCCGTGGACTGAGTACCTCACGGTGAATTTGGGGTGTCACCCCAAACATCATTTCAAATATCGAAACCCCGAGATCAAAGGCATCTTCGTGCTTAATGGTTGTAAAATCGTAGCCTACGATACTGATGCCGGATTTTAAGTTGTTGTTGATGACAATCTTACGATTCGGGTAGAAGTCGAAATTCTGAGCATTGAAGGGGTCTTCGTACCGCACAGGCGTTTCGCTGATTTCAAAAAAGTGTTTTTGACTTTTTGTTGTGCCTCGGAATTCGAGGGCTTGTGTTTTGATTTGTGTTTCCATCGATTGAAATTTTGAGGATACAAATGAAAAACGCCATACCGTATTTAACATACGGAGTGATATTTTTTTTATATTCGATTCATGAAACAGGGAAAAAGTGCCTTTCGGCGATACAAGGTCATTGATGCGGCACTGCGCAATACCATGCGTCCTTACCCCTCGATGGATGATTTGATTGAGGCCTGCGTGGAGAAGTTGGATTTTCGCCCTTCCAAGGAAACCATTCAAAAGGACATTGCCAGTATGAAGTGTCCGTATCCCGATGGATTTGATGCGCCGATACAGTTCAACCGGACGCATTTGGGTTATGCCTACACAGATCCCAATTATTCATTGGCGGGGATATCGATGCGACCAGAGGATCTAGAGACACTCAATGAGGCGGTGGAGGTGATTCGTGCCATTGGTGGATCCAAGATCAGCGCAAAATTTTCTCACGCGGTGGAGAAGTTGTTCAGCGCAGCATTGGAAGAAAAGAAATTCGAAGAGCGACAGCCGATCTTGCAAACCATGCGTCCACCGGTATCTTGGGGTTTTGAATATTTTGATTTGTTTTACAAAGCCTGTAGCGAAAAGATTCCCGTTTCGTTTATTCATTTTTCCTACAAGAAAAGAACATTCAAATCCATCGTGGTCCATCCGTTTCTCATCAAGGAGTTTGAAAATAGGTGGTACATCATTGGGTATTCCGAAGCGCATGAGGAAGTGCGAACATTTGGATTGGATCGGGTATCTGAGCCGTTGTTGTTGAAGTCAAAGTATTTCGAAACAGATATCAAAGTGGTTCACGAATATTTACATTCGGTTTACGGTGTGTTTCCGATACCCAAGGCCAAGTTGCAGACCATTGAAATTATGGCCAGTCAATTGGGCACCCATTATTTTCAGGCCTATCCCTTGCACGAAAGTCAGACCATTCATAAGGAATCCAATGGTACCTCATTGATTTCTTTTGAATTGATACCCTCCATTGAGTTGTGCCGGTATTTCTTATCGCAGGGAAGGCATGTTGTCATTTTAGGTCCCAAATGGTTGTATAAATTCACCCAAGAATTAGTCGAATGAAAAAAGTGCGACCCCATTATTTGGCCGATATTGAAGTCGGTGATCAGCGGAAGACCAATCCGGAGATCATGCGCATCGTTCTTTCGGATGCATTCACGCGCATTGATTTTGGCTATTCAGCCCCGTGGATATACGTTCGTGGCGGTTGGATCAGAATAGCGCGGCATACTTTTATACAGGTTCAAGGAAATCAGAAGCGATACCCTTTGATAGAAGCCAAGAACATTCCATTAGCGCCTGAGGTGTTTGAATTTGAATCTACGGAAGATTGGCGTGTTTTCAGTTTGTATTTTGAGCCAATACCCCTCAAGAATTCCGTAATCGACATCATCGAAGAGGAACAACCCGCGAGTACGGATTTCAATTTTTATGGCGTCACGGTGAACCTCGATCAGAAGCGGTTGGTGGAGTATGGGTGAGGGGGATGAGGGGATGAGGGGATGAAGGGATGAAGGGATGAGGTAGTAAGAGCGAGAAACAGAAACAGAAAGTGTTTTGTTCA